>CAJOPA010000099.1 GCA_905236235.1 uncultured Eubacterium sp. | reverse complement strand
TCGGCTATGTGATGATCCTTGCGATCTCCATGATGCTGTATGCATTTTTGCGCAGCATGTTAAAGAATGTCTTCATGCCCTTTGTGGGTTTGTTCGGCTTTTTCGGATTTGCCCTGTGGAATGAGGAGTGCCTGGTGCGTTTTATCAGCGCGCTGCCGCAGGAGTTCAGTATGATCTTTTTGCTTCCTTCCGTGTATTTTGCCATGCTGTTTTTCAGGGAGCGGAGTGCGGAGACAGAAAACGATACGGGTAAAAAGAAAAAGCTGTCCCGGAAGGAGAAAAAGACTGCCGGACAAGAAAAAGCGCGGATCAAAAAAGATGAAAAGCTTGCCAAAAAGGCGGCCGCAGATAAAAAACGTCGGGAAAAAGGAAGCCTGCGGGAGCGGTTTTTGGACCGTCTGGCCATCCGTTCCTATAATCGCACGGAAATCCTAAAACAAAAGGAATTGATGACGCTTTGGTATCAAGACCGGAGGGATCAAAACGGAAAGAAGATCCCGGAGCGAAAAATTTCCCGGAAGGTGTTTGCCTTTGGATTGGTCTCCGGTATAAAAATGCGGTTTTTTGCCGTTAAACCGACGGTTTTTATGGAATGGTTTAAAGAGCATTCCTTTACCAGATCCAACAGTACGTTTTGTTTGTGGATCTTTGCCATGTCGATCGCAACCGCGTTCACTTCGCATTTTTATGCCGTTTTCATCGCCGCATTCGGCTGTGTGGGCATCTTTTTCGGCTATATCGGACGGTTCTTTAAAAAGCAGTATTTCCGTTCCATCCTGCTTGCGGTGGTCTTTGCGATGTTTTTGGCCTTGTATCCCATGGTGATCGCTTATGCCGGCGGGACGAAGATCAACGGAGCGCTGGACTGGGCGCTTGGCGTTATGGGGCTCGAGGCCGTGGAGGAAGAGACGACCGAAGAGCTTGACGAGGAGATTACGGATGCCGGGGAGTCATCCGTTGCGGGAGAGACTGCCGGCGCGGGAGAGACTGCCGACGGAGAGGACGGGGAGATCTATTATGACTTTGACGGGAATGTGATCACCAAGGAGGAATATTACGAACTCCTGGAGTCCATCGGTATCGATGTGGACACCCTTTTCTCCGGTCTTGAGGAAGATTCGGAGGAAGGCTTACAGGCCGTGGAAGCGGTTGAGCAGCCGCAGATGTCTTCGTGGGAGATTTTGAAAAATCGGTTGTATGCCGTATGGGCGGGCCTTAAAACGTTGCCGGCGCGCTTTATGGAGGCGCTCGTTATAAGTTTCCAATACTATGTTGTGGTGGAGATGGAGCTTTACGGCATTCCGCTTGTGTGGGTGGCGGTTCTGATCTTTCCTGCGGGGATCCTGTTGGGATTTTTTACGAAACTTCGGGATCGTTTCTACGGCAGTGCGGTGATCTCCGTTACGATCATGTATGGGTTGTGCCTGTCGTTATTTACCTGGAGCAGCATCGGTCTCTTTAATCTGATGGATGCCAACCGTGTCAGGATCTTTTATGTGTATCTTGTCGGTATGATGGCGGCCGTACTTTTGGATGCAGGGGTCTATCTGCTTTTGGGATTTCGAAAGATCCGGATTTTGATGCAGCTTGCCGGAGCGGCCGTTGTGGGCGGTGTAGCGTTTTTTGTGGTTGATGCCGGGCTTTACAGGCAAGAACCGGTGCTTCTTACCCCCTTGCAGACCAACGGTGCCGTAGCGACGACCATGAGTATCCTTAAGGATGCGACGGACTACAACTGGACCGTGGTTTCCTGTAATGATGAGACGGAGATCTTAAGGGAACATGCGTATCATTACGAAACCATTGAATTTTTGCGCAATCTGGAATACTACGATCGCGCGGAGTCGGAAGTGATCATTCCCACGGAATATGTTTATTTTTACATTGAAAAGATACCGATCGACTATTCCATAGCCTATGAGGACAGCGGGCAGTCCGTTTCCGAGGAAGGCGCATCCTATTCCATGCCGGAAGGGGACGGGATCAATATTTATCAGGGACAAAACCGCTGGATCGTGATGAGCAAGATGTATGCTTATATACAGGCTTTTGTGGAGGTTTGCCCCAATGAAGTCAGTGTTTACTATGAGGATGATGAATTTATCTGCTATGTGATCCGACAGGATACGTACAGTCTGTATAATTTTGCATTTGATTACGGGTACAATCTGATGGCGGAGGACATGTAACATGATTTCCAAGAGAACTTTTTTTACCATAACGATGATCATGTTCGTGCTGCTGTTTTTGTTCATGTTTTC
>CAJOPA010000098.1 GCA_905236235.1 uncultured Eubacterium sp. | reverse complement strand
TCCCATGTCCGCATCCGGACGCACAAAAGGATCGGCCACGGTCAGATCAAAGATATCGGACTGCACCACCAAAGGCACCTTGGTAACACCGACATCAAAACCGATGCCCTTCTCCTCAAGATAACGCATAACGCCGCCTGCTGCGCCGAGTCCAAACGCACTCCCGCCGCCGAGCACCACGGCATGGATCTCCTGCGCCGCCATCAAGGGATTAAGCAGCTGGCTGTCTCTGGAGGCCGGTCCGCCACCACGGACATCAAGTCCCGCTGCCATACCGTTTTCGGTCAGGATCACCGTCAGTCCGGTGCCTGCCTCTTTATTTTCCGTCTGTCCAATCCGAAACGGCAACTCCCGGATGGAAATCTCTTTTTGTAATTCGCTCATATGCACATCCTCCCGTCAGCTGTGTCGCTCGAATCTGTATCTCTGCTTGATCTCAGGGTACTTTTCCCTGTCCACTTCGCTCATAAACATTGCAAACGGTCTGGCGCAGATCTTGCCTTCTCCGTACAATGCCTGATAGCACATTAACTTTTCCCCGGTCTCCGTATGCTCTGCCTGCCCGATGATCCGGTACAGATACATATTGTCCTTCCTCTGCTCCTCATCAAGCGTCTCCCGCTTAAAATGCTTTACCACATCGCTGGGTTTAAAATCCCTTTCGCTGTTTTCGCCCATGATTACGATCCTTTCTCTTTGTGGGGCAGGCCTGAGCCTGCCCCAAGGCTTCTTTCATCATAGCATATTTCCGTAAAACAGCCAAAGGTTATGTACTTTGGGATGCCGTCGCCGTGATCTTCCACGACGCCGCCTCCTGACGTCCCTCTACAAAGGTCTTATAGATACCCTCCTCGGCCATCAACTCCTTATGGGTGCCGTTTTGTACAATCCGCCCCCGGTCGATCACAAAGATCTGATCCGCATGGCGGACGGTCTTTAACCGATGGGCGATCATGATGATCGTCTTTTCTTTGGTCAACGCTTCGATCGCCGCCGTCAGCTCCGTTTCATTCTCCGGATCCACATTGGCCGTCGCTTCATCCAAAATAATGATCGGCGCATCCTTCATGATGGCACGCGCGATGGAGATCCTCTGCTTTTCCCCGCCGGAAAGACTGGCGCCGCCTTCCCCGATGACCGTCTCGTAATCCTTAGGCAACGACATGATAAAGTCGTGGCACTGCGCCTTCTTGGCCGCTTCGATCACCCGTTCCATGGGAGCATCCGGATCACCGAACCGGATATTGTTGGCGATGGTGTCTTCAAAAAGATATACATTCTGGAAGACAAAACTAAAGTTTTTCATCAGGGAATCAAAGCTGTAATCCTTTACGTTCTTACCGCCGAGAAGGACCTCACCTTCCTGCACATCCCAAAACCGCGCCATCAGATGGCAAAGCGTCGTCTTGCCCCCGCCGGACGGTCCGACAAAGGCCGTCGTGGTCTTTTCGGGGATCGTAAGGCTCACCCCATCGATGATCTTTTTCGTGTCATAGGAAAATCTGACATTTTTCAATTCAATATCTCTTCTTTGCGGCGTGGTATCCTCTCCGTCGATATCCATGGGCGGCATGTCCAGGATCTGCTTTGTCTGCGTAACGGCGATCCGGATATTGCGAAGAAGTGTCGTCATGGCGCTCATGGAATCCAGGCTCTCATAGACCATAAATGTCGCGATCATCATCATAATGCAGTACAACAGCTGCATGGAACCCGTAAAGTAAAAATGCAAGCTCAGGATACACATCACCACACCGGTGATCTTCGTTGCGATATTCTGCAGAGTCACCCACGGAATGACCGCATACTCCAGTCCCGTATCCGCCCCCTGTTTCTCTGCGATCGCGGCCTCGAGCTTCTTTGCCTCGTCATCGGTCATGGAATAGTTTTTGACCTCATCGATCCCCTGTACGTATTCGATCACCTGCGCAACCAGATCCTCATCCGCCCGATGTTTCCTTGGTGCGACGGGCTTGGTCGCATACTGCATCACGGCGTTAAAAACGGCATACAGCGCAATCCCGGCCACAAGAACCGAACCGATCCGCCAATCAAAAGCAAATACAAAGCAGGCGATCACGAAAGTCGTCAGGATCCCCTGCGTGGTGATCATCACGATCCTCGTCGCGATATCCGCCAGGGATTCCATGGTATTGGTCGTTACATTGGTGATCACACCAAGCGAATTTTTATTAAAAAAACCCATGGGAAGATAACGGAGATGCTCTGCGATCTCAATCCGCTTATGGGCACAGGAATGATACCCCGCCTCACACTGCAGCATGGTGGTTTTCAGACTGATCAAAAACTGCCCCAGCACGGAAACGACCATGATCCCCAAGGCCAGCCATACTTGACGCATGGTCATATTATCCACGATCAGCCCCTGTACGACCACCGCGATCGCAGTGATACGCAGCGCGGCAAACACCGCCTTGATCACCCCGAGCCCTATGGCCAGGTACAATTTATTACGATCCTCCCGATTACAAAAATCGAAAAACTGTTGTAATGTCTTAAACATGATCTTCCTCCTTTGCCGCACTGTACGCCTGCCACATCCTGCGATACAGGGCGCTTTTCTCCAAAAGTTCTTCCTGCGTTCCGCACGCCTCCACATTTCCGTCATTGATCAGTATGATCTGATCCGCGGATGCGATCGTGGAAAGCCTGTGTGCGATCACAAGAAGGGTACGACCCTGCACGAGTTTCGCGACACTTCTCTGCACCAATGCTTCGTTTTCCGGATCGGTATAGGCCGTCGCCTCATCCAAAATGATGATCGGCGCATCTTTTAGCATCGCCCGGGCAATGGAGATCCGCTGGCGCTCTCCTCCGGAGAGGTGACTTCCGGAGCCGCCGCAGATCGTATCATATCCGTTTTCAAGGCCTATGATAAAATCATGGCAACCGCAGGCTTTCGCCGCCTCCATCACCTGTTCGTCCGTCGCCTTCGGATTTCCGAGGCGAATATTTTCCATCACGCTCATATCAAAAAGGTAATTGTTCTGGGAGACATAGGCGATCATCTTTTGGTAATCATCCAAAGGAATCTTTCGGATATCCACACCGCCAAAGGAAATACTGCCGTCATCCACATCCCAGAAGGAAGCGACCAGCTTGGCGATCGTGGACTTGCCGGATCCGGAAGGACCCACCAGTGCGTTGACGGTGCCTTCCCTGATCGTAAGGTCGATCCCATGAAGCACTTCGTCCTTTTTGTAAGCAAAACGCACGTCCCTAAGACAGATATCCGTCCCCGCAATACTTTCTTCCATAGTATCCGGACGAACAAGCTCCGGCTTGTCCAAAATCTCCGTCACTTCTCCGACGATCGTCCCCATCTTTGTGAGATCGTCCATGTAGCTTGCAGCAACCACAAACGGCGTGATCAGTCCCAGGGAAAGAATGATCAACATCAGCAGATCCGATGCCGTTACCGACCCATTGATAAAATGTACCGCGCCGAAAGGAAGCAGAGCGAGAAGCGTAGCCGGCATCAGTACAAGGGCCGCATTCTGATAAATATTACATCGGCGCATCCACTCAATAAAACAGTCGGCACCTTCTTTGGCCGCGATCACAAATTTATCGTAACTGCTCTTTGCCTTGCCAAAGGCCTTGATCACTTCAATGCCTCCGATATACTCCACCGCCGTATCGTTTAACGCTTTGGTTTTTACCACGGTATTCTCATAGCTTTCCTTGCTGCCGACCATCATCAGCATAAAGAAGATGCCCCCCACGGGAACCGTGATCAGAGAGATCAATGCCAGCCGCCAGTCTATATGCAGCATATACGCAAAGATCACAAAGGGAATGATCAGGTTCGACGTAACCTCCGGGATCATATGCGCGAGGGTGGTCTCTATCGAATCCACACGCTCGACAATGATATTTTTATACGTACCGGAAGATTCGTCCAGCACGTCGCCCAAAGGCATCCTTGCCAGTTTCTTTGTAAGTTGCCTGCGGATATTGGCAAGCACCTCAAACGTTGCCTTGTGCGACATCAAGGTCGATCCTGCGTGGAACAGACGCTGCAGCACAAAAAACACCGCCATCCCCAGGCACTGCATCAGACAGTATTGAAAATCCGCCGTCTTTTCCAATAATCCCGTAACCATCTTGGCCATAAAGATGTACGGGATAAATCCGCTAAGGACGCTTAAGATCGCCAGCAAGACACTGCAAACATAGTTGCTTTTTCTGCTGCCGGCAAATTCCAGGACCCGGCTTAAGGTCCCTCGCTTTTTGTCATTACCTGACTGTTTTTGATTTTCCATATGTTTTACCCTCCTGGTTAGCTATTGCTAACCTCTATGCGATAAAAAACGTCTTTTCCGGGCATTGCGCCAAAAAGACGTCCCTATCCTAATATCCGAAAAATTCTTTCCACGCCTTGGAAAAGAATCTGTCCAGGGTGTCCGCATAATGCATGGCTTCCTCCC
>CAJOPA010000097.1 GCA_905236235.1 uncultured Eubacterium sp. | reverse complement strand
GAGCGGTTTATCGATGAGGCGGAGATGAAAAACGCCGCGTTTATGGGAAACGCCATTTCCATACAGAAACAGTCCACGGGCTTTATGATCTTTACGGAGGCTATGCGCCATCATTACGAAACCGTGGGTATGGATTATCAAATGGGTAACGTCCGCTTCATGGACGATCTGACGGCCGATGAATATCTGGAGATGAACTGGAACCGCGGCAACAAGGATATCATGGTTTATGAAACGCTTGAGGAATTGTGTGACGGCATGGGGATCGATCGCCGGCTGATCGAGACGGTTGCGGAATACAACGATAACATCCGGAATCTAAAAGGAGATCCGATCTTTCATAAAAATGCGCGGTATCTGATGCCGATCGAGGGCGGAAGATACTATGTGGCAAGGATGAAACGCCATGCGTACGGCGTACTCGGAGGCATGCGGATCGATCATCGGGCGCAGATCTTAGACACCTCGTGTGATCCCATTCCGGGACTTTACGGTGCAGGGAATGACGTGAATTGCATCTACGGCGACACCTATCCGTTTGCGATCTCCGGCAATACGTCAAGTTTTGCGATCAACACCGGAAGGATCGCGGGGCAGGAGTCCGCGAAATACGTGCTTTCCAAGCGAAATCCCACATCTGTATAAGATGAAGGATATAAATGTAACAGTGTCAGTCAAAAGGAGGGAAACAATGAAAAACCTGAAAAGATGGGTGAGTCTTGGGTTAGTCGCTGCGATGACGATTTCCATGGCGGCTTGTGGTTCATCCGAAACGGGGGACAATGAGGGGGGAGGATCTTCTTCCGGCTCCGCAACAGCAGTTGACAGTGCGGATGATTCCGGCGCAAATGAAGGACTTGCCGGGATCGTGAATACGTCCGAGCCGACCTACGGCGGATCCGCAACATTTTACTATCAGAACTTCAACGAGGTATTCGATCCGGCGATGGGCGAGAACTATACCTATTCGCTTTGGTTGGAGACCTTATGGGCGCCGGATTGGAGCATCAACGATCCGGATGTGTACAATTTTGATGCCAATGTACTGCCGGTAGAGGATATCGCCGGACAGATAGCAAAGGAATGGTCTTGGGAATATACGGATACCGGTTGTGACCTGACCGTAACCATCCGCGATGATGTATATTTCCAGGAAAAAGATGCCGAATATGATGTTTTCGGCGGAAGAAACTTAACGGCGGATGACGTTGTTTACAGCTATGACAGAACGTTGGGCGTAGGCAGCTATGCGGATAAGGAAGCACCGGACTACGGTGGCATGTGGGGCATGGTGCTCGGTGATGTGGTAGATCTTAACGCCAGCGGCGACGCTGCAAAGCCTTTGGTTGAAAAGGTGGATGATTACACCGTTGTCTTCCATTTAAAGGCTACCACGGAAGCACAGATCGGTACTTTCATGCAGTCCATGATCAACATCACCGGCGTAGAGTGGGAGAACCTGACGGCAGAGCAGCAAAATGACTGGCATTATGCCTGCGGTACCGGCCCGTACGTTCTTGTGGATTACTCCGCAAATTCTTTCTACAAATTTGAAAAGAATCCGAACTACTACGATTACGACGAGAGATATCCCGAAAACCAACTGCCGTATCTTGACAGCGTTACCTTGAGTGCTTTCGGTGATGCCGCTGCCATGATGGCAAGCTTTATCTCCGGAGAGCTGGATTATATCTCTCTTGATTCTTCCCTTTCGGATGATCAGGGCAGAGAGCTTGTAAGCAGCTTGGACGGCAACATCCAGGTGCTGACCTTTAATTCCAATGCCAGCGCCATCAACTTAAAGGTTAACAACGAACCCTTGAATGATATCCGTGTACGTATCGCACTGCAGAAGGCGATCAATCTTGAGGAAGTTAACTCCGCATACTACGGATACACCACGCCGGTAAATCTTGCGTCCCTGTTTATCGCGGCAAGAAGTGACTGGATCAGCGTGGATGAGTGGGATGACGAACTGCTTTCCGAGTACAGCTATGATCCGGAAGGCGCCAAGGAACTTCTTGCGGAAGCAGGGTATCCGGACGGATTTACCTTTACGGTTGTGACGGACCCGAACGCGGATCGCGATATCTATGAACTTGCCAAGAGCTACTTTGCACAGATCGGCGTGACCATGGAGATCTATCAGGCAGCGGATATGAACGAAGCACATCAGATCCAGTCCGATGAGAGTGACGGTCGTGCTTTCTCCACGCATCTTGCGGACTTTGAGTCTACGGACGCTGCATTGTTTAACTATGCTACGACCGGATTTGCTTATGCAACCTTCCACGGAGACACGCAGATGGATGAGCTTTTGATGGCGGCATCTTCCGCAAAGACCTCCGAGGAGCAGGCTGAGGCAGCCAAGGCAGCGGATCTGTATTTCAGTCAACAGCACTGGGTGATCGCATTAAGCGGTACGACGCAGAAGCATGAATACCTTTCCGCAAAGATCGGTGGCTTAAAGAACGGAGAGCGTATCAGTTATTCGCACTTTATGAAGACGTTCCTTGCAAGAATCTGGAACAGTGAGGCATAAGAATGGAACATAAGTATTCCCATATTTTACAACCGATACGGATTGGGAACATTGTTTTAAAAAATCATCTTCTTGCAACGAAGTGTATTTCACAGGAGCTCCAGGGGCCGGAAAACTATCCGGCCCAGGGGACTCTTCGTTTTGTGGAAGATCTTGCCAGAAACGGAGCAGCTGCCGTGGTATGTACCATCGGCAGTTTCCCGGAGACGGCAGGAAAGACGATGTTCGTCAGCAATTTTGATATGTCGGACAACAAGGTGACCCGGTATTTTGTGGAAATGGCGGATCGTATCCATGCCCACGGCTCCGTGGCGCTCGGTGCGCTTTCTTCGGCCATTCCCCAGGATGTCAGCATTTCCGACAGACGTCATCCGGAGTGGATCAAAAAACCGTTGCCCGGACCTTTGGGCGACTTTGGACCGGACGGCAGACCCAATCCCATCAAACCCGAGATGAGCAAGGAAAGGATCCGGCAGTTTGTCAAAGACTTTGCCAGAGACTGCGCATGGATCAAAACCTTGGGATTTGACGGTGTCAATGTCTATATGTGTTATGAGGGCTCCCTTCTTGCGCATGCGTTATCTCCGGTATTAAACCAGAGAGTGGATGAGTATGGCGGAAGCCTTGAAAACCGCGCTCGTCTTGCGACGGAGCTTTTTCGGGAGATCCGTAAAAATTGCGGAAGGGACTTTATCATCGAGTGTCAGATCTCGGGCGAGGAGGATTTGCCCGGCGGTTATACGCAGGAAGATTTTCTGGATTACTGTGAGCTCTGGGCGAAGGAAGGTCTGGTGGATATCTTTGAAGTCCGGGCCAAGAACGGAGAACTGCATCATACGAGCACGTTTACGTCTCCGGAACATGAGCCAACGACACTTACGTATGCGAAAGCATTTAAGAAACGAAAGATACCGGCCCTGGTAGCGCCGAGTGGCGGATTTCAGGACCTTTGCGATATCGAGCAATTCATTGCCGACGGACAGACGGATATGGTGGCGATGGCCAGAGCCTTTATCTGCGACGACCGGTACGGTGAAAAACTACTGGCCGGGCGCAGTGACTGGGTGCCATGCCTTAGGTGTGACAAATGTCACGGCGCGGTATGTTCCGTTAATCCGCATATTGGGCGCGCCCATATCGAGGACGGTATGTTTAAGGCCCCGATCAGAAAGAAAAAAGTGGCGGTGATCGGCGGTGGACCCGCCGGCATGAAGGCTGCGCTTGTTGCAAGTGAGAGAGGGCATGATGTCACTCTTTACGAAAAGGATGATACCCTTGGCGGACAGCTAAAACATGCGGATCATATCACCTGGAAATGGGGATTGAAGAATTATAAAGATTTTTTGATCCGGGAATTAGAGAAAAGTTCTGTCAAGGTCCTCGTAGGGACGGAGGCGGATCCGGAGGGTCTTAAGAAGGAAGGGTATGACGCCATTCTGGCGGCCTGTGGTGCTGTGCCGAAGACAGTTCCGGTAGAAGGCGCCAAGGATCCGCGGATCCTTGCACCTATTGATGTTTTCGGTCATGAAGATCAACTGGGCAAGCGTGTGATCGTGATCGGCGGTGCGTCTGCCGGTACGGAGACGGCGGCTTATCTTGCGGAGGCAGGACATGAGGTGACGTTGATCTCCCGCAAGCCCATGATCGATTATGATAATGTGGCGCATGGCGGCCCCATCTTTGTGGAGTATCTGCATACGCTTCCGAATCTTTCCATTATCACTTCGGCGAATACGTTAAAGATCGAAGATGCATCGAAGGTGACGGTAGAGATCGCCCCGGCAAAAGAGGGCGGTATGCCCATGCACGGGCCGTTTATGCCGGATAAGGATGATGCGGCGGACGTGGGAGAGGATCCCGAGGTTCGTGTGATCGAGGCGGACAGTGTCGTATTTTCCGGCGGAGTCAGACCCATGGTTGATGCCTGCATGCAATATGCGGACATTGCACCGGAGTTTTATATCATCGGGGATGCCAACGTTCATACGAATGATATGTGGAAGCGTTTTATGCTGCCGGATAAAGCCCCGCATGTGGGCGGTGACGTCAAGCATGCCACCCGGACAGCCTACGATGCGGCGATGCGTTTATAAAGGAGGGATTTTCTGTTAAAATTGGTATGTAAACGGAGATTTCCGTAAACATAAATGTGTGTGCTTGTTTTTAAGAATTTTGAGGAGGGTGTTTTTTATGACACAGAAGGAGAAATATGTGATCCGACCGGAGGATCGGATCCCGATCAGTGGGAAATTGGCATATTCCATTGGATTTGCCGGCAAAGATTGCTTTGCGACCATTGTAAACAGTTATTTGATGATGTTTTTGATGATGTTCGGCGGTTTGAGCGGTACATTCATCGGCGTGATGATGCTTGGTGCGAGGATCTGGGATGCGATCAATGATCCGATCCTGGGATCCCTTGCAGACCATACCCATTCCAAATTGGGTAAGTTTCGCCCCTATCTGATGAGCGCCATTCCCATGGCGATCATCTTTGCCCTGCTTTTCTTTGTTCCGGATTTAAGCAACGGCGGCAAGATGGTGTACTATACCGTGGTATACGTATGCTACGGCATGTGCTTTACGGTACTGGAAGTTCCTTACTTCGGCCTTGCCGGCGCTATGAGCTTTGATCCGCAGGAGCGTGCAACGGTAACGGCATGGAGCCGTATCGCCAGCCGTATCCCGGCCGTACTTGTTCCCATGCTTCTTGCTTATATGCAGGTAAAAATGGGAGATCAGCAGGGATATTTCTCCACGGCGATCATCGTTGGTATCATCGCGATCTTGGCTTCCTTTGTTTCGTTTTTCGGATGTAAGGAGAAAGCCTTGGTGGAGGCGGAGCCTTCGGCGAAGAAGCATTCCGGTTTCAGAGATTTCTTAAATGTATTAAAGGGCAACGGAGCGCTTTTGGTTGTTATGATCGCGCAGCTGTTCTTTACCTTTAATACCATCCTTTGCGATATGATCAATACATATTACCTGACCTATTCTTTAAACTCCCCGGCTTTGATCGTGGGTGCCGGTGTATCGATGGTAGCCATCGGTGCCTGTGTCGGTCAGTTCTTCTATCCCTATATCGCATCCGCAGTCAAGAGCTGCAAGACGATCATGCTGACCGGTGTGCCGATCTACTGTCTGCTTCTTTTGTTCTGCTATATTGCAGGTAACACTTCGG
>CAJOPA010000096.1 GCA_905236235.1 uncultured Eubacterium sp. | reverse complement strand
GCCAGGCAGGTGCGGATGATCTCCTCGGGATCGGTCTCCTCGGATTCCTTTACCAGCTCCACCATGCGGCGGATGGCAAAATCGGACGCAAAATCACCGGCATTGTGTCCTCCCATACCATCTGCCACCATGAACAGATTCGGCAGAGGACCTACCGGTACGTCGCTGCAAAATACACAATCCTGATTCATTTCCCTAGATTTACCGATATCGGTCATGGAAAATGTTTTCATCGTTATCGTTTCCTTTTTGGGTCACTTTTTTGCTGCATTACTATTAAGACACTTTTCGCCTGTATTGTCAAGGAATTTGATGCGTAACGCGCCCTCTTAACTGTCCGCAGGCCCCGTCGATGTCCCGTCCCATTTCCCGTCGTACAGTCGCATGGATCCCCGCTTTTTCAAGTGCTTTAAGGAATCGCTCCACGCCTTCCCTGTCCGGTGCCTTCATCCCCGTTTCCGTCACGGGATTGACGGGGATCACGTTTAAATGGCATGGAAATCCTTTAAAAAGCGCAGAAAGCTCCGAAACCGCCCAATCTGTATCATTGACGCCGCCGATCAGGGCATATTCAAAGGTCACCCGTCGCCCCGTCTTTTCAAAATAATACCGACAGGCATCCACCACGCTCTTTAGATCATAAGCCGCTGCCACCGGCATGATCTCCCGCCGCATGGCATCATTGGATGCATGCAGAGACAACGCCAGGGTAACGCCCGTGTCCGCATCCGCAAATGCACGGATCTTGGGCACGATCCCGCACGTGGAGACCGTGATCTGTCGACGGCTCAAATGATGGCCTTTCTCATCCGTGATGAGCGTCAGGAAACGAAGGAGCGCCTCATAATTATCAAACGGCTCTCCCATGCCCATGATCACCACGTTGCTTACGCGTTCTCCGGTATCCTCCTCGATACGGTAGATCTGCTCCGCCATCTCCCCCGCCGTAAGGCTTCTCACCAGTCCGCCCAGGGTGGAAGCACAAAACTTGCATCCCATCCTGCATCCGATCTGTGAGGATATACATACCGTGATCCCGTGCTTGTAGATCATGCGCACGCTCTCCACAAATTCACCGTCAAGCGTCTTAAAGAGGTATTTCTTGGTGCCGTCCTTTGCGGAGGTCTGGATCCGCTCCGTGGCAAAGGAGGGAAGAAATGCTTCCTGCGTAAGCTTTTTGCGCAGATCCTTGGAAAGGTTGGTCATGGCATCAAAAGAAGCCGCGTGCCGCTCGTGGATCCAGGCAAAAACCTGCTCCGCACGGAAACGCTTTTCTCCCAAACTCTCCAGATACGCCGTCAGTTCTTCCCGCGTCATGGAAGCCACATCCACCTTTGCGGACTTCGTCGGTGTCTCTGTCTGTTGTGCCATCTCCTCTGTGCTCATCTTACGCAATCTCCTGCAATCTCCTACAATCTGCGCAATCGCGCATAGAAAAATCCGTCCCGATAATCCTCTCCGCCCGGAAGAAGCTGCACCGGTTCCTCTTCGAGCACAAACTGCCCTTCAGAAAGAATATAATCCACGTTTCCCCGATTCTCCTCGGGGTTTACGGTACAGGTGGAGTAAAAAAGATACCCACCCGGTTTGACATAGTCCATGATAACGGAAAGTATTTTCCTTTGGAGTTTACATAATTCATCAAGATCATCCTGCGTGATCCTGTATTTGATATCGCTTTTTCTGCCGAGGACTCCCAATCCGCTACAGGGAAGATCCGCGATCACCAGGTCCGCGCGTCCGACCCATGCAGGATCCTTCTTGGTGGCATCCCACACCTCAGCGTGAACGTTTGCCGCATTTAAACGACGGATATTGTCAATGATCCGGTTCACCTTCTCCTCCGAAAGATCCCGCGCCGTGATCTTGGCCCCGGGCAGGAGATTGGCCAGAAGCATGCTCTTGCCGCCGGGCGCCGCGCATACGTCGAGCACCTGTACGTCTCCCGCAAGCCCCCGGGATGCCGCGCTCATCGCCAGCATGGAGGAAACATCCTGCAGATAGTACATCCCCTTGGCAAAGGCCGGGCTGTTTTCCGGATTGTGCAGGCCTTTGGCAAAAAAGGCTTGGGGAAGTTCCTTGTCTTTGGTTAACATAATACCTTCGTCTGCGAGTGTCTTCACGATCTCTTCCTCTGCATACTCCCGGGTATTCAACCACAGGCTCGTCGGCGCGCCATTTAAAAAGCTTTCAAATATCTGCGCACAAGCATCCTTGCCATACCATGCGATCCATTTTTTAACCAAAAACTCCGGCATGGAGTAACGGATGCTCAACGCCGCCGCATCCTCACCGCCTTCGGGGAACCACGTCCCGGCATCCCGCCTGCGGATAAGCTCCCTGAGTACGCCGTTTACAAATCCTTTTAAGGGCGCAAAGCCCCGCCGGATACAGAGCTTGACACTCTCGTCAACAACCGCAGCGTCAGGGATCCGATCCAAAAACAAAAGCTGAAATGCCCCCATCCGCAGGATATTGCGGATCACGGGCTTCATCTTTGCCGTCTTGGTCTTTGCCACAAGGTCGATCGCGGCATCAAGCGTAATCCTTCGTGCCGTCACGCCTTCGCACAGCATCACAAAAAGACCGCGGTCCGCCCCCGTCAGCTGCTCTTTGGATAAAACTTCCTGCATGGCATCCTTGGTATAGACGCCGTCCTCAATCTTTAAAAGCGCGCTTAAGGCGAGACTCCTGGCGGTCTCTTTTTCTCTTGAACCTTTCTTTTTGGATCTGCTTTTTGTATCTGTGCCCGTCTTCATTCACCCAGCACCGTCCCTGCCGTCAATCTGGCTCCCGCAAGGAACGCCGCCGTATCCATTCGTTTTTTACCTTCCAGATGCAAGCTCTTGGGCGCAAGGATCCCGTCTCCGGTCTGTATATACAGCCGATCACCCTTCGCCAAAAGCACCGTCCCCGGCGCCTGCCCTGCGGATACACCGGCAGCTTGCTCCGATAGCACCTCCGCCTCCATGATCTTTAACTGCTTGCCTGCAAAAAAAGTAAATGTCCCGGGCCACGGACTGCATCCGCGGATCTGACGCTC
>CAJOPA010000095.1 GCA_905236235.1 uncultured Eubacterium sp. | reverse complement strand
ATGCAGACGGAGCTGGATCTTGTGGAAGGTATGCAATTTGACCGCGGTTACATCTCCGCATACATGGCGACCGATATGGACAAGATGGAAGCCGTTTTGGATGATCCCTATATTTTAATCACCGACAAGAAGATCTCCAACGTCCAGGAAATCCTTCCGCTTTTGGAGCAGATCGTACAGTCCGGCAAGAAGCTTCTGATCATTGCCGAGGATGTGGAAGGTGAGGCACTGACTACGTTGATCGTTAATAAACTGCGCGGTACCTTCAATGCAGTAGCGGTAAAGGCTCCGGGCTATGGCGACAGAAGAAAGGCTATGCTTGAGGATATCGCAATCCTGACCGGCGGTCAGGTGATCTCCGAAGAAATCGGTCTGACCCTGGCAGATGCAACCATCGATATGCTGGGTCGTGCAAAGTCCGTAAAGGTACAGAAGGAGACCACGGTCATCGTTGACGGTGAGGGCAAGAAGGCCGACATCAAGTCCAGGATCGCGCAGATCCGCGGTCAGATCGAGGAGACCACTTCCGAGTTTGATCGTGAGAAACTGCAGGAGAGACTTGCAAAACTCGCAGGCGGCGTAGCCGTGATCCGCGTAGGTGCAGCAACTGAGACGGAGATGCACGAGAAGAAGCTTCGTATGGAGGATGCTTTAAACGCAACCAGAGCAGCTGTGGAAGAGGGTATCATTTCCGGCGGCGGGTCCGCTTACATCCATGCTTCGAAGGAAGTGGCGAAGCTTGCCGACACCTTGGAGGGTGATGAGAAGACCGGCGCAAACGTGATCTTAAAGGCTCTGGAGGCTCCGCTGTTTAACATCGCTTCCAATGCAGGTCTGGAAGGTGCCGTGATCGTAAATAAAGTCAAAGAGGCAAAGAAGGGCGTAGGCTTTGATGCTTACAACGAAGAGTATGTGGATATGGTCAAGGCCGGTATCCTGGATCCGGTAAAGGTAACCAGAAGTGCATTGCAGAATGCCAACTCCATCGCCTCCACCTTCTTAACCACCGAGTCCGTGGTAGCCAATATCAAGGAAGATGCACCGCAGATGCCGGCAGGCGGCGGTATGGGAATGATGTAATCTCCGGGGATTTTTCGATCCGAAAGGAAGCCATCGTTTCTTTCAAAGAGTACAGAAATCCGTGTCCGAAAGGGCACGGATTTTTTTAATGTATTGACAGGGAAAAGGAAAAGGCGTATCATACACATAGCACACAATATAGCGAGCAATATAGTGTACAATATAGTGCGCAATTTAACAGCAGATACCGAATGGAGAAAAGGAGGATATCATGGACTTTGAAAGACCGAAAAATGAGGACATCGGTTTTTTGTTAAAGACCTTAAACAATAAGCTCGATACCTACAGGACCAAGAACATGACGCCCCTTGAGCTTACGTCCTCGCAATTTGAAGTACTTTTGCTTTTGGTAAAAAATCAGGATCGGGTTTTTTATCAGACGGATCTGGAAAAGATCTTAAATCGTTCCAATCCCACCATTACCGGCATTTTAAAGCGCTTGGAGGGCAAGGGTTTCATACAGAAGATCAGCAGACCCAACGATAAGCGCTTTAAGCAGATCGTTCCCACGCAAAAGGCCATCGATTATATCGAGGAGGGGGATGTCAACCGGCGTCGCGGTGAGGAACTTTTGACGGAAGGCTTAAGTGGTGAGGAATGTGAGACAATGCGACGGTGTTTAAAAATCATGGTAGATAATTTAAAGAAATATAAGGAGGATTTTCATGATTAAGACTTTGGCAAAGTCCGTAAGGGAAAACAAACTTGCCTCGATCCTTTCCCCCATTTTCATGATGGGAGAGGTTGCGGGGGAAGTGGTAGTTCCGTATCTTATGGCACTGATGATCGACAATGGTTTTTCCGAAGAAAATCTCCCCTATGTATGGAAGATCGGATTCTGGATGCTCGTGTCGCTGTTATTGAGTATGGGTTGCGGTGTCTTGTCCGCAGCGATGGCAGCGAAGGCTTCCGTGGGACTTGCGACCAATCTTCGTACGGATATGTATTATCATATTCAGGGATTTTCTTTTGAAAATATCGATAAATTTTCCACGGCCAGTCTGATCACACGACTGACAACGGATGTAACGAATATTCAAAATGCGTACCAAATGATCATTCGTATGCTGGTCAGAGCGCCGCTTATGGTGGTATTTTCCCTGGTGATGGCATTTACGATCGATTTTAAGCTCCCCTGGGTTTTCGTGGTCACGGTTCCGGTACTTTCTTTTGCACTGTACTATCTGATCACGCATGCGCACGGATTCTTCATGCGAATGTTTAAGATCTACGACCGGATGAATCAGGTGGTACAGGAAAACCTGATCGGTATCCGGACGGTCAAGGCCTATGTCCGTGAAAAGGAAGAGATCAAAAAATTTGAAGAGCAGAGCAGTGAGATCAGAAATATCACCATTGCGGCAGAGAAGCTCATGATCTTAAATGCGCCGATCATGTTCGGTGCGGTTTATTTCTGTACGTTGACCCTTTGCTATTTCGGTGCAAACATGATCGTGCGCGGACAGCTCGGTACGGGCGAGCTGATGAGTCTGATCACCTATACCATGCAGATCCTTTTGAGCCTGATGATGGTATCCATGGTGTTGATCACCTGCGTGATGGCACGCGCATCCGGCGAGCGTATCGTAGAGGTTTTAAACGAGGAAAGTACGTTGACAAACAAAGAGGATCCTGACTATGAGGTTAAGGACGGTTCAATCGTATTTGAGGATGTTTCCTTTGCTTACGACGGTCGACTGGATAACACGGTACTGGAGCATGTTTCTCTATCCATCCCAAGCGGAAGCGTTGTCGGGATCATCGGCGGGACCGGTAGTTCGAAGACCACGATGGTGTCCCTGATCTCCCGCTTGTATGATGTGACGGCGGGACGGGTGCTTGTGGGTGGCAAGGACGTGCGCGACTATGATATCGAAGCCTTGCGTAATGCCGTATCCGTGGTATTGCAGAAAAATGAACTTTTCTCCGGTACCATCAAGGAGAATCTGCGCTGGGGCAAAAAGGATGCCACCGACGAGGAGATCATCGAGGCATGCAAACTGGCGCAGGCAGATGAATTTATTGAAAAAATGGCGGATACCTATGATACCTATATCGAGCAGGGCGGTCGTAACGTATCCGGTGGGCAGAAGCAGAGACTCTGCATAGCAAGAGCACTGTTAAAGCATCCCAAGATTCTGATCTTGGACGATTCCACCAGTGCCGTGGATACGGCGACAGATCAAAAGATCCGCCGCGGATTTGCTTCCTATATCCCGGAGACGACCAAGATCATCATTGCGCAGCGTATTTCTTCGGTACAGCAGGCGGATATGATCGTGATCTTGGATGACGGCAAGATCAACGGGATCGGAGATCACGAGACACTGCTTCGTGAAAATGAGATCTATCGTGATATCTATGAAGCACAGAACAAGGAGGTGAGTGAAGCATGAGCGAACGCGACGACAGAGAATTTGCGAAAGCAAAAGAACGCAGTAACGGCCATCACGGCCCCGGCGGCCCGGGCGCATTTTATGCCGGACCCAAGCCGGATATGAAAAAGACCATCGGCAGACTTCTCGGCTACGTCAAAAAGGATTACAGTCTGCATATCATCGTTGTTGTGATCTGCATCATCCTTTCCTCCGTGGGCCAGGTGGCAGGTACTTATATCCTACGGTATCTGATCGATGATTACATCACGCCGTTTATCGGTATGGAGGATCCGAAGCTTTCTTTGCTCCTCTTGTTTATGGGCGGTATGCTTCTTGCTTATGTGATCACCGTTGCGTCCACCTATCTGTATAACCGAATGATGATCTATGTCAGCCAGGGCGTGATGAAAAATATCCGTGATGATATGTTTGAACATATGCAGACCCTGTCGATCTCTTATTTTGACACCCATGCCAAGGGCGATCTGATGAGCCGCTATACGAATGATGCGGATACACTTCGCCAGTTCCTTTCTCAGGGTATGGTGCAGATCTTTAGCGCATTGATCACGACGGTTACGGTATTTGTTTCCATGATCAGTTTAAGCCCCGTGATGACGGTGGTCGTGGTGATCCTTTTGGCAGCCATGGTTTGGATCATGAAGACTTTGGGATCCCTGGGAGCGACGTATTTTCAAAAACAGCAAAAATCGCTGGGTGCCATCAACGGCTATATCGAGGAGATGATCCAGGGCCAGAAGGTCGTAAAGGTATTCTGCCATGAGGAAGAGTGTAAGGAGCAATTTGATTCGTTAAATGCAGAGCTTCGTGAGAATGCGGGAAAAGCCAATATCATTGTCAATGCCTTAGGCCCCATGATGGGGCAGCTCGGCAACCTGATCTATCTTCTGGTTGCCGTGATCGGAGCCGTGTTTGCAATCACGGGCTTTGCACCGATCACGCTGGGCATTTTGGCATCCTTCCTTACCTTTACCAAGAACCTGATCCAGCCCGTCAGCATGTTGTCGCAGCAGATCAACTCCGTAGTGATGGCGATGGCCGGTGCGGATCGTATGTTTAAGCTGATCGACGAGGCGCCGGAGATCGATGAAGGTGGCGTGACGCTTGTTAATGTGACGGAAGGCGAGGATGGCGAGCTGACGGAGACCGACAAACGCAGTCGTAAATGGGCATGGAAGAGAGTGGATGCCAACGGGGATGCACAGTATGTCCGCCTTTGCGGCGATGTGCGTCTGGAGCATGTCAATTTTGGATACCAACCGGAAAAGACCGTGCTTTCCGATATGAATCTTTTTGCAAAGCCCGGTCAGAAGATCGCTTTCGTCGGTCATACCGGCGCCGGAAAGACGACCATTACCAACCTGATCAACCGGTTTTATGATGTAAACGAAGGAGAGATCCTTTATGATTCCATTCCGGTCAAAGAGATCCGCAAGGATGACTTGAGAAGGTCTTTGGGCATCGTATTGCAGGATACCCACCTGTTTTATGGTACCATTATGGATAATATCCGCTACGGACGTTTGGATGCGACGGATGAGGAGTGTATCGCGGCGGCGAAACTGGCCAATGCCCACTCGTTTATCAAGCATCTTCCGCAGGGATACGATACCATCATCGACAGTGACGGCGGGAATATCTCGCAGGGACAGTGCCAGTTGCTGGCGATCGCCCGCGCGGCCGTTTGCGATCCGCCGGTGCTGATCCTGGATGAAGCAACGTCAAGCATTGATACCCGTACGGAAAAGATCATTTCCGAGGGTATGGATCGGTTGATGGAAGGACGTACGGTATTTGTGATCGCGCACCGTCTGTCCACCGTACAGAATGCCAATGCGATTCTTGTGCTTGACAACGGTAAAGTTGTAGAGCGCGGTGACCATGAGGAGCTGATCGCACAAAAGGGCATCTACTATTCCCTGTATACCGGGACGGCAGAGCTTGCCTGAAAACGACCGTATTTCTTACAATCGATAAGGTTTTTAAAACTACGCCACATAGGGCCAAAAACTGCCCTATGTGGCTATTTTGTTTACATTGCCATATAAAAAACCATGTGTTAGAATTTTCCGTGTGAAAGTTATCTAGGAGGAATGTATGAGTAAAGTAGCAATTCTTGCGGACACCAATTGTGGTATCAAAAAGGAATTGGCACAGCAGGAAGGGATCTTCCTTGTGCCCATGCCTTTTTTCATTGATGAAAAGCTGTATTATGAGGATGTGGATCTTAGCCAGGCAGAGTTTTACGAGAAATTAAAGGACAACTGCGATATCTCCACGTCCATGCCTGCCGTGGGAGATCTGACGGGAAAATGGGATGAGCTTCTTCAATCCTATGATGAGATCGTCTACATCCCCATGTCGAGCGGATTGTCTTCTTCCTGCGAAGCGGCTACGGCGCTGGCGGCGGATGAGGACTATGCCGGCAAGGTGTATGTGGTTAATAATCAGCGCATTTCCGTAACGCAGATGCATACGGTATGGGATGCAAAGACCATGGCCGAGGAGGGCATGTGTGCAAAGGACATCAAGCAGTATCTTGAGGATACGCGTTTTGATTCCAGTATCTATATCATGGTGGATACATTAAAATACCTGGTCAAGGGAGGAAGATGTTCACCGGCGGTGGCTGCCTTCGGATCACTTCTTAAGATCAAGCCCGTGTTGCAGATCCAAGGAGATAAGCTCGATACCTTTGCGAAGGCGCGTACGCTCCGTCAGGCCAAAAGTATCATGATCGATGCCATTCAGCATGATTTTGAGACACGCTTCGGCGATCCGTCGGGCAACAATATGCATATCGAGGTGGCGTATTCCTATGATCGTGCTCCGGCGGAGGAGTTTGTAAAGGAAGTCAAAGAAAAGTGGCCGGGATGTACGGCAACGGCAAATGAACTGCCGCTTTCCATCTGCTGCCATATCGGCCCCGGTGCGCTGGCACTGGCCGTTTCCATGAATTATCCGAAGCAGGCTTAGTCCGAACGCACATACAGACACACATACAGACGCACATCCGGGCGCACATCCGGACGCATATCCTGCGCAGGACTTGTGCATGTGCCTTGAAAAAAGCGCAACAAGAACTAAAGAAATGTACTTGCCCGGTATTTTACTGTCATGTTACCATGCCTTTAGGAATGTGCAAAGGGAGCTGTCTTTGCACACCAAATGCAAATCAGGAGGTTAGTATGGAAATTCGTTTTGACAACAAATTGGCAGTTGTGACCGGCGGTGCCGGCGGAATCGGCAGCGTCGTGGTAAGAACGCTTCTTGAAAGCGGTGCACGGGTTGCGATCGTTGATTTTTCCGAGGAGAGACTTGCGGAAGCAAAAGAAAAATTCTCCAAGATCGGTGAGGTAGGTACCTTCCGTGTGGATGTGACGGATGTGGAGTCCATCCCGCAGGCGGTGGAGAACATCCGCAAGGAGATGGGTGAGATCTCCTATCTCGTACAGGCAGCAGGTCTTCTTGCAGGCAAGCCGGCATTGGATCTGACACTGAAGGAGTGGGATACGGTATTAAACGTCAATGCCCGCGGATTGTTCTTTATGATGCAGCAGGTGGTAAAGCAGTCCATGCAGCATACGGGCGGATCCATCGTGAACTTCGCTTCCATGGCAGGTATTCGCGGTATGGCCATTCCCATGTGCAGTGCGCACTATTCCGCAAGTAAAGGTGCCGTTGTGGCGATGACCATGCAGGGTGCCGTGGAGTGGGCGGATTACAATATCCGTGTCAATGCCGTTGCGCCCGGCGGCGTGAAGGTCGGACCTATGGCTACGCAGGCACCGCCGCAGGAAGTGATCGATCCGGTTCCTTTAAAGAAGCTGTCTGAGCCGGAGGATATTGCAAACGGCGTATGTTTCCTGTTAAGCGATGCGGCGGCGATGGTGACCGGCACGACCATGGTCATCGACGGCGGAGCGCATGTGGTAGGCCACTAAATCGCGAGGCGAAGCAGGAGCGCATCCCATTTATAAGACATCAAAAACCGGAGCCGAGGCTCCGGTTTTTTAGTTTATTTTCAAATGATCAAAGCGTTTTATTTTTCGTTTTCCGCCATTTTCATAGCACGAACCTTCAAGGAGAGACCAAAGAGGTTGATGAAACCTTCCGCATCATGGTGATCATACAACTCTCCCGTGGTAAAGCTTGCCAAAGACTCGCTGTAAAGAGAGTAGGGAGAAGTGGTGCCGGCTTTGATGATGTTGCCTTTGTAAAGCTTGAATTTCACTTCACCGGTGACATACTTCTGGGTGGAAGTGATAAAGGCCTGGCAGGCTTCCCGTAAAGGCGTAAACCACTTGCCCTCATAAACGATCTGCGCAAAGCGGTTGGCCATGTCGATCTTGGTATCATAGGTGGCACGATCAAGGATCAGCTCCTCCAACTGCTGGTGTGCTTCCATAAGGATCGTACCGCCGGGGGTCTCGTAAACACCTCTGGACTTCATGCCGACAACACGGTTTTCCACGATATCGATGATGCCGATCCCGTGCTTGCCGCCGAGAACGTTTAATTCCTTGATAATGTCAGCCACCTTCATGTCCTTGCCGTTTAAGGAAACGGGTACGCCTTCCTTAAAGGTCATGGTGACATACTCCGGCGTATCCGGTGCCTTTTCCGGCGTCTGGCTCAATACCAAAAGATGGTCATAATTGGGCTCGTTTGCCGGATCTTCGAGCTCGAGTCCCTCATGGGAGATATGCCAAAGGTTGCGGTCTCTGGAGTAGCTGCTGTCCGCGGAGAAGGGGAGGTCGATCCCATGTGCCTTGCAGTAAGCGATCTCATCCTCACGGGAAGACATATTCCAGAGCTCGTTCATACGCCAGGGAGCGATGATCCGGATATCCGGCGCCAGCGCCTTGATGCCAAGCTCGAAACGTACCTGGTCGTTGCCCTTGCCGGTAGCGCCGTGGCAGATGGCTACGGCATTTTCCTTGCGCGCAATCTCTACCAGTTTTTTGGCGATGAGCGGACGCGCCATGGAGGTGCCCAAGAGATACTTGTTTTCATAGACCGCATGGGCCTGTACGCAGGGAACGATATATTCCTCGGCAAATTCATCCACGACATCCAAAACGTAGAGCTTCTCAGCGCCGGAGAGCTTCGCACGGTCCTCGAGACCATCCAGTTCGCTTTCCTGCCCTACGTTGATGCAGCAGCAGATGACATCATAGTCAAAGTTTTCCTTTAACCACGGGATGATGGCCGTGGTATCCAATCCGCCGGAGTAGGCGAGTACAACCTTATCTTTCATAGCTGTTCTCCTTTATTGATCATGTTCTTTTATTGCTTTTCTCAATATACACGGATTTTTCGAGCTTCGCAAGTGAAAAAATACACAAAGAATCCGTATAAATATTCATTTTTATTGTATAAAATCATGTTTTTATTCTTTTTCATTGAATATTGATGAATATAATCATATAATGATGCATAGTAATCGCGCCGGAGACAAGGATTGGAAAAGAGGAACTTTTCGTAGTATAATGGGGAACGCGAGTAATCCGGGTCACCCTTTAAAAAGGAAGCGGAACAATGGAAATGAAAACAGACGGTATGGATAAAAGTGTACAGGTATCCGCCAAGGAAGGGTACAGCATCCGGGCGATGCGGGAGGAAGACTACGCCGCAGTCCACGCTCTTTGGGAGCGGATCCACGGATTTGCCCTGCGCAGCATTGACGATTCCGAGGAAGGGATCCGACGGTTTATCCGGAGAAATCCGGGATGCAGTATCGTGGCGGAGACAAACGGAAGGATCATCGGAACGATCCTTTGCGGGCATGACGGCAGAACGGCGACGTTTTATCATGTATGCGTGGATGAGGATTTCAGACGCCTCGGTATCGGCAAAAAGATGGTCGTGGCGGCCATGCAGGCTTTAAAGGAAGAAAAGATCAATACCATCACGCTGATCGCATTTACCAACAATGAGGTCGGCAATGCCTTTTGGAATGGGATTGGATGGCAGAAGCGTTCGGATGCCAACCAGTACAATTTCAAATTAAACGAAGAAAATATCATTGCATTTACCAAATAATAAAGGAGATAACGCTATGGAACATATACAGGGCGGCATTACGGCAGCCAAAGGATTCTTTGCCTCCCATACGGCTGCAGGCATCAAATACAAGGGCAGGGACGATATGGCCTGTGTTTACAGTGAGGTTCCCTGCGTTGCGGCGGGTACGTATACGCGCAATGTGGTCAAGGCGGCGCCCGTGCTTTTTGACCGGCAGATCACGCAGGGCGACACCCCGGTACAGGCCGTGGTGATCAATGCGGGGATTGCCAATGCCTGCACGGGAGAGGAAGGATTTTCCTATTGTCGGCAGACGGCCGAGAGCGCAAAGGAAGCGTTTAAGATCACCGATGCGGAGGTATTGGTGGCTTCTACCGGTGTAATCGGTATGCAGCTTCCCATAGACAAACTTAAGGCGGGTGTATATCAAATGGCGCCCGGGCTTTCCGACACTTTGGAAGCGGGAAATGCCGCTGCGAAGGCCATCATGACCACGGATACAAAGGAAAAGGAAGTGGCTGTAAGCTTCACGATCGACGGTGTGACGGTGACGGTGGGCGGTATGTGCAAGGGTTCCGGTATGATCCATCCGGATATGTGCACCATGCTGGGATTCGTTGCGACGGACTGCGCGATCTCCAAGGAACTTTTACAGGAAGCCCTGTCCGAGGACGTGAAGGATACGTTTAATATGATCTCCGTGGATGGGGATACCTCCACGAATGACACCTTGCTGCTTTTGGCGAACGGATTGGCCGGTAATACGCCCATTTCGACGCGCGACGAACGGTTTGCTGCTTTTAAGGAGGCACTGCATGAGGTTAACCGCAACCTTGCCATGATGATGGCCGGCGACGGAGAGGGCGCCACGGCGTTATTTGAAGTAACGGTTACCGGCGCAAAGAGCAAGGAGGATGCCGTAACATTGGCCAAGTCCGTGATCACTTCCAATCTGACGAAGGCAGCGATCTTTGGGCATGATGCCAACTGGGGGCGGATCCTTTGCGCATTGGGATATTCCGGCGCAGAGTTTGTGCCCGAAAAGGTCGAACTCCGTTTTATCAGCGAGGCGGGAGAGATCCTGATCGCACAAAACGGTACAGGCGTGGATTTTGACGAGGATAAAGCTACCAAGATCCTCTCCTGTGAGAAGGTGACGGCGCGTTGCGATATGCATATGGGAATGTATTCCGCCACCGCGTGGGGATGCGACCTGTCCTATGATTACGTAAAGATCAATGCGGATTACAGATCCTGAAAGGAGATCTTCATGGAAAATACAATGGATGAAATCTTAAAAAAAGCGGAGGTCCTCATCGAGGCGCTTCCCTATATTCAACGTTTTAACCGGAAGGTGATCGTCGTTAAATACGGCGGCAGCGCCATGACGGACGAGAGCCTTAAAAAAAGCGTGATCCAGGATGTTACGCTCTTAAAACTCGTTGGGTTTAAGCCCATCATTGTACACGGCGGGGGCAAGGAGATCAGCCGCTGGGTCGGTAAGGTTGGCAAGGAAGCACAGTTTGTCAACGGCCTTCGCGTGACGGATGAGGAGACCATGGAGATCGCCGAGATGGTCTTAAACAAGGTCAACAAGAGCCTTGTACAAATGGTGGAAGAGCTCGGTGTTCGTTCCGTCGGGATCAGCGGCAAGGACGGCGGTCTGTTAAAGGTCAAAAAGAAGTATTCTGATGGCAAGGATATCGGGTACGTGGGTGAGATCACGGAGGTGAATCCGAAGATCCTTTATGATATGCTCGATGATGACTTTTTGCCGATTGTAGCGCCCATCGGTATGGATGCGGATTACCACACGTACAATATCAATGCGGATGACGCGGCCTGCGCCATTGCCAATGCCATGCAGGCGGAAAAACTTGCTTTCTTAAGTGACATCGAAGGGGTGTATGCGGATGCGAACGATCCTTCCACCCTGATCTCGGAGCTTCGGATTTCCGATGCAAGAAAGCTGATCGACGGCGGGATCGTGGGCGGCGGTATGTTACCCAAGATTCAAAATTGCATCGAAGCCATTGAGAAGGGCGTTTCCCGCGTGCATATCTTAGACGGCAGGATCCCGCACTGCCTGCTTTTGGAAATCTTTACCAATCGGGGCATCGGGACGGCGATCTTGGACGATCATGCCGAAAAATTTCACACCGTGTAAGCAGTCATTTTGATAGGAAAATAAGGAGAATACTATGAATCAGAAGGATACATCAAGCATTATTGCCAATGCCGAGGAGAATCTTTTACATACCTATAACCGTTATCCCGTGGTATGGGATCGCGGAGAGGATGTCTACCTGGTGGATACGGAGGGCAACCGGTATCTGGATTTTGCCGCCGGGATCGCCGTGATGGCCTTGGGTTACAGTAACGAAGAATACAAGGATGCTTTAAAGAACCAGATCGATAAGGTGACCCACGTATCCAATCTTTTCTACACGAAGCCTGTGGCGGATGCGGCAGAAAGATTAAAAAAGATCTCCGGGATGGACCGGGTATTCTTTACCAACAGTGGCGCGGAGGCCATTGAAGGTGCTATCAAATCCGCAAGAAAATGGGCGTTTGCAAGGGATGGTCATACGGACCACGAGATCGTGGCCATGCAGCATTCCTTTCACGGACGGACCATGGGTGCTTTGTCGGTGACCGGTACGGAAAAATACCGTGCTCCTTTTGAACCGCTTATTCCGGGCATCCGTTTTGCGGATTTTAATGATATTGAAAGCGTGAAAGCGGTCGTAAACGAAAAGACCTGTGCGATCCTGGTGGAAGCCGTGCAGGGCGAGGGCGGCATCTATCCGGCGACACCGGAATTCATGGAAGGGCTCGATCAACTTCGGAAGGAACACGATCTTCTTTTGATCTTTGATGAGATCCAGTGCGGTATGGGCAGATGCGGGCAGTATTTTGCATGGCAGCATTACGGGATCCGGCCGGATATCATGACCAGTGCCAAGGGGCTGGGCTGTGGCGTGCCCGTGGGCGCATTTCTGATGACGGAGCGTGTGGCGGAGCTTTCCTTAAAGCCCGGAGATCACGGCACGACCTACGGGGGCAATCCGTTTGTATGCGCGGCGGTGGACAAGGTCATCGAGATCATGGAGCGAGAGGATATCCCGGGGCATGTGCGCGAGGTTTCCGCGTATCTTACAGAGCGGTTGCAGGCGCTTGCCGAGGAAAAGGACAGCATCAAGGATGTGCGTGGACTCGGTCTGTTTTGCGGTCTTGAGCTTTCCGTTCCCGTAGGGGATGTGGTCACGAAGGCGCGTGAAAAGGGCCTGATCGTTATCACGGCAGGCAGCAATGTGCTGCGCCTGGTACCGCCGCTTGTGATTGAGAAAAAGCATGTGGACGAGATGATTGCAAAATTATCCGAATGCCTGTAAAATAGAAACCGTGATTTGCAAAACTTCCGTTGCGACGGAAGGGGTTTTTATTTGAATAAAATATGGATAAGAGGAAGCATCCTCTTTTTTGTGGTATGGTCCGCAGGGGCCATGATGACGGTTGTAAGTCTGTCGGGCTGCGGCGCCGGGGATACGATCAAGTGGGAGACTGCGGCGGAAAATGCGGAGGATCCCATGGAGGATTCTTTGGCGGCGGCAAAAGAGGGCGATCCGGGCGGCAGCTCGGATACCGAGAAGACGATCTGCGTCTACATCTGCGGCGCGGTGATACGTCCCGGATTGTATGAATTTACCGAGGGGGACAGGATCGGCGATGCGCTTGAGACGGCCGGTGGATTTGCGCCGGATGCGGATGAGACCGCGGTCAATCTTGCTCTTTATCTTGAGGACGGGATGCAGATCATCATTCCTGTCGTCGGTGATGATGTTAATGAGGCCGATGATGGTCTTGTAAATCTCAATACCGCTTCCCAAGCGGAATTGATGAACCTGCCGGGGATCGGACAGGCGAAGGCGGAGGCCATCGTGGCCTATCGCACGCAGCATGGGCCGTTTGGTTCGGTAGAGGATCTCATGCAGGTGGAAGGGATCAAAGAAGGGGTTTTTGCGAAGATCGCATCCCTTGTATGTGTTTAGAAAAGCAGGAAGGGGTACTGCGAGGAAAAGGACATGGCAAAAAAAGTACTGGTCGTTGATGATGAGCGGCTGATCGTAAAAGGGATCAAATTCAGCCTGGAACAGGACGGTATGGAAGTGGATTGCGCCTATGACGGCGAGGAAGCCCTGCATATGGCACAGTCCAATACTTACGATATGATCCTTTTGGATATCATGTTGCCAAAGATGGATGGTTTTGAGGTATGTCAGCAGGTGCGTGAGTTCTCCATGGTGCCGATTATTATGTTAACCGCCAAGGGCGATGACATGGATAAGATCCTGGGCCTGGATTACGGTGCGGACGATTATATCACGAAGCCGTTTAATATCCTGGAGGTCAAGGCCAGGATCAAGGCGATTCTGCGCAGGATGGATGCTTCGGTGCCCAAGAAGACGAGCGGAGAGGAAGAGCTTGTGGTCGGCGATGTCCGCCTCAATCTGGAGAGCCGCAGACTTTTTATCTTAGATCGCGAGATCCGCGTCACCGGCAAGGAGTTTGACCTGCTGCTTTTGATGGCCAATCATCCCGGGAAGGTTTTTAGCCGGGAGAGCCTGCTGGAACTTGTCTGGGGCAATGATTATCCCGGGGATGTGCGTACGGTGGATGTTCATGTCCGTCGTCTGCGCGAGAAGGTGGAGAGTAATCCCTCCGATCCGCGCTATGTGCATACCAAGTGGGGTGCCGGGTATTATTTTCAGGGATAATATGGGTGTTTTATGAGCAGATTTTTTTCGAAATCGCGCATATTCAACAGTATCAGATTCTATATATTCTTACTGGTCTTTGTTGCGGGACTTTTGCCCTCGCTTATTTTTGCTTCTTCCCTTTCCAACAGTTATGAGCAAAAAAGCGTATCGACCGAGACCATCGAGATCATTTCCCAGATCCGAACGCTTTCCAATCGTATTCTGTCCGAGAATTATTTTGAGGATCCCACGTCTCAACAGGTGGAGGCGTATGTGGACCTTCTTTCCGCGATCTATGACGGCAGGATTATGATCATCAATAAGGACTATGCGGTGATCTCGGATTCCTACCACTTAGCGGAGAACAAGACGGTGCTATCCTCGGAAGTCATTGCCGCCATGCAGGGTGTGGACGTATCCAATTATGACGGTGAAAACGCGTTTATCGAGGTCGTGGTTCCCGTGGAGGCATCCGAGACGGGCGAGGTCCTGGGTGTCATTCTTGCCAGCGTTTCCTCTACGGATATCACCATGAATATCGAATACATGAGCGAAAATGCCATGGTACTGGGGTTTGCCGTGCTGATCCTTGTGACCATCGTGGCGGTGTTCGGATCGGCCCGGATCGTGCGGCCTTTTATCCGCATGTCCGAAAACATCGAAAAGATGCAGACTTCCATGGAGGAGGCAGAGCTTTCCATCCTGGATTATGAGGAGACAAGGAAGGTTTCCTACGCTTTTAACGACCTGATCGCCAGGATGAAGCAGACGGAGGAGAGTCGTCAGGAGTTTGTTTCCAACGTGTCCCATGAGTTAAAGACGCCGCTAACCTCCATGAAGGTGTTGGCGGATTCGTTAAACAGTCAGGAGGATGTACCTGCGGAGCTCTATCGTGAGTTTATGGAAGATATCGCGGCGGAGATCGACAGGGAGAACAATATCATTAATGATCTTTTGACGCTGGTAAAGCTCGACCGGACCAACGGCGAGATCAATATCAATTCCGTGAATATCAATGAGCTGATCGAACTGGTATTAAAGAGGCTTCGTCCCATTGCCGCACGGCACAATATCGAGGTCGTTTTTGAAACGCAGCGAAACGTGATCGCGGAAGTGGATGAAGTCAAAATGACGCAGGTGATCACGAATCTTGTGGAAAACGCCATCAAGTACAATACGGACGACGGGTGGGTACATGTGACCTTAAATGCGGACGCCGCGTTTTTCTACATTACCGTGGAGGACGGCGGCATGGGCATCGACGAGGAGTCTTTGCCGCATATTTTTGAACGATTCTATCGTGCGGACAAATCCCACTCCAGGGAGATCGGCGGCACGGGATTGGGACTTGCCATTACCCGCAGCGCCGTATTGTTGCACCGCGGCACCATCAAGGTGGATTCGCAACTCGGAAACGGTACCACGTTTTCTTTGCGTATTCCGCTCAATTACCGTACAAAATAGGGAGAAGATCAGTGGATAGTTTGGTTGGTTGCAAAAAAAGAGGATGTGTGGGAACGGACCGGATGTACCCGGTGCTTCTTTTGCTGCTTCTTTTTGCAATGATCTTCTTTGCCGGCTGTGGAAAGGAAGAGAAGGATTACAAGATCTATTATGTGGATCGGGATGTCTCGGGTTTGGTGACCGTGGAAACGGACGCGGTGTCGGATCCGTCGGATACGGCGGCGCTCATCGAGGAATTCATCGGCTACCTTGATACGGAGGTGGACGAAACGGAGTATCAGGCCGCCCTTGTGGGAGATATCACGGTGAGCTACTACGAGCTCTCGGGCAGCAGCCTGACGTTATATCTGAGTACGGAATATCATAATCTCGATACGACGGTGGCGCTCCTGTTGCGCGCGGCCGTGGTAAAGACGCTGACGCAGATCCCGGCGGTCAATGATGTGACCTTCTATGTGGGAGATATCCCCATGACGGATTCCTCCGGCAATCTGATCGGTGCACTTTCTGCCGATAGTTTTGTGGAAAATCCCGGCGGGCAGATCAATTATACGGCGGAGACCACCCTGTCCTTGTATTTTGCGGATGAGACGGGGACGAAGCTGGTCAAGGAAGTACAAAACGTCTACTACATCACCAGTATTGCCATGGAAAAGCTGGTGGTGGAGCGATTGATCGCCGGACCGGAGACGGAAGGATACAAAGCTACCGTGCCGTCCGGTACCAAGATCATTAGCGTAACGACATTGGATGGCACATGTTATGTTAACCTTAACGACGGTTTTCTTGTGCAGGACTATGAAGTGGCGGAGGATGTGGTGATCTACTCCATCGTAGATTCTCTTTTTGCCTTAAATAACGGTATCAGCGCGGTGCAGATCACCGTAAACGGAGAGTCCAATATCGTCTATCGCGAGGCGATCAGCCTGAATCAGAACTTTACCCGCAATACGGATCTGATCGCGGAAGATGATGCGCAGGATGTGGTCGAGGTTGAACTTGTAAGTGAATAAACGTTGTGCGCAAGGCTCGTGAGCGGGTCTTTGCCGGCAATGAAAGAGGGGTGAGGGTGTCGCTTGTAAAACGCCCTGTGTGCCGAAGCCTTTTTGCCTATGGCTTTGGCATTGTCTTTGCCGGGCTGCTGCATCGCGGAAATGGTCTAGAGGGCGGGATCGTCTTCCTGTCGGGTTTGCTCGTCCTTACGTTTTTCAGTGCGCATTCCCCGATTCGCGGCTTTGGCATTTGTATGTTCTTTGGGCTTTTGGGCCTGTGTTTTACGATTTCAGCTTATCAAAAAACAGACGCGATGAAAGAGGCTGCCCTTGACGGGGCGGAAGGACTTTTGGAAGGATGCGTGGAAACGATCGGTTTTTCCGAAGACGGCTACGTGGTGACGTTATCGTGCGATCATTTTACGCAGGAAAAAGACGGAGAAACCGTCAGCTTAAAAGGAAGGTTTCCCCGCGTGCTTCTTTACGTGTCCGAATTGACATTTCGGATCGGCGACCGCATTTGCGTGCAGGGGGCACTTGCGGCATTTGCTCCTGCCGCAAACCCCGGCAATTTTGACAGGCAAGAATACTATGCGCTTCAGGATATAGGTTATCGGGTAAACGCCGGGGAGATCACGGTGACGGGAAGAGAGAAGGAGGCAAGGTATGTGTTCGGACGCGTGCTTTTTATGGTAAAGGCGCGGCTGTATCATGTTTATCGGACGCTTCTTGCTACGGAAGAGGCCGGTGTATTGTGCACGATGCTTCTGGGGGAGAAGAGCCTGCTTGAGGAGGAGATCCGACAATTGTATCAGACCGGAGGGATCTCGCATCTTTTGGCGATCTCGGGCCTGCATATCTCGATGGTCGGCGGACTTTTGTACAAATTCCTCAGAAAATGCGGAGCTTCCTATGCTTCAAGCGGCGCCGTCTGCGCGATCCTGGTGACGTTCTATGCATGCATGACGGGCATGAGCCTTTCTTCCCTAAGGGCGGTAACGATGTTTTGGCTCCTTTTGTTCGGGAATATGGTGGGCAGAAGCTATGATTCCGTGACCTCCCTCGGGATTGCGGGGTGGCTGTTGCTCCTCAAACAGCCGCTGTGGCTTTTTGGTGCTTCGTTTCAGTTATCCTTCCTGGCGGTTGCGGGCATGGTCTGCCTGACGCGACCCGTGACAAAGTTTTTGCATCTTCCGGAGAAGACGCTCGTGCAAAACGCGATCGCCTGCCTTTTGATACAGCTGGTGACTTTGCCGGTGTCGCTTTACCATTTCTATACCTGGGCGCCCTATACGGTATTGGTCAATGCCATCGTGCTTCCCTTTGCTCCTGCGTTGTTTGTTCTTGGGCTTTTGGGCGGGATCGCCGGAACGGCCTCGCTTTTTTTCGGAAGGGTGCTGTTGTTTCTCCCGCAAAAGATTCTTCTTTTTTATCATGTGCTGTGCAAAACGGTGGCGGTCCTTCCTGTGGCGGTGATCATCCGGGGGCAGCCCTCATGCGGAAGACTTGCCGTCTATGTCCTTGTTCTTGCGGGATGTTTTTGCATTGGTGCGTTTCTTCTTCGTGAAAAAAGAAAGTGGGCGGTCAAACGTCTGGCTTTTTTGGGCATGCTTCTTTTGTGCGGGGGCCTATTGCTTTATCCCGAAAAGGAAAGTGCACGGATCGACGTGCTCGATGTGGGGCAGGGAGACGGCATCTATCTGACAAACGGTAAAGGCGTAAGGCTGTTTGTGGACGGAGGGAGTACTTCCGTATCCGAGGTTGGAAATGATCGGATCCTGCCGTATTTAAAATACACGGGAGCGGACGCGGTGGATCTGTGGTTTGTCACGCATACGGACGCGGACCACATCTCGGGACTTTGCGAGGTTTTGGCCTCGGGCTATCCTGTGGGGGCGCTGGTCCTTCCGGCAAATCTTGTTTCTGTAAAGGAAAGCGGGTCGGATGTGCCTGAGGAAGGTTTGGAAGAATTGCTTCAACTTGCAAAAGAGGCGGGATGCAGGATCCTTCCCATGGCAGCGGGGGACAGCATCACCCTGGGGAAAATGAAGATTACCTGCCTTCATCCGGCCAAAGAGGATGATCCGTCGAACGAAAACGAAAACTCTCTGGTGCTGTATGTCACTTATCTGACCGAGACGGGGGAGGAGCGCACGGCCTGCCTTACGGGGGATCTGACCGCCGACGGGGAGAGCAGGATGGCGCAAAGGGTAGGCGTACGTGGGAGTATTGATTTTTTAAAGGTCGCCCATCACGGGTCTGCCTCATCTTCTTCGGCGGATTTTTTTGCCTGCATGCAGCCGAAGGTTGCCGCGATCAGCGCCGGGGCGGGCAACCGCTACGGGCATCCGGCAGAGGAGACCCTGGAGAGTTTGGATGCGCAGGGAGCGGAGATTTATATCACTTTTGAAGGTGGCTGTATCTCGTATTTGCTTGAAGACGGTACGACGGTGGTCTATAATGATATCCGATGAGTAAAAAGAATGATAAGCAGTCGCAGACCGATGCGGCCATGCAGAGATTAAACAAAGACATCCGGGAGGGCACGTTTGCGCGTGTTTATTTGCTGTGCGGCGAAGAGGATTACCTGCTCCGCTTTTTTAAGCGTCGTTTGCGGGAGACGATCCTAAAGGACGATACCACCCATATGAATATTCTTTGCTGTGAGGAAAAGCCCTCCGACTTGCGGGAGATCATTGAATTTGCGGATACCATGCCTTTTTTTGCGGAGCGGAGACTCGTGATCTTAGAGGATACGGGATATCTGAAGAGCGGCGGGGAAGTCTTGGCCGCCTACCTGCCCGAGATGCCGGAGTCTACCGTCATGATCCTTGCGGAAAAGGAAGTGGATAAGCGGAGCAAACTCTATAAAGCGATCGAAAAGGAAGGCGCAGTATGTGAACTGAACATGCCCTCGCCGGAGTATGTGCGCAAATGGGTCCTTTCCAAGCTCAAAAAAGAAAAGAAAGAGATCTCCGAGTTGACGCTTGCACGGTTTTTGCAGATCTGCGGGCAGGATATGCAAAATATGGAATCGGAGCTGGAAAAGCTTTTGGCCTATACGGCGGATCGTACGGCGATCACGCAGGAGGATCTTGCGCAGATCTGCGAGGCTGCGGCGGAGGACCGGATCTTTGATATGGTGGATGCCATCCTGCGCAGGGATCCGGAGAAATGCATGGAGTACTACGCGCAGTTAAAGATCCTGCAGATCTCGGAGAGAAGGATCCTTTATCTTTTGACCGATCGTGTGGAGAGTCTCGTCCTGATCGCGGATCTGAAAAGCCGCGGTGTGAGCGATGATGAGATCATGGAGAAGCTTGCCATCCGTCACAGATTTATTCTGGATCGTCAGTTAAAACTGCTGCGCAATGTGGCGGTCGGGGATCTGATCGCGGCCAGAGGGCGCTGCCTTGAGACCTACACCCGGATCCAGGTGGAGAACATGGATGAAACGGTGGCGGTGGAAATGCTGATGATGCAATGCATATAGAATAGGTTAAAAGAGAGAAGAGAAATAAAAAAACAACCGGCTGACGGTGCCGGTTGTTTGTCATTTATTCAGCAATTGCATTGACCTGCTTGGTCAGGCGGGAAACTTTTCTGGAAGTGGTATTCTTCTTGTAGACTCCCTTGGATGTTGCTTTCTCAAGTTCGCTGATGGCAACTTTAAGTGCTGCCTCTGCTGCGGCCTTATCCTTTGCTTCGCATGCTGCGTCAACTTTCTTTACGCAGGTTCTGCACTTGGAACGAATGGATTTGTTACGCTCCGCATTTCTCTCAGCAACCAGAATTCTCTTTTTTGCAGATTTGATGTTAGCCAATCCGTACACCTCCTATCTTTCAAACATTTTTGAAAACGGTGTTACATTAAAGCCGGACACGGACGTTCTAATGTAAACATACTAAAGTATTTTAAGAAAAAACCGTAAATATGTCAATACGTTAACGTGAAATTCTTTTGTTAAAAACTTGTCAGTAAAAAACGAGAAAAAGCCTTGTAATTCAGAGGTGATTTCTATTATAATGTCAATGCTGGCGCAAAGATGGTAATAGTGCGCCAATCTGAACTTACCCTATTTTTAACACATTTTTATTTCAGGAGGAAAACACCTATGGCAATGGATCCGAAGAAAGACTATCAGGGATTATCTGATGAGTGTCTGAAAGTTATGAGCGAGGTTGAGGCTTTCTGCGAGAAGGAAGTTAAGCAGACCGCAATCGACGCTGATGCAAATCCTGAGGTTCAGGACAAGAAGATGATGGAAGTAATCGCGAAGGCTTGCGAGCTTGGCTACAATGCTTTCGACGTTCCGAAGGAGCATGGCGGCCCCGGCTTTACGAAGTTGGAGTCCGTAGCTCTTCTTGAGAAGATGTCTTACTATGATGCAGGTTTTGGTATCACCATTTCCGCAAACGGCCTTGCTGCCGGCCCGGTTTTGATCGGTGGCAACGACGCGCAGAAGGCACGTATCTATGAGATCATCGCTCACGGCGGAATCGGTAGCTTCTGCCTTACCGAGCCTGCTGCAGGTTGCGACGCATCCGCAGGTCAGTCCGTAGCTTACAAGGATGGCGATGAGTATGTCATCAACGGTGGCAAGTGCTTCATCACCAACGGCCCGCTGGCTTCATACTATGTAGTATTCGCTATGACCGACAAGTCCAAGGGTGCAGGCAAGGGCTATTCCGCATTCTTCATCGACAAGAAGATTGATGAGGTTCCGGGTATGTCCATCGGCCGTATCGAGAACAAGATGGGTATCCGCAACAGCCAGGTATCCGAGGTTCTTTTCGACAACGTACGTGTACCGGCAAGCGCATTGATCGGTTCCGAGGGACAGGGCTTCAAGCTTGCTATGATGACCCTTGATGTTGCTCGTATCACCTGCGGTATCACTGCAATCGGTATCTGCCAGAGAGCTCTGGATGAAGCAACCGAGTACTGCAAGCAGAGAGTACAGTTCGGTGCTCCGCTTTCCACCAACGAGGTTATCCAGTTCAAGCTCGCTGATATGGCTATGAAGCTTCAGGCAGGTCGTCAGCTTTGCATTCATGCAACCGACCTTTACATGCAGCATGTTCCGTTCTCTACGGAAGCAGCTATGGCAAAGTGCGTAGCATCCGATGCATCCGCATACATCTCTTCCGAGGCTGTACAGATCTTCGGTGGTTATGGTTTCATGAGAAACTATCCGGTAGAGAAGCTTATGCGTGACTCCAAGATCTTCCAGATCTTCGAGGGTACCAATGAGATCCAGAGAATGGTTATCGGACGTAACATCGTAAAATAATCGTTGGATCCGGCATTTTAGAATTGCATAGTTGGCCGGGCAGTGCTTAGGCGCCGCCCGGTCAATTTTCACTTTTACAAAAAACGAAGATTCACAGGATAGGAAAAGGTACGGAAATGAATATTTTGGTATGCATCAAGCAGGTTCCGGATGAGACCAAACGCGTTGGATTAAATGCAAAAACAGGTATGCCCGATCTGGCGGAGATCGAGGAAAAGATCAATGCATTCGATGCCTGCGCCATTGAGATGGCTGCAAGCTATATACAGGAGCACGGAGGCAAAACCGTGGTTTGCTCCGTGGGCGATACTTCCGTGGAATTTGTTTTAAAACGCGCGCTTTCGGTAGGAGCAGACGCTTCCTATCGTATCGACTGCAAGCAGGCGGATGGTGCGGAATGCGGACAGGGATCGTTGCGCCGCAGCGAGGCGCAGATCGCTGCCATGATCAAGGAAGCTATTCCTGCGATGGAAGAGGCAGTCGGCGGCAAGTTTGATATGATCCTGTGCGGCAGGGAATCCACGGATCTTTTGGGTGGCGAGGTCGGACCTTTGCTTTCCTCCATGCTTTCGGTTCCTTTTGTTTACGGTCTTGTAAAGATTGAGGAAGAGAAGACGGACAGCGTGGTGATGAAGATCGAAAGTGAGGGCGGATACCAGCTGATCGAAGAGAAAACACCGTTATTGTGCACGATCGTGCGCCCGGATTACGGCGTGCGTTTTCCTTCGGTCATGGCAAGGCTTCGTTCCATGGAAGCGGAGATTCCGGTGATCGCCGTGGATGCGCTTGCAGATGAAAACAAATCCGTGACCGGTTATGTCGCACCGCCAAAGAAGAGGGAAGGTGTCCTGATCGAAGAGGATGATCCCGAAAAGGCCGTGCAAAAGGCGATGGAGGTTTTTACCGCCAGAGATCTCAAGGCAAGCGCAAACGCGGATGCGTCGGAGGAGGCCTTCGCATTTAGAGGCAGAAAAGTGCTTTTTGCGGATGTCCCCGCGGCGGATGAACAGATCCTGACGGGGATCCTTTGCGATATGGTGCAAAAGGAAGGCTTTGATACCGTGGTATTTCCTTCGGATCGACTCGGCAAACGTCTGGCACCGCTGCTTGCGGCGACGCTTCGCTTTGTATCGGTCAATGATGTGACGGATATCAGGGAGACGGCAAATGGGCTGGAGATCACCCGCCCCGTTTATGCGGGGGCGATCACGGAGAAAATGACCCTTGCCGGGTCTGCCGTGATGAGTATGCGCGGCTCTCTCTTTGAGAAATACAGTACGCAGATGGAGAAAGAGAGCGGTTCCTTGCTTTTCTCCGCAAGCTCCTATGCGACGGATGCGAGACTTACGGAGGCAAATGCCGGCAGAAAGATCTTGGAGAATGCACAGCCGATGGAACGCCCGATCAATATCGAGGATGAAGAGATCATTGTCTGCATCGGACGCGGGATCGGCAACAGAGAGCATGTCAGACTCGGCGAAGAACTTGCGGATGCCGTGGGCGGCGTACTTTGCGCCACGCTTCCCCTTGTGGAAAACGGCTGGATGGACAAGAGCCGCCAGGTGGGACAGTCGGGCAAGACGGTTTCGCCGAAGCTCTACATCGGATGCGGTATCTCCGGTATGCCGCAGCACCAGGTCGGCATGGCGGACAGCAAATATATCATCGTGGTCAATATGAATAAAGAGGCGCCGCTTTTTGAGATCGCCGATCTCGGGATCGTGGGCAATCTCCACAAGATCCTGCCCCTTTTGACGGAAGCGATGAAGCATGTGACGCTGTAAAAAATCGTTAAAAAAAAACCAATGATTGAAAAACATTTCCAATACCATTAAAATAGTTTCGTATGAAAAGAAAGGAGTTGATCATTTGAGCTATATTCAATATGAGACAGAGGGCGCGGTAGGGATCCTTACCATCGATCGCCCCAAGGCATTAAATGCATTAAACAGTGAGGTTCTTGCGGACCTTGACGCGGCGATCGACGCCGTAGATACCAATGTGATCCGTGCTTTGATCATTACCGGTTCCGGAGAGAAGTCTTTCGTGGCCGGCGCTGACATCGGTGAGATGAGCGCCCTGACGAAGGCAGAGGGTGAAGCTTTCGGCAAGAAGGGCAATGATGTTTTCCGCAAGATCGAGGCGTTCCCGATCCCTGTGATCGCAGCGATCAACGGTTTTGCGCTCGGCGGCGGCTGTGAGCTGTCCATGAGCTGCGATATCCGTATCTGCTCCGAGAATGCCGTATTCGGTCAGCCGGAGACGGGCCTCGGTATCACTCCCGGTTTTGGCGGAACCCAGCGTCTTGCAAGGATCGTAGGCGTGGGTATGGCCAAGGAGATGATCTATGGCGCCAAAAACATCAAAGCGGATGAGGCATATCGTATCGGCCTTGTTAATCATGTTTATCCCGCAGAGGAGCTGATGGCACAGGCCAAGAAGCTTGCCGCTACGATCGCTGCCAATGCACCGATCGCGGTTCGCCATGCCAAGGAAGCCATCGACAAGGGACTGCAGGTAGATATCGACAAGGCGATCGTGATTGAAGAGAAGCTCTTCGGTGACTGCTTTGAGACCGCAGATCAGAAGGAAGGCATGGGTGCATTCCTTGAAAAGCGTAAAGAAAAGAATTTTATCAATCAATAATTTTACCAGGAGGAAAAGAAAGAATGAAGGTAGGAGTTATCGGTGCGGGCACCATGGGTTCCGGCATTGCGCAGACATTTGCACAGTGTGACAAGGTAGAGAAGGTATTTTTGTGCGATATCAAGCAGGAGTTTGCTGACGGCGGACTCGCAAAGATCAAGAAGAATCTGGATCGCAGCGTTTCCAAGGGCAAGATGGAGCAGGCGGATGCCGACAAGATCCTTGCCAAGTTCACCACCGGCCTTTCTGATATCTGTGTGGATGTTGATCTTGTGGTAGAGGCTGCACTGGAGAACATGGAAGCAAAGAAGGCTCTGTTCGCACAGCTTGATACGCAGATCACCAATGAGAAGTGCATCCTTGCGACCAACACATCTTCCCTGTCCATTACCGAGATCGGCAATGGTATCAAGCATCCCGTGATCGGTATGCATTTCTTTAACCCGGCTCCGGTGATGAAGCTGATCGAGGTGATCGCAGGCATCAACACGCCGGCAGAGACCGTAGAGGCCATCAAGGAGCTTTCCAAGGACCTTGGCAAGACCCCCGTACAGGTCAATGAGGGACCGGGCTTCGTTGTTAACCGTCTTCTCGTGCCCATGATCAATGAGGCTGTTACCGTATACCAGGAGGGTATCGCGGACGTTGAGGGTATCGACAATGCCATGAAGCTTGGCTGCAACCATCCGATGGGACCGTTGGAGCTTGCTGACGTGGTTGGTATTGATGTGTGCCTTGCCATCATGGATACGCTTTACAGAGAGACCGGCGACAACCGTTATCGTGCATGCACCCTGCTTCGTAAGATGGTACGCGGCAAGATGCTCGGCGTTAAGACCGGCTGCGGTTTCTACAATTATGCAGACGGCAACAAGGTTCCCAACAACCTTCGCTAATGGCGGGTTTCGCAGTTAAAAGTCTGCGATCCGTACAGATCATAACGTTGGATTTGCAATACCGAT
>CAJOPA010000094.1 GCA_905236235.1 uncultured Eubacterium sp. | reverse complement strand
TCTGCCCATACAGCGGTTTTTCCATATAACCGTCAAATCCGTTTTCCTGACACAGCTGCTTGGCGCCGGACTGGAGATTTGCCGTCAAAATAAAGACCGCAGACTCCCAACACATGCCGCCGGGCTGCCTTCTCAGTTCATGGAAGGTCTCCACACCGTTTAATTTTGGCATAAGATAATCCATCAGGATCACGTCATAGTAGCGCTCCCTCGTCAACATCAGGCACTCCGCGCCGCTGATGGCCACATCCACCTGCATCCCCGTCGGTTCCAAAAGCTTTTTGGCAATGAGTCCGTTGACCTCATTGTCGTCCACCACCAGGATCCTTACGCTGGGTGCGCGAAAGCTTGCATGGTATTCTCCATGCCGCACAGCGCCGCCGTATTTTAAGGAAACCGCGCCTACCGGCGCCACATCACGATAATGCTGACGGATCACAATGGTAAAAATCGACCCCTTCTTGTGAATACTGTCCACCAGGATGTCTCCGCCCATATACCCGGCGATCTTCTTGGCAATATACAAGCCGAGACCCGCACCGTTTCTGCCGGATTCATTGGCATCCTTGCTGCGGACGAACATCTCAAAAATGTCGCCGATCTCCTCCTTGCGGATCCCAATCCCCGTATCCGCAACGGTCACAGTCAGTTCCAGCTCCTCATCGGTAAGTACCACAGCCTGCGCCTCCAGGCCGATGCCCCCTTCCTCCGTGTAGGCGATGGCATTAGAAAGGATATTTTCAAGCATCTGCCGAATGCGGCCCATGTCACCCACAAGGTTTCTGGGGATATCCGGATGAACCTTCACATCAAAATGCAGTCCCTTCGCTCCGCATTTTTCTCCGGCATCCTTAAGAACCCCCTGTAAGAGTTCCCGCAGATCGTAATCTTCTTCCTCCAGTTCAAAACGACCGTTTTGCATCTGTGTGATATCGAGCACATCATCGATCATCATCCGAAGAGATATCGCCGCCTCCTCAACTTTTTCTGCATTCTGCAGCACGGTCTCTTCCGAAGCATGACGCAAGATGATCTCATTGGCGCCGATGATGGTATTGATCGGCGTACGGATCTCATGGCTGATCCCGGCAAAAAGATGCTTTCGATATTCCTTGGCCCGTGCGATATCCTCCTGATAAGCATCGATTTCGGCGCGCTCCTTTTCCCACGAAAAGAGCATCACCTGTAAGAAACCCCCAATGGCGATCCCAACGATCACGATCGTAAAAAAAAGGTCCAAAAGATGGATCTCCGGCGTTTCCGTGACCGTGGCATACTGCGGGTAGGCATAGGCCCCCCACACCAAAAGACCGTCCGTAAGCACGGAGACGATCAGCGCCGCCACCAGTTTTACCCCACGAAACATCACAAAGATATAGAAGAAAACCATGACCATCCAGATATCCGCCGTCCCGGTCAACGCCCCCGTCGACCAAAACGTCACCGGAATACCGATAAAATTCACAATGGCATAAGCGATCACAGCGCAGATCTTTGTCCGATGGTATCGAAGGGCAAGAACCAGCATGGCGATGGTAGCAATGGTAAAACCGGCGATCATCCAGACAAATTCGATCTGCCGATGCAGAATCACACTTTTGACAAGTCCCAGGGCGCAGGCACCCATGCTGATGATCAGATAGGCGCGAAATCTCCCCTCGGAGTCCTCCGGCCTGCCGTTCCAGAGTTTCTTCCATGCATGGGAAATCAGATTCATGCTTCCCCTCCTCTTTCTGCGGAAAATTCCAAGCTCTGACGAAGCTTTCTGACAGCCTCCATCGCCGAAATATAGTCCGCCATCTCCACCTTCCGCTCAATGGGTTCGATACGATCCTCCAATTCAATGCCGCGATACTCTCCGATCTTTAAGGCATGCAAAGCCTGCAGCATTTTATCCGCATCAAAATTGTATACCGCATCCTCCATCTGCATCATGTAACGGTCAAACGTCTCCGCATCGATCGTGGTGGCATATCCGCTCTTTTTCTTTTTCTCCGGGACGCTGTTGATCTCTTTCTTGTCCCGCAGTTGGAAAATAAATGCATCAAATTCGTCCACCAAGAGCCGGTGATGATTACGGATATATTCCAGATCCCCGTCCTTGCCTGCGGCCTCCATCGCCTTGGCCACTTCTGCCAGTTTGCCGGCGCCAAAAGAGATCATCGTTCCCTTGATGCCGTGGACAAAAATCGTATAATCCTTCCAGTTTTCCTGCCGGAAGAGTTCCTCAAGCTGCTCCCGCGTCTGCGCCGAAGTCTCAAAGTATCGTTTCAGGATGGAAAGGTATTTGTCCGGACCGCCGCAATAATAAATCCCCTTGCTGACATCCACATCTTTTAATGTAAACGGGAAATCCTGTGCCTCCACGTCTATCACGTCGGGTTCCTTCTGCACCCGTTCCTCCGATTCCTCCTTTAAATGGATGATCTTTTCCCCGGTGATCGTACGCAAAAGCACACGCTCCAAAACAGAGATCTCTACCGGTTTCTCCACAAAGTCCGCAAATCCCGCCTCTACAAACATTTCTCGCACCCCTGCCACGGCATTGGCCGTCAGTGCTATGATCGGCACGGATTTATAGTAC
>CAJOPA010000093.1 GCA_905236235.1 uncultured Eubacterium sp. | reverse complement strand
TCGCTGATGTAATGCTCGATACGGCAGGCATCCTCTTCGGCGGTCTCGTCGTCTACGCCCAGTGCCGAAAGCACGGCGGTCAACGTCGTATGACGTTCATAGATCTTTTCGGCCACCTGTAAACCGGTCTCGGTTAACAGGATGAACCCATCCTTGTCAATGGTGATATATTCGTTTTGCTTGAGGATCTTCATCGCACGGCTGACGGAGGGCTTGGAAAACCCCATATGCTCGCCGACATCGATGGCACGCACATCCTTACCTTGCTTTGTAAGGTAATGGATGGTCTCAAGGTACATTTCTCCTGATTCTTTCATAATGTCTCCCTGTTTTTTGGTTCGGATGCACGCGGCAATCCGAGGTGCTTTTAGGACTTGGATATGCCGATCAAGGAAATACCTCTGGCTTTGCCGCCGTTGATATTGCCGATCAGCTCCGTAACGTTTTTGCAAGGACCTACCACTTTGCCGTTGCAATACACGTTATGCGCGGTAAATTGTCCGTTTTCTTTGGAAATATTGACGGTATGGACCTCCTTGCTGATATCGTTTTTGTCATTGTACATCGTCAGGATGAGTCCGTCATGTTTGGTGCCGAGGGTGTCAAAATCCGCCTCGTTGGTGGAAACCTCGGTTTTGTATCCCTGCTTCTTTAAAAAATCCGCAATGGCAAGCGGCGCGGTGCCGAATTTGCCGGAAAGGACGATCCCGTCCTTCTCGTAGGCGGCGATCATTTGGGGAAGGGACATGACATTCTTGCCACCGATATGTTGCATCGCATTGTAGGTTGCAAAGATTTCGCAACCGGAAAACTGCATGGTGGCATCGCCGTAAGCCATATTCGTGTAGGCATTCTGGTTTTCGATGAATCCGCCGGCGGCGGAAATGGTTGCCTGATGCTTGGCAAAAGCGGCTTCGTTGGCCTTGTCGTGGGAAGAGAAGTCCTTCTTGGCAACATGCTGCTGCTTGCGCATGATATCCAAAGCATTGATCACGGTCTGATTGTCTATCTTGCCGGGAATGAACGCGCAGATCTTTTGAAACATCTGATTGCGGGTGTCTTTGCCGTTGGCGGTCTTGTCCGCCTCGGCCAAAAGACCGGAAGTATTGGTTTTTAAGGATTGCATCAGATCGCCGGCAGCATCCGCAACGGTGTCTGCGGCGTTTTTCACGGTTTGCGTGACCCGGTTGGTCATATTCTTGAGATCAAGCCCCATAAAAGCATCCCCCCTATGAACAAATCTAAGGAAAATTATAAGGGAAACGGAGGGGAAAATCAATGCACAATCCGCATCGCGCGGGTCAAAAATGCGAGGGCACAAATTGTATTTTGACGGATCCTATACTATAATGATATCTGCGCGAAAAAGAACGACAGACGCGGCTAAGTTTGAAACGGAGATGGCAGAGATGGCACAGGAAACAAAATTACGGGACAGCAATCTGGAATTGTACAGGATCCTTTTGATGCTGCTCATTATCGCGCATCATTATGTGGTCAATTCCGGTCTCCTTGCGCAGACGGGGCCGCTTGTGACGGATCCGACGGCCGTGCGGTCGGTTTTTTTGTATCTTTTCGGGGCCTTCGGCAAGACCGGGATCAACTGCTTTTTGATGATCACCGGGTATTATATGTGTAAAAGCAGGATCACGTTGCAGAGATTCTTAAAGGTTTTTCTGGAAGTCCTGTTTTATGATATCGCGTGTTGGATCGTATTTGTGATCGCCGGGTATGAGACATTTTCGGTGCGGGGATTGCTTTCTCTTTTTATACCCGTAAAGAACGTGGGGCAAAATTTTGTCGGATGCTTTTTGGTCTTTTATTTGTTCCTTCCGTTTCTGACAATCCTGGTGCAGAATCTGACGCAAAAAATGCACCTGGCGCTTTTGGCGCTTACGGGCTATATGTACGTTGTTCTGGGCAATCTTCCGGGCTGTTCGGTGACCATGAACTACGTTTCCTGGTATATGGTGATCTTTTTTATGGCTTCCTACCTGCGACTGTATCCGTCCCCGGTTTTTTTCAAAAAGGGACTCTGGGCGGTGGCTTCCCTGGGAAGTCTTGCGCTTTCCCTTGTATCCGTGGTGATCTGCGGAAGGTTTTTCGACGCACCGTATATGCTCGTTTCCGATACCAATGCGCTTTTGGCGGTGACAAACGGCGTGACCTGGTTTTTGTTTTTTAAAAACCTGCGGATCCCCTATACGAAGTGGATCAATACGGTGGCAAGTACCACCTTCGGCGTGTTGCTCATCCATGCCAATTCCGATGCCATGCGCAGATTCCTCTGGGAGGATCTGCTCAAAAACACGCAGGCGTATGCGACCGATCTTTGGTGGCTTCACGCAGTTCTTTCCGTTCTCGGTATCTTTGCGGTCTGCGTCGTGATCGATCTTTTGCGGCAATGCTTTGCGGAAAAGCCCGCGATGGCGTTCGTGGATAAGGCTCTTTCCCGCAGAAGTTCCTGACGGGATGCGGGGCGGCCGTTTCCTTTTTGTCTCTTGTAAAAAACCATTGGAATGCTATAATTGTAACAAGCGCAGGCGTGCGCTTGTTGTTTTTAGGGAATAAAAGCTTGTCTACGGTATCTGTGGGAGAAGGTATCGGGGCGGGGATTAAAGGGTTTGGAGAAGATTTTGGGAAAGTTTATCAGTGAGAATTACGCATTTCTTTTTATTTTTGCGATTCTCTTATTTTCTATTTTTTCCAATTTAAAAATGGAACGCAGCGTACGTTGGAAGTTTATCTTACTGGCAGCGCTGCTATTGATCACCCACGTTGTGAGCGTATTGGAGGCATACTATGCCACCTTTCCCACGGCGACGTTTGCGCGCCTGTTTTTATCCATCATGGGCTATATCCTAAGGCCGTGGCTCTTGTATCTGGTGTTGACCATTATTTTGCGCCGGGAGAGCAGGATCAAACAGCTGATGTGGGGGATCCCCATGGTGTTTGTCACGGTGGTGCTTTTGTTCGGACTTTTGTTTGATAACATCGTGGGTTATTCGGAGGACAACCATTTCTACATCGGACCGCTGTATCCCTTTACGTATTGGATCCTGATCTTTTATCTTGTGATCATCCTGTTTTTCAATACCCGCAATTACACGGTCAAGGAAGACAAGGTGGAGGCCATCTGTATCTATATCGGGATCGGGTTTTTGATCTTTAACATTGTGGGAGAGCGGATGATCCCGGATTTTGGCGGCAACAACAGTGTTGCCATGGGGCTGGCGGCGCTTGTCTACAGTGTTTTCTTTAAATCCCAGATGCAGTATTACGAAAGGGAAATGCTCGAGACCATGGAGGTGCGTACGGGCCTGTACAATGAGCATGCCCTCATCAGCCGGATCAATGCCATGCGCGGATCGGGGGAAGCGGTACGCTATGCCGTGGTCTATTTTGATATCGTACGCTTCGCGGTCATCAACGAAAAATACGGCGCAAAGATCGGTAATATCACCATCTCCGAGTACGCCGCACAATTAAGGCATCTGATCGGCAGGGATGAAATGATCGCCCGTCCGAGCAGTGATCATTTTGTTGCCTTCGTGCGCAAAAACAGGCTGGATGTGTTTTTGCGTCAGATCGAGAGTATTCCCGTGAAGTTTACGGTGAATGAGCAGGAATATGAATTTTTCCTCAGTACCTATGCCGGTGTGTATGAAGTGGACACGGATATGGAGGAAGGGGAAGAGATCATATTTAACGCGTATACGGCTTTAAACTACGGCAAGAACGTGACCGGCAGGACCGTGACGTATCTGACCCATGCACTGCAGGAGCAGCTGCGGGCGGAGCGGCAATTTGAGATCGACATCCCCATCGCCATGGAGAACGAGGAATTTGTGGTTTACTACCAGCCCAAGGTGGACAGTGCCCTGTCTGCGCTGGTGGGAGCCGAGGCTTTGGTGCGGTGGTTTCATAACGGCGTGTTGGTGTTTCCCGGAGATTTTATCCCGGTGATGGAGCGGAAGGACAAGATGTGCGAGCTCGATTTTTACATGCTTCGTCATGTGTGCGCCGACCTTTCCCATTGGATCGAGCAGGGCGTGGCGCCGGTGCCGGTATCCGTTAATTTTTCCAGGAGAAATCTTTCCAATAAGCGTCTTGCGGAAGACATCGACAACGTGGTTTCGAGCTATCATGTGCCGAAGAAACTGATCGAGATCGAGATCACGGAGACCATCGATGAGTTTCCGATCAGCGTCTTAAATGATTTCGTCAACAACATGCATCGCCTGGGATATCGTGTGGCCGTCGATGATTTCGGAAGCGGCAGCTCTTCCTTGAGTTTGCTCAGGGAGGTTACGTTTGATACGTTAAAGATCGATAAAGGATTTGTGGATCGCGCCCATGAAAAGGATCTGACCATTTTGGGCCATATGATCAAGCTGGCGTCTACGCTTCATATCGAAGTGCTGGCAGAGGGCGTGGAGCAAAGAGAGCAGGTGGAAACCCTGGCGATCCTGGGATGTCATGTCATCCAGGGATATTATTACGATAAACCGCTTCCCAAGGAAGTATTTGAGATGCGGATGAATCAGAGGATTTATGAAAATGAAGAAGGAAAATAAGGCAAGAAAATTAATCAAACATTTCGGTATCGTATTTACGGTGGCATTTGTATGCATCCTTGCAAGCTTTGCCATCCATGTCTACCGTGTGAATCTTTACAACAACGCGTCGCGTACCATTGATTCGGATTCCGTGACCACGGAGGCGACCGTGGAGATCGCCCCCAGAGGCCAGACGACGGACAGCTGGGAAAAGAATGATGTGTTTCCGGGCACGATACTCTACGGCAAGATCTATGAGGTGGTGGTGACCAACAATTCCTTAACGAACATGACGGACTGGATCCTTCGTGTGGATATCCAGGAGGAGTGTCTTTTAAATAATGCCTGGTGCGGCACGGTGGAGATCCATCAGAACACTGCGACCGGGGAAAAGGTGCAGACACTCGATCTCAGAAATTATCAAGTGGAGGATATCACGCTTGATTACTACATGGTGGGGCAGGATCTGCTGATCCCCTTATCGAGCGGGGACACTATCTTGTATTACCCGTATGTAGGCAATGATTCCGGCGAACTTCCGATCAGATCCACGTCCGATTATTCCGGACAGGCGATCATCGGCATGATCTTTTACAGCAAGCAGGAGAGTATGGATCTCTCGGCCTACACTTTGTCCTACACCCTGACCAAATCCTATTTTTCCGGGATCGGAGGAAAGGTCTTTATGATCATTCTGCCGGTGTGGCTGGTGATCATGCTGATCTTTGCGATCATCGCCTGGATCGTTGTTCGTTTTGAGGAACGTTTCACTTTGCAGTCCCGGCTGGTGGAGGAATCCCTGGAATTATGCGCCAATATCGCGGATGCCAAGGATTTTTATTCCAAGGGACATTCGGAACGTGTGGCAAAGTATGCGCGCAGGATCGCGATGCAGATGGGGATGGATCGCAGGGATTGCGATAATGTGTATCGTATTGCCATGCTGCATGATATCGGCAATTTCTTTATTCCGGAGAGGATCTTCAAAAAACAGACCAAGCTGTCGGGGGAGGAGTATGAGCTGATGAAGACGCATACCCGTAAGGGTGCGGAGCTTTTGATGTCTTTTGAATCCGTTCCCTATGCGGCGGAAGGTGCATTATATCATCATGAACGCTATGACGGAACGGGATATCCCGCAGGGAAAAAGGGAGAAGAGATCCCGTTGATCGGCAGGATCCTTGCCGTTGCGGACGCTTATGATGCAATGAGCCATGATCGCACCTACCGTAAAAGACTGACCGGAGAACAGATCCGGGATGAGTTTATCAACAATAAAGGTAAGCAGTTTGACCCCGTGATCGTTGGGGTATTTCTCCAGATCATGGATGATCTGGAACGGGAAGAGGAGTAGTTCTTCATGAGTGAAAAGGAAAGAAAAATCATTCTGACCGTTTTTTGCATAGGGCTCAATCTGGGCGGACGGTACCTTTCCGTAAAGACGGGATTTCCGGGATTCCTAAATCTTTTCGGAACGGTACTTTGCGCGTATTTCGTAGGACCCGGGGCTTCGGCTCTCGTTGCGCTTCTTGCGGGTTCCGTTTCTTCCCTTTTCCTGAGTACGGACTTGTATTTTGCCATGGCGGATGTGGTATTGGGGATCAGTGCCGGCTTTCTTTCCAAACGCAGTGCTTATCTTGAAAAAATGCTTGCTGCCATTTCCGTGACAGCCTTTTTTGCTTTGGTCAAGGGACTTTTGGTATTCATTTTCGACATGGCACTTTTTGACGGACGGACCATCTTTAATCTTCCCAATGCGGTGATCGATTTCATGGATACGCTCCGCACATGGCAGATGATGCAGTATGTCCTGGCCGCCATCTTTATCTGTTTTGCGGATGCGTTTGTGACCGTATTCGGATTGTATATCTGCGTGGGGCTGCAGAAGTATTTTTATAAAAGACATCGGGCAAAGAAGCTTCGTAAAGCCATGGGTACGAACAAGTTTTTCGGCAAAAAGATCACGCTGGGCGCGCTTGCCCTTTTGATGTTTTTGGGGCAGATCCTGCATGGGGTTGGCACCGCACAGGTCATGGCCGCCGTACAGGCCAATTATGTGTTACATCTGTATGACAGCGATGACGGCCTGGTGGGCGGGTGTCTGAATGATATCGCGCAGACGTCCAACGGTACCATGTGGATCGCCAGCTACGGCGGTCTGTATCGCTATAACGGTTCCCGGTTTGAGATAGTGGATGATTATGATTCCGTGCATTCGGTGCATTCCCTGTATGTGGACGATAAGGATCGTCTCTGGGTCGGCACCAGTGATGCGGGCGTTACGATGATCTCTATGGACGGGACTTCTTTGGTTGCGGACAAATCCTCCGGGTTATTGTCCGATTCCGTGAAGGATCTGCTTGCGGATACGGCGGGCAATATACTGCTTGCCACAACCTCGGGCGTGGCGGTGGTCCGCGTGGAGGACAATACGCTAAACGTCGTGCAAACGTATCCGGAAACGGGCAATATCCGCAATCTTGCGGCCGGTAAAGACGGTGTCGCCGCCGCGGTCAATACCCTCGGAGAGGTGATGATTTTTCAAGACGGAGAATACCGGGATACCTTACAGGGTACGGAAGGGGCGGCTACCTGCGTCAAATTTGATGAAAACGGGGAACTGTATATCGGCACCGACAATGAGATCCTGTATCGTTATACGGCATCCGGAGACAGTTATCGGCAGTTTGCACAGTATGATGCGACAGGGATGCAGGTGATCAACGATCTGTATTTCGAAGAGGACGGCAGGATCTTTGTGGCTTCGGATACCGGGATCGGGATCATCGGGACGGACAGGCAGTGCACCATCTTAAACACCGGAGAGTTTAACAATTCCGTGGATGTGATTTATAAGGATTACCAGGATAATCTGTGGTTTGCTTCTTCCAGGTGCGGATTGCTGTCTTTGCGTCTTTCCGTTTTTTCGGATATGTTTGCTTTAAGTAATACCGAAAGTGCGGTCGTCAATGCCGTGATCTGTCATAACGACCTGCTTTATGTGGGAACGGATGACGGCCTTGTGATCATCAATCCCGGGTTAAGCCAGCAGGTGTCCGATACGCTTGTTGCCGATCTTGCGGGGGTGCGGATTCGGTGCTTTTGTGAAGATGGAAAAGGCAATCTTTTGATCGCTGCCTATGGGCAGGGGATCGTTGCCGTAGATGCGGCAGGAAATCACAGCGTGTATTGCGAAGCACTTGCGGGCAGAAACGTCCGCTATGTGGGATGCACGTCGGACGGTACGGTGATCGCTTCGGATGAGGAGGGGCTTTGGTTTATGGAGGATGGAAAGATCCTCTACGGACTGACCTATGGTAAAGAATTGCCGACGGCCTCCGTGCTCAATGTATTGGAAGCGCAGGACGGAACACTTCTTCTCGGAACGGATGGAGACGGCGTTGTTTTTGTAAAGGACGGAGAGGTGACGGATATCGTGACCAAGGAGAACGGCCTTTCGTCCAATGTGATCCTGCGTATCGTGGAGGACCAGATGCGTAAGGGGTGGTTTGTGCTCACGGGCAGCGGACTTTGCTACATGATCCCGGACGGCAGAGTTCGGGAGATCCCCGGTGTGCCGTATTATAATAATTATGATCTCTGGCAGGGTGGGGAAGGCGATGTGTTTATCCTGGGAGGTGCCGGGATCTATGTGATGAATTATGATTCCCTGATCTCCACGGAACCGGATCCGAAGGTAGTTTTGCTCGATGAAAAAACGGGTTTGCCGGGAAGTCTGACCAGCAATGCGTGGAACTGGCTCTCTGAGGACGGTGTTTTGTATATTTGCGGTAATACCGGCTTGTATACGTTAAATCTTCATAAATATCGCCTCGACATCAGTGATTATCGTGCTGTCCTGTCCGCCGTGCAGTTGGATGATTATAAGATCACTTTAAAAGGCAACAATATCATCAATATCCCACGGGGCGTTGAAAGGGTCGGGTTGGAGATCGAGCTGAACAATTTTACCGCCACGAACCCCTATGTGCGGTATTATATGTCCGGCGTGGACAGTGAGAAACACATGGTCGAGGCCGGTGAACTGGAGCCTTTGACGTATTATGCGATCCCTTACGGAGAGCATGAATTCCATATCGAGATCCTCTCGGAGGAAGGGGATGTTTTGTCGGAGCAGGTCTATACGGTGATGAAGCAGGCGGAGATCTATGAAACGCTGTATTTTCGCATTTATTTCTATTCCGTGCTGTTCCTGTTTCTTTTCTCTGTCGTGATCGCGATCGTAAGCGGCTGGATCATGACATTGATGCGCAGACAGCAGATCGGACATGACCGGGTGATCGCAAAGCTCGAGCGCGAAAAGGCGGAAGCGTTGGAACGTGCATTGTACTCCGAGGAGGAGGCCAACCGGACCAAATCCAGCTTCCTTGCCAATATGTCTCACGAGATCCGTACGCCCATCAATGCGATCATCGGTATGGACACCATGATCATGCGTGAGTCCAACCAGAAGGAGATCCAAAAATATGCCACGGATATCCATAATGCAAGCAAGACCTTATTGTCTTTGATCAATGATATCCTGGATTTTTCCAAGATCGAGTCCGGCAATCTCGAACTGGTGCTTGCGGAATACAACTTAAAAGTTTTAATCCATGATACCGTCAACATGATCCGTCCCAAGGCAAAGGCCAAGGATCTGGAACTGGAGGTCGTTGTAAATCCGGAGATCCCCGTGCTCCTGTACGGCGACGAGATGAGGATCGGACAGATCTTTATCAATATTTTAAACAATGCCATTAAGTATACGGAAAAGGGTAAAGTCACGTTTTCCGTGGATTATACGCAGGAGGAAGACGGAGATATCTATCTCGACGTGGCGATCACGGATACCGGTATCGGTATCAAGCCCGAGGACGTACAAAAGCTGTTTGAACCTTACCGGCGCGTGGATGAAGTGCGCAACAAAAAGGTGGAAGGTACGGGACTGGGCATGAGTATTACCAAGAACCTGTTGGAGAAAATGGGCAGCCGCCTGGAGATCCGCAGCGTATACGGGGAAGGCTCCACCTTTTCCTTCTCTATACTGCAGTCCGTGCGTTCCTTCGAAAAGGTCGGGGACTACAAGGAACAGGTCATTGCCCGGGATGAAAACGTATGGCGCGGAGAGCTTTTCCATGCGCCGGAGGCCCGGATTCTTGTCGTGGATGACGTGGAGATCAATCTCATCGTGATCGAGAGTCTTTTAAAAAGGATTGCGTGTGTTGTGGATACGGCATCCAATGGAAAGGAAGCTATTGCGAAGGCGACGGAGGAATCCTATGATATCATTTTTCTCGACTCCATGATGCCGGAGATGAGCGGCGAGGAGACCATGCAGGAGATCCGCAGGAGCAGTGAAAAGAATAAGGATACGCCGATCATCGTATTGACCGCGCATGCAACGAAGGGAGCCCGGGAGGAATTTTTGGGGCTCGGTTATACCAATTATCTGTCCAAACCCGTAGACGGTGTGAAGCTCGAGGCGATGGTGCAAAGCTATCTTCCGTCGGAAAAGATCCTGATCGTGGAAGAGGAAACCGTGCAGACCCCGGCACAGAAAACGCAGACGCCGACGCAGACACCGGCGCAGACACCGGCGCAGACACCGGCGCAGGCATCGGCACAGACGCCGATGAAGCCGGAGATCCCCGCGGTGCAAAAAGACATATCTTTTCCGAAAAATATCCTGCAGATCAAGTCGATCGATATGGAGGCAGGGATACGGATATCCGGCGGGGAAGAGGTCTACCGCACGATCTGCAGAAATTTCAGGGATACCGGGCGGGAGCGTTTTGCCAACCTTCGACAGGCGGTGCGTGAGCGGGACCTGATGGCGTTTACCGTGGGCATCCACGCGTTGTACAGTACGGTCAGATGCATCGGTGTTTATGAATCGGAGGACGGCATGCGGGATCTCGCGATTGCTGCAAGACACGGAGATTGGGAGACCATTCTTGCCAATACGGAAAGGATGCTTGCCGGATTGGAACAACTTCATGCCTGCATGGAAGGGATGGAGATCTAAGGAGGAGAAACGATGGAATTTCATCGGGTAGGATTGCAGGATAAGGAGTGGATCACGGATTTTTTAAATCACGCGTTCACTTTGAATGCGGATTATTCCTACTATGGCAATTATATATGGCGTGACGTTTACCATGCGGAAGTCGCACGTATGCAGGACCTGCTGGTCTATCGCGCGCATGTGGAGGATCGGTGCATGATCTCCTTTCCGCTGGGGCAGGGGGATGCGGCCGGTGTCCTTAGACAGTTGTATGCAAAGGCCAAAGAAAGAGGAGAAGATTTTATCGTCTGCAGCGCGGACAAAGCGCAGATCGATATGCTTCGTGAGGCCGGCTTGGGAGATTTTGCCGTACGCGATATGCGCGGGGCAGCGGATTATATTTATGAAGCCGAGCGTTTGATCTCTCTTTCCGGCAAAAAACTGCATGCCAAAAAGAATCATGTCAATGCCTTTGAAAAGAGCCACAGCTGGGAGATCCAACCCATAGATCTTACAAATGTGGCGGTCGCAGCCATGTTAAACGAACGATGGGATGAAGACCGTACGGAGGATGCTCCCGAAAGAACGTCAGAGATCCGGCAGGAAAGCGTTGTTCTCGGCAACGTTTTCCGAGAATGGGAGGCGTGTGGACTGAACGGCATTCTGCTTTATGCGGATGGGGAACCGGAAGCATTTGCCGTGGGTTCCATGATCAACGATCGGGTGCTCGAAGTGCATTTTGAAAAAGCCAACGGGATGTTGCGCGGGGCATATCAGATGATCAATCGGGAATTTGTCAAATATATGAAGGAGCTGCATCCGGAGCTGACTTATGTAAACCGTGAGGACGACATGGGATATGAGAATCTCAGAAAGGCCAAGCTTTCCTACGATCCGTGTACCATTGTGGAAAAATATACATTGCTGTTTGATCAGAGGGGGTAAAGAAAGGTGTCTGCATGGAAAATGTCACAGTCGCTGTTTGATACCATTATCAATACGGCGCAGGACTGTGTGTTTTGGAAGGACAAGGAACGGCGATTCGTCGGTGTGAACCAAGCGTTTCTTGATTACTACGGATTTGCATCCGCGGACGTATTGATCGGAAAAACAGACGAAGATATGGGCTGGCACAGCGATCCGGAGCCGTTTAAGCAGGATGAGTTGCATGTATTGCAAGGTACCAGCACCTACAAGGTCTTGGGAAAATGCGAGATCCGCGGGCAGCAGCGAGACATTATTGCTTCGAAACGTCCGATCTATGAGGACGGGGAGATCGTGGGACTTGTGGGCAGTTTTGCGGATGTGACCGATGTGATGCGGCGAAGGACAAGCACCAGAGAGCAGATGATGTATGATGCGGACAGCCTGCGCAAGTATGCTTTTTTTGATCATTTGCTGGAGGAGCTGCGGATTGAGGAGATCCTGGATCCCTTGACCGGCGTGGTGACCCGTGGATTCATTCTCGACTTTGCGCAATCCCTGATCGCAGAGGGAAAACCTTTTACGTTTTCCATTCTTGATCTGGACAATTTTAAATTTTTTAACGATACCTACGGTCACCGGACGGGTGATGCGGTGTTAATGGATATCACGAAGGAACTGGCACTTTTTACGAGAGATTATGCCGTCGTAGGACGTTTTGGTGGGGATGAGCTTTTGATCGTGGATATTGAAAATCGCGAGATGGAGGAGAAATGCCGGTTTTTTGATGAAATGTATGAAAAGCAGCACCTGTTGAGAAAACTTTTGAAGGTTGACGATCATGAACTGTATGTAACGGGTACGGTGGGTTGTGCGTCTTTCCCGGAGGATGCGCCGGATTATGATGCGTTGTTTGCGCTGACGGACAAGATGCTGTATCAGGGCAAACACCGCGGCCGTAATTGCTATGTGATCTATGAAAAAGACACGGAAGGAAGTTATGAGTACCCTGTCGCCCAAAAGCAGGAGATTTCCGTGAATATGGCAAAACTGATGCGTCTGTTGGAGCGGGAAAAGGAAACGCTTGCCAAATTGCGGGCAGTTCTTCCTGTACTTAAGGAACAGTATCAGATTTCAGACTTGTATTATGTAAAGGAAAACAAAGAGATGTTTTCCGTTGTGGAAAATACTTTGGTGGGGAAGGCGGAGGATATTGAGAATCTGATGACGGATAAGGTATTTTCCGACAGCAGGGAGGAGATGATCAAAGATCTTTCTCCGGTATTTTACGAAACGCTTGGAAAGCGGGGGATCCGGAGCATCCTTGTCGCGCGGGGCGGCAAGGAAGAGGAGGCCGGATTCTATCTGGTCTGCGGGGAGTCGAGAGGCCGGCGGATCTGGCAGGAGGAGGAACGCGGGATCCTGTTTTTCCTGGCAACCATGCTGGACATAAAAAAAGGAGAAGATGTGTCGGAAACGACCCTGTAAAAAATTCTAAAAAATCTGAAAAATCATTGATATTTATAATGTTATCTGATAAAATCATGGTAGCATCCAAGAGGAGGAGGAGATACGTATGTTAACGACACAAAAGGATAAGCAGGACGGAAAACTGGTACTCACGTTGTCCGGAAGACTCGACACCATGACGGCGCCGCAGCTGGAGCAGGATGTCAATGAGAACGTGGAAGGCATCAGCGAACTCGTCTTTGATCTTGGTGAATTGGAATATATATCCAGTGCAGGATTGCGTGTGCTTTTGGCATCGCAAAAGATCATGAACAAGCAGGGAAACATGATCGTCAGAAATGTTTCCGAGAGTGTCAATGAGATTTTTGAAGTGACCGGTTTTTGTGACATTTTATCCATCGAATAGGATAAAAGAGCAGGGGGTATTATGAGGCAAAACGGATCAAAGGACGGACCGAAGAAGAGCTTTCGTCAAACCCTTAAAGAAGAATTATTTGCCACCACGCAGACGCTGTGGGACAATGAGATCAAGGCCAACCTCTACGTAGCAAGAGTGATGTTGTTTACGGCGGGGCTGGCACTTGTGGTTCTTGTACTCTCCATGCTGGGTGTTTTCAGCATCCGTATGAATATCATGCTTCCCACGCTTTTGGAAGCTGTTTTTGAATTGGTGATCCCTGCCGTTTTATGCCTGTGGTTCAAAGGTGAAAAGAAATGGCTGAAGGTCTTGTTGATCACGTGCTACTGTCTGGTCATGGCCAGGATCGAGTCGGTGTTGGGACACAATGTGGTCCTTTGCATGGTCTTTCCCACGGTGCTTTCCATACGTTATTATTCCAGGAGGGTCACGGCCTCCACGGCCGCTCTTACCGTGCTTTTGTCCGGTGTGGCGGAGTATTTTGGCGTGGTTTTACAAATGAGGCGACTCAATCTCAATATGGTATCGCTTCCCGTGGGAACGGTGCTTACCTTTCCCGAGGATGCGCTTCTTCGTGACGTGATCGATCCGGGAATGATCGATACCCATGCGTTGTGGCTTAGGACGTTGCAGCATGAATATCTTCCCAAACTCATTCTTTTTACCGTGGTGGCGATCATCTCCACGGAGATCGCAAGGCGGGGAAAGCTTGCTATATTGCAGCAGCAGGCGGAGACCGCCAAGACGGCCCGTCTTTCCACGGAATTAAATCTTGCAAGTGATATCCAAAACAATATGCTGCCCAATCTTTTTCCGGCCTTCCCCGATCGGGAGGAGTTTGATATCTACGCCAGCATGGTGCCGGCGAAGGAAGTGGGCGGAGATTTCTATGATTTTTATATGATCGACGAGGACCATCTGGCGCTGCTTATCGCGGACGTATCCGGCAAAGGGATCCCGGCGGCCATGTTTATGATGGCGTCAAAGATCATCATCAACAACGTATCCAAGCTCGGTTCCATGGATCCTGCCGAGATCCTTACGCTATCCAATCGCCAGATCGTAAGCAACAATCCGGCGGAAATGTTTGTGACGGTGTGGCTCGGGATCGTGGATATCCGGACGGGGGTGCT
>CAJOPA010000092.1 GCA_905236235.1 uncultured Eubacterium sp. | reverse complement strand
GGAGACTGCACCGTATACCAGTATGTGGAAGCGGGCGGCGGATGTGCCGCGCATCTGCATATGCAGTGTCTCGGCTGTGGCAAGATCTACCACTTATCCTGCGGTTTTATGGATGAGATCAGTCATCACATTCTCAAGGATCACGGGTTTGTCATCAACTGCAGGGAATCCGTGCTTTGCGGTTATTGCGCTGCATGTCAGGATTCATCCGGTTCGTCGATACAGTGCGCTACATAGAGGATGTCGGTCTTTTTGCCGGCATATAGCTTGTGGAAGAAGCCTTCGATGCGTCCCATGACGGATTCCAGTTGCGATCTGTTGACATCGGGAATGATCAAAAGGTAGGAGTGATCATTGTATTGCAGGTCAAAATCCCCGTGGCGCAAGGACAGCTTGATGGCGTTGCGAAGGATCTCCATGCATTCCTTTAATTCTTCCGGTGTCAGCTTGTCTTCTTCCGTATTGAGCGCTACGATGGACAGACTGGGACGGATGTCCGAATCCGTGCGAAGTTCTTTTAAGATCTGGTGTACGACTTCCTGTACCGACAGCAGATCCACTTCCACTTCTCCGCTTCTTCTCTGTACAAGATATTTCTCCAGATTTTGTAATTCGATATTTAACTGCTTGCTCGTCTTGGTTTTGGACTTGGACAGAATGTTCTGGTAGATCTCAAAGGGCAGAGTTTTTTTGCGTGCCGCACTGGTCATCGCATTTTTGGATTCCAACAAAAGCTGGTCAAAGGAAGCATCCGTATCGTCTGCGGACAGCTTTGTTGCACCGAAGACAACGCCGGATACATGGTTGTAATCCAAGATCGACAGGGTTTCTTCGAATTTGGTATAGAATTCCTTGATCTTGTTTTTTAAGGTATTCTCGGGAAGATTTCCGCTTAGGTAGAGGGCAAAATCGGACGAATCGATGCGTCCCACGAGATCGTTCTCACGGATATTCAAACGAAGGATATCCGCCAGTTCGATCAATAGATTCTCGCCAACTACGGTACCGTAGGTCTCGTTAAAGGTGTCGAAATTTTGGACGGAGCATACGATAAAGTACCCGTTCTCATCCGGGATCTTGGTACGGTCGTTTACGGCCATCACAAAGTAGCCGATGCTGTAGGTCTGCGTCAGCGGATCGATTGCGATGGAGGTAGAGGACTCCTCGAGGTTTTGCGTATAGATCCGGGAGAGCAGATGGTTGCTGTCGTTCGCAAACTCGCCGACCGGCGTCAGCGGATCCTCCGAAGGGTCCGCACGCAGTGCATCCGTCTCGATCAGATGGATCATGAGATCGGTCAGCGTGGGATCAAACTGGGTGCCTTTGCATTGCGCAAGCTCTGCCAGGATCTCCTCCTTGGTCAGACTGTTGCGGTAAGGACGCTTGGTGGACATGGCATCATAGGCGTCAGCCAGGCTGATGATGCGTGCGGGCAACGGGATATCCGTACCGGACAGACCATCGGGATAGCCGGTGCCGTCAAAGCGTTCATGGTGCCAGCGTGCCACGTCAGAGGCGTGGGGCAGGATCGTGATATCCTTGAGGATATTGGCTCCGACATCCGTGTGATGTTTGATGACTTCGTATTCTTCGGCGGTCAGCTTGGTAGGTTTATTTAAGATCAGATCCGGAATACCGATCTTGCCGATATCATGCAAAAGCGCGAAGGTATAAAGCTCCGTCTGCTTTTCTTTGGAAAAACCGAGATTCTTGGCAATGGTCAGGCAGATCTGCGCCACACGGGCGGAGTGTCCCTTGGTATAGCGGTCTTTGGAATCGACAATGGAGGCGATGGTGGAGATCACCTGGAGTGTGATCTGCTCAAGCTCTCTGGACTTTTCCGCGACCTTGCGGGCGAGGTCCTGCTGGAGATTGTCATAGGAAAGAACGCGCTCTACGCGCTTGATCATGATCTCGGGGACAAAAGGCTTGCTGATAAAATCCGCAGCTCCCATCTGAAATCCCTGCAATTCGTTTTGCGCATCGCTCTCCGCGGAAAGAAAGATCACCGGGATCTCGGCGGTGGCCGGATCCTTTAAGATGGCTTCGAAGGTCTCGTACCCGTTGATCCCGGGCATAACAATGTCCAAAAGGATGAGGTGCGGACGATTGTCCCGGAGAAGCTCGAGCGCCTGCTCGCCGCTGTCTGCGAGGATGACCTTGTATCCGCAATCTTCCAAAATATTGCGCGCGTAGGAACGATAGAGCGCAACATCATCTACGACCATGATCGTCTGATCTGTCGACAGAGTATTTTTATCCATAGAAAGACTCCCTATATTTATAACATTTATGCGGGGCTGTCATGATCTTACGGCATCCCCCCGTTAACCTATTTTATAGGAGCGTGAAGCAGAATTCAATAAAAATGTTATGGATTCGGAAGGGAAACGAGAAGAGCACATTTTTCTGACAAAGAAAAAGAAGAAATCATATTGCAAGAAAATTTAACTGTGTTATAATGAAATCAAATCTAAATAAAGAAGGGGATGATTTTCATGCACATCACGATTACTGGAAAGAATATCGAGGTTACCGACGGATTGCGTGCAGCAGTGGAGGAGAGATTATCCAAGCTTGAGAAGTATTTCACACCCGACACGGATATCATCGTGACGCTGAGTGTGGAAAAGGATCGTCAGAAAATCGAGGTTACCATCCCGGTGAAAGGAACGGTGATCCGTTCCGAGCAGGTCAGCAACGATATGTATGTATCCATCGATCTGGTAGAGGAGGTTATTGAGCGTCAGATCAAAAAATACAAAAATAAGATCATCGACCGCAAGCAGGGCGGCGGCAATTTCCGGCAGGAATTCCTGGAGAAGGAGTATGATGATGAGGAGATTACCATTATCCGCACCAAGCGGTTTGAGATGAAACCGATGTATCCTGAGGATGCATGCGTGCAGATGGAGCTTTTGGGACATGACTTCTTCGTATTTACGAATGCAGAGACGGATGAGCTGGCAGTCGTATATAAGAGAAAAGGCGGCACCTACGGTTTGATCGAATCGGATTATTGATTTGTAAAAGAGGGAAAGGCTTGCCGAGGAGGCAGGCCTTTTCTTATGGCACTCTTGCGGGGCGAGAGCCTTCGAAGGGCGGAAAGGGAAGGTTATGGAGGAAAGAGTTGAAGGACAGATCGTCCATGAGATCAGGGACCTGTCCACGTTAAATTGGACCTCGGAGCGCGGATTTCTTGCGACGGGCGGCTCCAAATGCAAGGCGAGCGCCGTAGTGGACGGCGTGCGCATGTATTATAAATTGTCCTCTTTTACACAGGAAGAGGGGATCACGGGGCATGAAAATTTTAATGAGATTGTGGTGGACAGGCTTCTTGATTATCTGCAGTATCCGCACGTCTCCTATCGGCTGATCCATGCCGTGATCCAGATGCAGGGGGAAGAGTATGACACCTATGTCTGTGAGAGCAGGGACATGCTGGGGGCGAAGGAGAGCAAGGTCTCTCTGGCGTCCTACTATGCGGCGGAACGCATGGTGGGAGAGGATGTGTATGATTTTTGCAGGCGGATGGGCTGGGAGGAAGACATCTGCCGGATGATGCTTGTCGATTTTCTCATTTTTAACCAAAAAAGGACGGGCGACAATATCGAGGTGATCCGGGATGCGGAAGCAGGGACGTATCGGCTTGCGCCGCTTTATGATCACGGAACGTCCCTTGCCTATATGTGCAGGGACGACATGGCTTTGCATTCCTATGACGTGATCAAGGATCGCCCGGTGGAAAATTTTGTCGGAAGCACGTCCTTACGGCAAAATGTGGCGCGGATGCCCGCAAAGTACTGTAAGGTATTGCCGCCTTTTGATCCGGCGCTGCGACGTCGGTTATTTGAGGGCATGGAAGATCTGGTGTCGGAAAAGTGGAGAACCACCGTATGGCACATGTTGACGGAGAGGAGGCAGCTGTATGTTAATTTATGCCATCCGCAGGGATGATGTACAACGGCCGAAAAATCTGGGCTACGTGTTTTGCGATAACGGGCGGGGGATCTGTTATATAGAGCTTGAAAAAAAGACGCAGCCGATGCGCCTTCCCATGATCTGCGAGAGCTTTGCTAAGCGCGGAAAGGTCGTGGTACCGCAGAATGTGGCGATGCTGTTTGTGCGGGAGAGAACGCCGGATGAGCGCAGGCAGAACCTGGATATGATGTTGGAAGAGTACGGGATGGGGGAGTACGATCCCTTTGTGCTTTTGCAGTATACGCAGGGCAGATGCCCGCAGGACGGCTTTTTCTTAAAAAAGATCTCCGAAAAAAAGATCTCCGAGGAGGTGCGGCAGCGGAGGGAGAAACGGATGTTGACCGCGACGGCTTCTCCCGACGGCAAGGTTCTGATCACGCAGGCGGGCGGTGGCGTGATCGTGGTGGAAAAGAGCTTGTTTTGTGAGTACACGGCTAATCCGGATTCCATGAAGCTTTCCCTTTTGGGAGACAGCCTGTTCTTTTCGGACGGCGGTGCGATCGATTATCTGACGCTCGATGAGATGGGGGCATCCGTGGCGATCGACGGCGAGGTCTTTCGTATCTTTGCGGAACGGGAGGTGATCTCCACATCGGAGGTCATGAAGATCCTGGGCTGCACCCGGCAAAACGTGGACGATCTGGTGAAACGCGGCCGGCTTCGCGCACTTTCCATTCCGTCCAACACCAAGCTGTTTTACCGCAGAGACGTGGAGGGGCTGGAGTCGTAAAAAGCCGGATCCGAGCATGGCAATAGAAGCCTGTTTTATAAAAGAGAAGAAAATATCCTGTTTTTCATCGAAGGAAGATCGAAAAGCAGGATATTTGTTTTTACATTTGTACAATTCTGTGATATAATCCGAGATAATGTTTTTCGCGGAAAAAACCGCAAAAACAGGAAAACTATAAAATCCTAGAGAAAGGAGACGCCGTGAAAGATTCATTGGAGATCAGATGGCACGGACGCGGAGGCCAGGGTGCGAAAACAGCAGCACTGCTTCTTGCGGATGTGGCATTTGAAACAGGAAAATTTGTCCAGGGTTTTCCGGAGTACGGTCCGGAACGTATGGGCGCGCCCATTACTGCGTACAACAGGATCAGTGATTCGGAGATCAAGCTTCACTCCAACATCTATGAGCCGGATTACGTAGTAGTGGTGGATGAGACATTATTGGAATCGGTGGATGTAACCGCCGGATTGAAAAAGAAAGGTGCCATTGTCATTAACAGCGCCGGGAGCGTGGACGAACTTCGTCCGTATCTTCGCGGTTATGAGGGCAAGGTCTATGTGATCGACGCCCGCAGGATCTCCGAAGAGGCTCTTGTCAAATATTATCCGAATTCTCCCATGCTTGCCGCGATCGTCAAGGTATGCGGCGTGATGGATGAGGAGAGCTTTTTTGCCCAGATGGAAGGTTCTTTCCGTCATAAATTTGCATCCAAGCCCGAAGTGATCGAAGGCAACATGAAGGCACTTCGTATGGCCTATGCGGAGGTGAGCGAATGAAGATCAGTGAAAGAATCAACGAGCAAAGCAAATGGTACGAGCTGACCGAGGGGCTGCAGATCTACGAGCCCATGACGTCGGCGGAGTTTTCCACCGGAGAGTGGAGGACCGATACCCCTATTTTTATCGAGGAGAAGTGCAAGCAGTGTCTGCTGTGCATTCCCGTCTGTCCCGACAGCTGCATTCCCGTAGTGGACGGCAAGCGTCTGGATTTTGATTTTGATCATTGCAAGGGTTGCGGTATCTGCGTAAAATCCTGCCCCTTTGATGCCATCATCATGAAAGGGGGGAAATAATATGGCAAAGAGAGATCGTTTGTCCGGAAATGAAGCCGTGGCCATCGCCATGCGCCAGATCAATCCGGATGTTATGCCGGCATTTCCCATTACGCCGTCTACGGAGATCCCGCAGTATTTCAGTACCTTCGTGGCCAACGGACGGGTGGATACGGAGTTTATCCCCGTAGAGAGCGAGCATAGTGCCATGAGTGCTGCGATCGGTGCATCCGCAGCCGGAGCGCGTGCCCTGACGGCGACGTCTTCGTGCGGTATGGCGTATATGTGGGAGGAGCTGCATGTGGCAGCTTCCGATCGTTTGCCGATCGCGCTGGCGCTTGTTAACCGTGCGCTCACCGGCCCCATCAATATCAACGCGGATCATTCCGACGGTATGGGAGCTCGGGACTGCGGCTGGATTCAGATCTATTCCGAGAACAACCAGGAGGCCTATGACAACTTTGTCATGGCGTACAGGATCGCGGAGCATAAGGATGTCCGCCTTCCCATTATGATCTGCCAGGACGGTTTTATCACCAGCCACGCTGTGGAAAACATCACCCTGCTTGAAGATGAGGAAGTGAAGAATTTCGTCGGGGAATATAACCCGGAGAATTATCTTTTAAATGAAAAGCGCCCCATGGCGCTCGGACCCTATTCCGTGACCAATTACTATATGGAAGCCCGTCGCGGACAGGCGGAAGGCATGCGTCACGTGCCGGAGGTGGCCAGAGAGGTCATGAAGGAATTTGCCGCATTGTCGGGCAGACACTATGATCTGATCGAGAGCTACCGTATGGAAGATGCGGAGTACGCCATCGTGATCATGAGCTCCGCCGCGGGAACGGCCAAGGCTTATGTGGATGAGCTTCGCGAAAACGGCGAAAAGGTCGGCATCGTAAAGGTGCGGATGTTCCGTCCCTTCCCTGCGGAGGATGTGGCGAAGGCATTGTCAAACGTTAAAGCCGTGGCGATCCTGGACCGTGCGGAGAGTTTTTCCAACCAGGGCGGACCGCTGGCAGCGGAGACGGCCCAGGCGCTGTTCCGTGCAAGAAGCCGGGCGTATGCTTTAAACTATATCTACGGTCTCGGCGGACGGGATCTGTTAAAAGAACATATCACACAGGTGCTTGCAGACCTGAAAGCCACCGTGCAGAGCGGTGCTTACAGCGGCGGCTATAAGTACCTCGGTGTCAGGGAATAGGAGGAAGAGAGATGGCTTATAATTTTAAAGAGATCATGTCCAAGCCTGAACGCTTTGCTCCGGGGCACCGTCTGTGTGCCGGATGCGGTGCATCCATCGCGGTCAGAAACGTACTGCGTGCGTTAAAGGAAGAGGACAAAGCGGTGATCGGCAATGCTACGGGATGTCTGGAGGTATCCTCCTATATGTATCCCTACACTGCTTATCAGGACAGCTATATTCATAATGCTTTTGAGAATGCCGGCGCCACCATTGCGGGCGTGGAGACGGCGTATAATGTATTAAAGAAAAAAGGCAAAGTCAAGGACAACTACAAGTTCATCACCTTCGGCGGCGACGGCGGTACCTACGATATCGGTCTGCAGTCCTTGTCCGGCGCGGCGGAACGCGGTCATGACTTTACCTATGTCTGCTATGACAACGGTGCCTATATGAACACCGGGATCCAGCGGTCTTCCGCGACGCCCATGTTTGCGGACACCACCACGACGCCGGTAGGCAGCGAGTCCAACGGCAAGCCGCAGCGCAGAAAAGATTTGGCGGCCATCATGGCGGCGCATAACATTCCTTATGTGGCGCAGACCACCTTTGTACAGAATTTTAAGGATCTGCATTACAAGGCGGAGCGGGCGATCTATACCCCGGGCGCTACGTTCCTTAATGTTCTTGCGCCCTGCCCGAGAGGCTGGCGTTACAATACGGAGGATATCATGGAGATCTGCCGCCTGGCGGTGGAGACCTGCTACTGGCCGCTGTTTGAAGTGGTGGAGGGAAGATACCTGTTAAACTACGAGCCCAAGGAGAAGCTTCCCATCGAAGATTTCCTGCGCCCGCAGGGAAGATTCAAGCATCTTTTCAAGCCCGGCAACGAAGATCTTCTGGTAGCATTCCAGGAGGAAGTGGATCGCAGATGGGAAGAGCTTTTGGCAAGAGTGGACACCTCCTGTCGCGGTGTGGAGAAATAAGAGATGGATATTGTTGTACTTGCCGGCGGGATCAGTACGGAACGCGACGTTTCTCTGGTATCCGGCTCGTTGATCGCAAAAGCGTTAAAAGAAAACGGACATCGGGTGATCTTACTGGATGTTTATTTGGGATTCGGCAAAGAGGGCGAGGACGTGGCGCAGCTTTTTGATCGTGCGGAGGACTTTCCGCTTGAGCTTCGTGCGGTGGGTGAGTCCGCACCGGATCTTACCGAGGTCAAAAAAATGCGCAGCGCCGATACCCAGGGATTTTTCGGACCGAATGTGCTTGCGGCTTGTCGCCAAGCGGACATCGTCTTTATCGGTCTGCACGGTGATGTGGGCGAAAACGGTAAAGTACAGGCTGTCTTTGACTTAAACGAGATCCGTTATACCGGCACCGGCTATCTGGGCAGTGCCCTGGCCATGCACAAGGGGATCAGCCGTATGCTTTTTGCTAAAAACGGGATTCCCGTTGCCAAGGGTCGCATGATCAAAAAAGGGATGGAGATCGCCGTGGACGACATCGGTTTTCCCTGCGTGGTCAAGCCCTGCAGCGGTGGCTCGAGCGTCGGTGTCAGCATCGCACAAAATGAGGAAGAGTACGAGAAAGCCGTCAAGGAAGCTTTTTGCTACGAAGACGAGATCGTCGTGGAAAAGTATGTGCACGGCAGGGAATTTTCCGTGGGCGTGATCGACGGCAAAGCACTTCCACTGATCGAGATCGCACCGATCAGCGGTTTTTATGATTACAAAAACAAATACCAGGCCGGAAGCACCATCGAGACCTGCCCGGCAATGCTTGACCGGGAGACCTCGGAACGCATGCAGCGTTTCGCGGAGATGGCAGCAGCGGCGCTGGAACTTATGACGTATGCGCGGATGGATTTCATACTGGGAGACGACGGGGAGATGGTATGCCTGGAGTGCAATACCCTGCCCGGTATGACGCCGACCAGCCTTCTTCCGCAGGAAGCAGCGGCCATAGGGATGAATTATAGCGAACTCTGCGAAAAGATCATACGGATCTCTTTGCAGAAATACGAGGCATAGGTATGGCATTATTGACGCTGGAAAACGTTGCGGCAGCAGCCGGGGGTAATCTTTTTCTTCACGGTCATTCTCCCAAGGAACGACTTGCGGGAGGAGTGGTGGACAGTCGTCTTGTCATGCCCGGAAATATCTTTTTTGCCATGCCCGGCGAGACCACGGACGGACACAATTATGTAAACCAAGCGTTCGCCAAAGGCGCCGGCTGTGCCGTTGTGGAGCGTGAGATCAAAGATGCCGAGGGGCCTTTGATCCTCGTGGAATCCGCCGCGGAAGCATTAAAAAAGATCGCGGCCTATTACCGACAGCTTTTGGGGATCCCCATTATCGGTATCACCGGAAGCGTGGGGAAGACGACCACCAAGGAAATGGTGGCCAGCGTCCTTCGGCAAAAATACCGCGTGCTTGCTACGGAAGGTAATTTTAACAACGAGATCGGTGTGCCGCTTACCATCCTGCGGATCCGCCCGGAACACGAAGTGGCGGTGGTGGAAATGGGCATCGATCATTTCGGAGAGATGACCCGGATCGCCAAGGTGGCCAGACCGGACATGTGCGTGATCACCAATATCGGATGGTGCCATCTCGAAAACCTCATCGACCGTGACGGTGTCTTAAAGGCCAAGACGGAGATCTTTCGGCAGATGCCTTCCCGCGGCGCGGCGTTTTTAAACGCGGATGACGATAAGCTGGTGACGATCCGTGAAAACCTCGGCGTTATGCCGGTCTTTTACGGCGTGGAAAATAAAAACGCATCGATCTGGGCGGAGGACATTCAAGACCTGGGCGAGGGCGGCATGCGCTTTACGCTGTGCACGGAGAATCTCCGTACGGAGGTAAAGACCTGCCTGCCCGGAATGCATATGGTATACAACTGCCTTGCAGCCGCCGGTGTCGGCCTCAAGATGGAGCTTACGCCCGAGCAGATCCGACAGGGTATCGATGCCATGCGCACCATTGCGGGACGCAGTAATTTTATCCGCAAGAACGGCTATACCGTGATCGACGACTGCTACAACGCCAATCCCATGTCCATGCGCGCGGCGCTTCAGGTGCTTGGCGGATGCAGCGGACGGAGGATCGCCGTCCTGGGTGATATGGGCGAGCTCGGCGCAGAGGAGGAGAAGCTGCACTATGAGCTGGGCCGCATCGTGCCGGAAAACGCAGACCTCCTTTTTGCCTGCGGGAAGCTTTCGGAGTACCTTGTACGCGGTGCAAGGGATGCCGGCATGAGCAAAAATGTCTTTTATGACCGCGACAAGGAGAATATGCTCTCTCTTTTAAAAACACAGCTGCAACCGGAAGATGTAGTGCTTGTAAAGGCATCTCATTTTATGGGATACCAAGATATCGTGGAAGCTCTCTGAAAGAGCTTCCTTTTTTGTTAAAAAAATGACGTAAATAATTTGCGTTTTTGCGCGAAAAAGTTTGAAAATTCCGCAAATTCATTGTATAATACCGATATATGCGCGAAGGCGCATGGGTTATCCCGGAGGTACATTTGCCCAGGGCAAAAATACAGAAAAGGAGAAAGGCGTACATATGGAATTACAGATTCAAGATTTGGTGTCGTCAATCCGCAAAGAAGGAATTGATGCAGCCAATTCGGAGAGCGAGAAAATCCTTGCGGACGCAAAAGCAAAAGCAGAGGCCATTGTTGCCGATGCAAAGGCTGAGGCCAAGAGTACCAAGGAGCTTTCCGAAAAGGAAATCGGAATCCTGAAAGAGAGTGCGGCAGTCGGAGCCGAGCAGGCCAAAAGAGATGCGATGCTTTCTTTTAAGAGCGAGATTCAGGCAGAGTTTGAGAAGATTCTCGCGGCAAGGATTTCTAAGGAATTCTCCGGTGAAGCACTGGGGAAACTGATCCGCGCAGTGGTACAGGGGGAGGACGTCTCCCAATATGCTGCGGAGGTATCTACTGTCAGTGAGGAATTGAAGGCAGAATTGGCAAATGAGATTGCAAACGGATTGGAGATCCGTCCCACGAAGTCAGTGGCAGCGGGATTCCGTCTGGCAGCCAAGGACGGTTCCGGGTATTTCGACTGCTCGGACGAGGAAGTTATGCAGATGCTGATGCCTTACTTCAGAGACCTCGATTTTTAAGAGGAGGTGCGATTTGGCTTCATATTATTACCTGATATCAAGCCTGCCGGAACTGACATCGGATGGGGAGATGCCCATGACCTATGAGGAATTCCTCCGATGCTGCCAGTCCAATGTGAGTGAGGACAAATACAAGCTTCTTGAAGAGCTTACGCTCGCTTCGACGGAGGGCCCCCTTGTCAAAGAGTGGGCAGCGCACTACGGTCTCCTGATGAAGGAATTGAATTACCAAAGAAGCATGCTTCTCGGCAAAAGTTATTCCTCTGCCTATGACAAGGACGGAGCGAACACCCAGGTGGTGGCAGCGGCACTGGCCGCCAAAAACCCGCTGGAGTCCGAGAAAGTTCTCCTGGATTATGAATTCGATCTTTTGGATACACTGGTAGGCATGCATGTTTTCGACGATCATGTATTGTTTGGATATGCGATTAAATTAAAACTGCTGGAGCGTGTCAGCTGCTTTGAAAAGACGAAAGGTAAAGAAGAATTCAAGAACCTTTTCGACGAAGTACAGCAACGCGTATACAGCTTATAGGAGAAACCAAATGGATATTGTAAAAGGACTCGTGACCGGAGTAAACGGCAACCTGACCAAGGTTAGTTTCGAAGGCTCCGTTCGCAAAAACGAAGTTGGTTACATCCTTGTTGGCGATAAGCGCTTAAAAGGCGAGGTTATTCGTATCAACAACGGAGAGGCCAGCATGCAGATCTACGAGATGACGGACGGGATCAAAGTGGGCGACGAGGTGGAATTCACCGGCGAGCTCATGAGCGTTGAGCTGGGACCGGGACTTTTGACCCAGGTCTTTGACGGCTTGCAGAACCCGTTGCCGGATCTTGCCGAGCAGTGCGGATTTTTCCTGGAGAGAGGTGTGTACCTCGATCCGATCCCGGACCGTGACTGGGAGTTCACCCCGTCGGTACAGGTGGGAGATACCGTGGTGGCCGGCGATGCCGTTGGCAGTGTGCCCGAGGGCTTATTTAAACATTTGATCATGGTGCCGTTTACCACCAGAGGCGAGTGGAAGGTTAAGATGATCAAAGAGGCGGGATCCTACAATGTAAGATCCACGATTTGTATCATTGAAAATGACAGGGACGAGGAGAAGGAACTCTCCATGGTATTCACCCAGCCGATCAAGCAGGCGGTGAAGTGCTACGAGGAGAGACTTCGTCCGGATGAGACCCTGGTTACCAAGATCCGTTGTATCGACGCGTTCCTTCCGGTCATGAAGGGCGGTACCTTCTGTACACCGGGACCTTTCGGTGCCGGCAAGACCGTGCTGCAGCATTTGGAGGCAAAGAACTCCGATGCGGATATCGTTATCGTGGCAGCCTGCGGAGAGCGTGCCGGTGAGGTCGTGGAAGTATTGAAGGAGTTCCCGGAACTGACAGATCCGAAGACCGGCAGATCCCTGATGGAGAGAACCATCATCATCTGCAACACGTCTTCCATGCCGGTTGCAGCCCGTGAGGCATCCTGCTACACCGCGGTTACACTGGCGGAATACTACAGACAGATGGGTCTGGACATCTTGCTTCTTGCAGACTCCACCAGCCGTTGGGCACAGGCCATGCGTGAGATGAGCGGACGTCTGGAGGAGATCCCGGGCGAGGAAGCTTTCCCGGCTTATCTGGAGTCCACCATCGCAGCCTTCTACGAGAGAGCCGGCAAGGTTCGCTTAAAAGACGGCGGTACCGGTTCCGTTACCATCGGCGGATCCGTATCTCCGGCAGGCGGTAACTTTGAGGAGCCCGTGACGCAGGCAACGTTAAAGGTTGTAGGCGCGTTCCACGGACTTTCCAGAGAGCGTTCCGATGCGCGTAAATACCCGGCGATCCACCCCATGGACTCCTGGTCCAAGTATGAGGGTGTGGTAGATAAGGATCGTGTGGAAAAAGCACGTGCCATCCTGATCAGAAGCAATGAGATCAACCAGATGATGAAGGTTGTCGGCGAGGAAGGTACCTCTGAGGAAGATTACATTATCTACCAGAAGGGTGAGCTTCTTGACTCCGTATACCTGCAGCAGAACTCCTTTGATCCCATTGATGCGGTTTGCCCGCCCGAGAGACAGCGCCGCGAATTTGACAGACTTTACGACGCGTTGACGGCGACCTACGACCTGGATGACAAGAAGGATATCCGAGGCTTCTTTAACCAGCTTCGTCAGGAATTCCTCGATTGGCACAACACGCTGTTCGAGACGCCCGAGTTTGAAGCGCAGGAAAAGAAGATCGCAGACTTTTATCAGGCGAAAGTTGCTTTATAGGAGGGCTTATGCAGAAAGTATATACAAAAATCGAATCGATTGTCGGTAACGTGGTTACCGTCAGAGCCGAGGGCGTTCGAAGCGGCGACCTGGCTCTTGTGGGTGACAGCTATGCCAGCGTTATCAAATTAGACAAAGATATGGTTTCTCTTCAGGTATTTGCAGGCGCCCAGGGTGTCAGCACGACGGACCCCGTCAGATTTTTGGGAAGACCCATGCAGGTGTCCTTCTCCGAAAACCTTTTGGGCCGTATCTTTGACGGTACCGGTGTTCCGAGAGACCATGGTCCGGCATTGACGGAAAACATGATTTCCATCGGCGGACCGTCCTTTAACCCGTCCAAGAGAACCTTGCCGAATAAGATGATCCGTACGGGTATCCCCATGATCGATGTGTTCAACACCCTCGTGGAGAGCCAGAAGCTGCCGATCTTCTCCATTTCCGGAGAGCCGTACAACCAGCTTCTTTCCAGGATTGCGATGCAGGCTGAGGTCGATGTGATCATCCTTGGCGGCATGGGATTAAAGTATGATGACTACCTTACCTTCCGTGATACGTTGGAGAAGGGCGGTGCCATGAGCCATACGGTTATGTTTATCCATACCGCGGCAGATCCTATCGTAGAGTGTACCCTGGTACCGGATATGTCCTTGGCCGTTGCGGAGCAGTTCGCTCTGGAAGGCAAGCGCGTGCTGGTACTCCTTACGGATATGACCAACTATGCGGATGCCTTAAAGGAAATGGCCATCACCATGGAACAGGTACCTTCCAACCGAGGTTATCCGGGCGATCTTTACAGTAGTCTTGCAGCCCGTTACGAGAAGGCCGTGGATATCGAAGGCGCAGGATCCATTACGATCCTTGGCGTTACGACCATGCCGGGCGATGACGTTACCCATCCGGTACCGGACAACACGGGTTACATCACCGAGGGTCAGTACTACTTAAAGAACGGCCATATCGAGCCTTTCGGTTCTCTGTCCCGTCTGAAACAGAACGTTAACGACAAGACCAGAGATGACCACCGTGCGCTGATGGATGGTATGATCCGTATTTACGCACAGTATAAGGAGAGTCTGGAAAAGAAATCCATGGGCTTCCTTATGACAGAGTGGGATGAGAAGCTCTTAAAGTATGGTGAGCTTTTTGAAACCAAGTTGATGGACCTCAGTGTGAATATTCCTCTGGAGGATGCGCTTGATCTGGGATGGGAGATCCTGGCAGAGTGCTTTGAGCCGAACGAGACCGGTTTAAAGACCAGCCTGATCCAGGAAAGATGGCCCAAGAAGGCGGCGTTCAACTAAAAGGAGTAGTTTATGGCTATCAAACTTACGAAAAACGAGCAGAAGGTGCAGAAGGACCATCTGAAACAGTATCAGCGCTACCTTCCCACGCTGCAGCTTAAAAAACAGCAGCTGCAGTCCGTGATTATGAAGACCAACGCCGAACTGGAGCAGAAAGAGGCCGAGCGCGCCGAGATGATCGGCAACCTGGACGACTGGGTAGCGGTATTCGCCGAGAATACCATATTCGAAGATACCAAGAAGCTGGGCAATCTCGTGCAGCCGGATACCGTGATCTGCGAAAATGAGAATATCGCCGGCGTGACGATCCCGACATTTCGGGAGCTTACGTTTAAGGAGATCTCTTATGACGTGGATGACTATCCTCTTTGGGTCGACACTGCATTGGTCAAGCTGCGTGAGATCGCAAGACTCGATGCCCTGGTTTCTACATTGAGAAAGCAGGTAGAGCTTCTGGAAAAGGAACTTCGTTCCACGTCCCAGAGAGTGAACCTCTTTGAAAAGGTAAAGATTCCCGAGGCAAAGGAGAATATCCGTGTCATCGGCGTTTACCTGGGAGATCAGCAGACGTCTGCGGTTGTGCGCGGTAAGATTTCCAAGAAAAAATTAACGGGGGCGGAATCATGATTGAAAAAATGAAAATGGTCCATGTCGTGACGACAGTCTCCGGAAAGGAAGAGATGCTCAAAGGTCTGCGTGACCTCGGCGTGGTACATCTGGCCGAGAGACAAAGTGCGGACCGTGAAGTATCCGAAAAATTCGCAACACTTTCCAAGACCGCCATGGCCTTGAAGGACTATCTCCCGGACAAACAAAAGCCGACGGAGGAGATCCTTTCCGATGCGGAATTTGACGCGATGTATGCGGAAGTGGTTGCCAACCTGGATGAGCAGGCGGCACTGCGGCAGATCATCAGCGCCGATTCGGCGGAGATCGACAGGATCCTTCCCTGGGGAGATTTTGATCCGGAAGAAGTAAAAACAGTAAAACAAGCCGGCTATGATCTGCATTTTTACCGCCTCGGCAAAAGCGAGCTGGAGCAGGTGATCGCCGACGATTCGATCCGCGCCGTGCGCTTGTCGGAAGTGGAGAAAATGGCTGCCATCGCCGTGATCGGCACCTTGCCGCCTACGATCTCCTCTACGGAATTTAACCTCCCCGACAAGAGCATTAAGCGTCTGCAAAAGGAGATCGATGAGAGTCACGGGAAGCTTGATGAGATCAGCGAGAAGCTGGCCAAAGCGTCCGTTTATGACAAGAGCTTCAAGGCGCAGATGTTAAAGGCGCAGAATGCGGAGATTTTTTCTTCCGCAAGCCAGACGGCGCAGGGAGATGAGGATTTTGTATGGCTGTACGGTTACATGCCGGAAGTGGATGTAGACAGCTTCAAGCAGGCTGCATCCGAAGGCGGCTGGGCTTGGGCCATCGAGGACGTCGCGGAAGATGACGACCAGATCCCCACGAAGATGCGCTATAACAAGGTAACGCGACTGATCGAACCGTTATTTGATATCCTGGGGATCCTTCCCGGATATCGTGAGCAGGATGTATCCCTGTGGTTTTTGATGTTCTTTACCTTATTCGTTGCAATGATCATTGGTGATGCAGGGTATGGTGTGTTGATTTTGATCGCAGCCATTGCCATCCTGGCCAAGACCAAGAAGATGAACAATGCGATCTTTTTGATCTTTGTCCTATCGATCGGCACCATAGTATGGGGCGCGGTCACGGGCACATGGTTTGGTATGGAAAGCGCCATGAACGTACCGTTCTTACGGGCACTCGTGATACCGAATTTTGCCAACTATCCCGAGTACTTCGGCGTGACGACGGCTGCACAGCAAAATACCATCATGAAGTTCTCCTTCTCCGTCGGTGCGATCCAGATGGTTCTGGGTTCCATCCTCGCGGTAAAGAAGAAAGTCGCCGAAAAGGACTTAAGCTTTGTGGCGGATATCGGCTGGACCATCGCCGTTGTGGCCATGTACCTGCTGTCACTGTTCCTTGTGATCGGTGAGAATATTCCGATCGTTCCGGTATTTATCGCCGTTGGCGTGGCATTTGTCCTGGTAGTCCTCTTCGGAGGCATGTCGCCGGACAAGACCTTTGGTCAGGGCTTAAAAGCCGGACTTGCGGATGCGTTTACCGTATTCCTCAATACGATCAGCTGCTTTGGTAATGTCATGAGTTATATCCGACTCTTTGCAGTAGGTATGGCCAGCCTTGCGATCGCGCAGAGCTTTAACGACATTGCCGCAGGGTTCTCCGGACCGTTGATCATCCTGGGAATCATCGTCGTATTGATCGGACACGGATTAAATATCATCATGGCATTCCTGTCAGTCGTTGTACACGGAGTGCGACTCAACGTCCTTGAGTTCTCGGGTCAGGTTGGTCTTGAGTGGGCAGGTGTTGCCTATGACCCGTTTAAAGTCAACGATAAAATCAAGAATTAGCGCATAAAAACAGCTTATCAAGAAAAGGAGATTAACTTATGAATTTAGGATTTTTAGGCATGGCTGCCGCACTCGGTTTATCAGCTGCCGGTTCCGCATTCGGTACCGGATTTGCAGGAATGGCATCTGTCGGAGCATGGAAGAAGTGCTACGCTGCAGGAAAGCCGGCACCGTTCATCATGATCGCTTTCTCCGGTGCACCGTTAACCCAGACCATCTATGGTTTCCTTCTGATGAACTTTATCAAGTCCGCATCCGTAGATGCAGGTATGGCACTCGGCGTTGGCCTCTTTGGCGGTCTTGCGATCGGTCTGTCCGGTCTGTTCCAGGGCAAGTGCGCAGCTGCAGCTGCGGATGCTTTGGGCGCTACGGGTAAAGGTACGGCCAACTACTTCATCGTAGTCGGTATTATCGAGACCGTTGCATTGTTCACGCTGGTGTTCAGCTTGCTGCTTCTTCAGTAAAAAGCGGATCGACCATAGCACGAAAACGATAACGGAAGGCGCCATCTCCTTGGGGGGGGTGGTGCCTTTTTTGCGCCGCCGGGTTTGCGCGGGATCGCTTTTCTTCCCATGCTCCCTTATAAACGCCCCTGTTCCCTCCCACCTCCGCCCCGGACCTGCTGCAGACTTGATTTTTTGCGCCATCTCAGATTTGCAGGAAAATCATAACACTCGCTTTGCTGCGGATGTGATTTTCCTGCAAAGATATCTGCAAAAAATCTGCGCCTGCCCCGCAAAGGTTCGGGGGCGGAGGCGGAAGGGAGCATGGAGTTTGAAGGAAGCGAAGAGGAAGCGATTTCGCGCAAAGGCGCAAAAAAGGGGTGCCATGGCGCGGGGAGTTGTCGAGCAAGCTGGAGATAAAGGAAATCGCTCGAATTACGGATGGAGAAGCAGGATTGTACCTAACATCCGTAGTTAGAAAAAGTTGAAATTTGAAATCTACGGATGAGAGGGAGATTTGGTGAATAGCATCCGTAGTTGAAAGGAACCGGGAGGTTATTTCCTACGGGTGTATGATCGAAAACTTGATGAGCATCCGTAATCAGCAGGAAGTTTTCAACCTTAACCATCGAAAAAATGGTTGAAAACGGAAAAAAGAAGCATTTTCCTACGGATGATTTGCTACAAAATAGCGATAAATCCGTAAGCCTTAATAATCAAAAAATTTGATTACGGGTAATGTGGAACGTTTTGTATGGTTGTCCGTAAAAGTTGGCTACCGGGCGGTGGAGAAGGGGTGTGGGAAATCATTTTTTATGGGCGACTGAACGGATATAAGATGAGAAAGATTGTTTTCCAGAAAGACAATAAGAAGTACGCAATAGTTGCGGCAATTGGTGGTAAGTATTTTAGAGTGCAGGAAATTAAGCCAAATGGAATCGGTGGAAGATATGTCGATTTAAATCTGAAGGATCCCAGCATTTCCGGAGAATTTCAAGGGAAAGCAAGGAAGGCGGAATGGCTTCGCCTTACGCATTTTAGAATGACTTACAAGAAAGGGACGGTATAAAGATGGATGAAAAGAATAAAAAAATACGCAGATTTCAGGTTATGTGGAATACTTAGACTTAAATCATCGTTACTATATTGTTATTGCGCTCAGCAAAGATAAAGAGGATCATTTATTTGATTGTCAGCTTTTTGATGATAATGGGGAGATCAAAGCCGGTTATGATGGCTTCTGGTTTGATGAAAAAATGTTCTTGCTTATGGAACAATATTTTTTCAATTTTATCGATGATGAATGCGATCTTATTATTACGATGTATGAAGAGGAATTTGTTTTTCCGGAGCAATTACAGCAGGTGATTGAAATTGTAAAGCGCATGATGTGTGAGTGCGATAATGATGAAGTTCTTGAACTGGCCAAGAAAATGCTGTGTTTGCTTGAAAAAGCTAAGGAGTTGAATACCGCAGTGGGGTTTTGCTTCTAATGACGGAGAAAAGAGAATTTTTTCAGGATTATTTATTCGAAGGACTGCCAGTTGATGAATTTGATAATCCTGTAGTTGAACTTAGCATATTGCAATGTTTGCCCACATCCGATGTTGTTGAGATTTCGTTTGACAGTCTTTTGAAATCGGAAGAGAAAAGCGAATGGGATAGCATTCACAAAAGTGTAGAAAACAAGGTCGCTGTTATAAAAGACGATGTCCGGCTTAGAAATGATGAGCTGGAACAATATAAGGACTTTTATTTGAAGGCGTACTATTATGATTTATGCAAGTATGCGAGGGAATGTTATGTATTAAATTAAATTCGCTTATGATGAAAGATAAGCCGGGAGGTATCCTGGCTTATTTTTTCGTTTTAAGCAACCAAACTCCGAAAACCTACGGATGGGAATAGGAGCGGTAGTATAGTTGCGTGAATAATTCGGGTTTATTTCTCGAATCATGTTTTGAATCTCTCCTTGATACTTGATATTGTCAAAACTCGCTTGCGATTCCCGGAGCTATTGGGATGAAGCAATTTACGAATTCCTTCCGGACCAATTGTCTTGAAAGAAAAGTTCGCCCATATAGTTGACAGAAAGTTTTGTATTATTTGTTTATTTTTCAACGCATCAATGATATAAAATTATAAAATTATTGTAACTGAAAGTAGCCTATTAGTTATAACATGGAGGAGTTATGTTAAAATCAAAAATCACCAATCATGTTTTCATTGAAACTATGAGAAAGCGAGGCCGAAACGCGGTCAGCCACCTCGACGAAGCAAGCCGTAATGCCGTTTCGATTAGCGAGCAGGTAATTTTGGATATTCTTAGGGACAATGCCTCCACTGAATATGGTAAGAAGTATGATTTTGCCAATATTCACAGCATTGAAGAGTACAAGGAAAAGGTACCTTTTAGTACCTATGATGATTATCAGCCTTATATCGAGAGAATGATCATGAATGATGAGGAAGGCCTTATCACGAACTACCCCATCATGCATTATGCGCTTTCATCAGGTAGCGTTGGGGTTCCCAAGCACATTCCTGTTTCTCAGAAGACGCTTGACATGTATAATATCTACGCTGCCAATATGGCGTTCGGAGTAATGGGTGAGTTCTTTAGAAATACCACCGGAAAGACATTTAAGGACGGATACACGCTTAATACCTTAGAGGCAGTGCCGATGATTACTGAAAACGGTCTTCCCAAGGGCGCTATTTCGGGTACCATTCTGCACCCCCACGCACAACATCTCAAATACTTTATGACATCTCCCGCGGAGCTTATCTTCCCTGAGGAACAGATGGATATGAAATATCTTAAGCTCCGATTTGCGCTCGAAAACCGTGATGTTGTATCCATGGTTTCGGCTTTTATGACGGGAATCGTGGACCTTATGACCTACCTCGAGCAAAACTGGGAAATGCTCTGCGATGACATTGAAAAGGGCATTATAAACGATGACATCTTAATTTCCGACGAGACCAAAGCACTTTTCTCTCTAAGTCTTAAGCCCAATAAGTCTCGCGCAGACGAGCTTCGCGAAGAGTTTAAGAAAGGATTCGATACGCCGATTGTGCCGCGTATATGGAAGAACTTCCAGTGGCTGGCTGCTATAGGTACCGGCGGCTTTGCGCCCTATACTCTAAAAATGCGTCAGTACACAGGAAAGAATATTCCCTATACCATGTGCAATTATGCGGCTTCAGAAGCCATGATGGCAGTGGCCAGACACGCAGGTGACGAGTCATTCGTTCTGCTTCCCGACGGTGGATTCTTTGAATTCATTCCGATGGATTCCGATGACGAAGAAACCACCTATACGCTTGACCAGTTGGAAGCCGGAAAGGACTACGAAATTGTAGTTACAAATTTATCAGGTTTATACAGATATAAAATAAAAGACGTAGTCAGGGTGACTGGATTCTACCATGAGGCACCGCTTATCCAATTCGTATACAGGAAAAATCAGATGCTTTTCATCGCCGGAGAAAAGACGAATGAAGAAGCCATACGCTGGTCTATCGATAAGTTCCAGGAAGATACAGGACTATTTATTCGTGATTTCAGCGTTTTTGCCGACACCTCATCCGAGCCCGGAAAATATGTGGTTCTCATGGAGCCGGACAAAGATGTGGATCCTTCAAAAATGGCGGAGTACAGAGATATCATAGAGAACAGAATTTCAGAGGCCAATCCTTCTTTCGAAACCAAAGTAAGGAGCAATATACTCGCCCGCACAAAGCTTTGTATGACTCAGCAACAAACATATATGCTGTACAGAGATATGATGATTATGAAAGGTGTATCGCCCAATCAGCTTAAACCTGTTCGCGTCATCGATACTCCGGTGAAGGAGAAGTTCTTCTTCAATCTTCTGGAAAACGAAATTGAGTAGGTGTTGTTTCATTTTTTAGTCCAAAATGTCAGCCTGACGAACTATGATAACCCGAAGTTCGACAGGCTGTTTTTTTGGTGCCTTAATTCATACAATAGACTAACACTCCCTCATATGTGCTTATTAATCTCCCATTACAATACAACAGAATTCATATACGAATTCAAAATTATAGAAACCCATTGTACCTTATAGTTCAATAACATTTATAAAGATATTCAGCATCAATCTTAAAGGTTTACACAAAATTATATACATTCTCATGAAAGATTGTATTGTTTTATTTTTTTAGTTTATTAGCACCAAGTCTCGCGGGGGCGAGACTTAGAGTTATTGCGTTGACTTCCTTTGCAGTTTTTTCGATATGGGTCAATCAAAAAGAAGGTGCAGATTGACTCATTATCTGATTTATGCTTTTGGAGTCAACGAATTTATCAAATTTGGTTGACCGCAGAATAATAAAAGGCTATTATGAGTCATCTTGGACTCTGAGAATAGTTGACCGCAAACACTGATTTGTGGGTTTGTAGTCAATTTTTCTTCGGAATTTGGTTGACTCGGATTCATAAAAAGCATATTGCGGTCAAATCTTTATATAGGGTTTCAGCGCAATAGAGGCAGAAGCCCTATTCTTTATCTCTTGGACAGATCCGCCCTTGCCCCGGCCATTGCTCCTCTTTTTTTCGCATTTACGCGGAATCTCTTCTCCTTGTTCCTTTCGGATTTTCCTACCCTTCCGCCTCTGCCACCGGACCTTTGCGGGGCAGGCGCAGATTTTTTGCAGATATCTTTGCGGGAAAATCACATCCGCAGCGAAGCGAGTGTTGTGATTTTCCCGCAAATCTGAGATGACGCAAAAAATCAAGCCTGTAGCAGGTCCGGTGCAGAGGCAGGAAGAGGATGGGTAATCCCTAACAACGGGAAAGAAAGACCCTGCATAAAGATGGAAAAAGAGGGGAAGCAAAGCCCCGAGGGCAAAGTCGAAAGCCCCCACCCCGTTTGCGCTTGACCCCCATTCATGCTATACTGTAAGATACGAAAAAAGGCTTTGCGGGAGTGTGCATCATATATGCAAGGAGATTGCGTGTGAAGGGAAAAGTTTTTTTCAAAGGAAAGCTGAAACGTGCCGTACAGATGCCGTTGTATATGGGTGTTGTATTGCTGGCGATGACGGTGGGAGTCGCATTTGCCAACCCGACAGCGGCGGTCTTGGTAGGCATTTTCTGCCTGTTATACTGGATTGGGGCCATTTTGATCGTTCGCAGCGAGCGGTCGGCGATCTATGGCGAGCTCATGGAGTTCTCGACGTATTATGATGCGCTCGAGGGGCGGCTTCTTGATGATATTCAGCATCCGTTTGCCGTGCTGCAGGAGGATGGCAGGATCTCGTGGATCAATCGTTCTTTTTGCGAGGAATTCGGCAAGGGGGAGGATTATCACAAGTCTGTTTCCGCGATCTTTCCGCAGCTGACCAAGGAGGTCCTCTCCCGTGTGGAAGAGGAGGAGATGTTCTGGTATGAGATCGAGGATAAGACATGGCGGGTCTGGGCCAGACGTCGTGAAGTGCAGGACTACTCCGATGGGGGATTGAGCCTTCTGCATGACGAAGCCAATGCGAGCTATTTCTTTTTGAGCATCTTTGATGAGACCAAGCGTTTTGCGCTTGTCCGCGAGGTGGAGGAGCAAAAGCTGGCGGTGGCCATGGTCTACATTGACAATTATGATGATGTCATGGAGAGCGTGGATGAGATCCAGGGTTCGCTTTTGGCGGCGCTGATCGACAAGAGGATCAATCAGTATTTCGCCGAGGCGGATGCGCTCGTTAAGAAATATGATGAGGATAAATATTTTGTCGTCTTTAAGCAGATGGCTTTAAATACGTTCAAAGAAAATAAATTTGCCATCCTGGAG
>CAJOPA010000091.1 GCA_905236235.1 uncultured Eubacterium sp. | reverse complement strand
TTTGCAAGCGGAGATGCCAGCGGCAATGCCAGCGGAGATGCATCCGCTTCCTCGGGCATGTATGCATCCTCCGGAATCTTTGTGATCCTGCTTGTCATCGTTGTGATCGCAGGTGTTGCGGTATTTGGTGTCAGCGCAGCGGCAGCAGGCAAAAAGAACGAGGATGTCAATCCTTAATAAAAAATAAAGAGGATCCCCTCCCATGCGGGAGGGGACCATGGAAAGGAGATCGATATGAATTTTGAAATGAACGGGAAACTGGCGGTGGTCACCGGCGGCGCCGGCGGCATCGGAACCGCTGTTGTGAAAACCCTGCTCTTAAGCGGCGCAAAGGTGGCCATCGTGGATGCCAATGCGGATCGTTTGAAAGAGGCAAAGGAAAAGCAGAGCCCCTACGGTGAGGTCGGGATCTATCAGGCAAATCTGACGGATGTGCCCTCCATCGCCGGGGTGGTGGAACAGATCCGAAAGGAGATGGGCGAGATTTCCTACCTCGTCCAGGCAGCGGGACTGCTTGCGGGGAAGCCCGCACTCGAACTTACGCTTGAGGAATGGGATCTGGTGTTAAACGTCAATGCCCGCGGCCTTTTCTTTATGATGCAGGAGGTCGTAAAACAGTCCATGCAGAAAAACGGAGGTTCCATCGTGAACTTTGCTTCCATGGCCGGCATCCGCGGCATGGAGAAGCCTATGTGCAGCGCACATTATTCCGCAAGCAAAGGTGCCGTGGTGGCTATGACCATGCAGGGCGCCGTGGAGTGGGCGGATCTCGGTGTCCGTGTCAATGCGGTGGCACCGGGCGGCGTGAAAGTCGGTCCGATGGCGAGCATGGCGACACCGCCGGAGCTCGTGGCTCCCATTCCGTTAGGCAAGCTCTCCGAACCTGAGGACATCGCCAATGCGGTTTGCTTTATGCTTTCCGACGCGGCGGCTATGATTACCGGCATCACCCTGGTGGTGGATGGCGGCGGACATGTGGTGGGCCATTGAGACCTGCGCTTTGCGAGACTGCTATTTTTAAGTAAGCTGCAGATTACCCTGATTGTGATGGCAAATGCCGGAGGCTGGTGTTCAGTCTCCGGCTTTGCGTTGGGCGGTGGTGGAAGTTATTTATGAAAACAAATGAAATCTACAGCCACGATGCCCCTTTGCTTTACGTTGATAATGTGATAAAATTCTCATAATGTAAAAAAGGCAGCTCCCGTACGGGAGCCCGGTCGGAACAGGAGGAAAACACTATGCAGTATCATATCGGTGTGATCGCCGGAGACGGCATCGGCCCGGAGATCGTCCGCGAGGCAAGAAAGGTTTTGGATCGTATATCCGAGGTGTTCGGATGCGATTTTGTATATGAAGAGATCCTGATGGGAGGGTGCTCCATCGACGTGCACGGCGTCCCTCTCACGGAGGAGGCGATCGCGCAGGCGAAGGGGTGCGATGCGGTGTTAATGGGATCTATCGGAGGGGATGCCAAGACTTCCCCCTGGTACAAGCTCGAACCCTCCAAACGTCCGGAGGCGGGACTTTTGGGGATCCGCAAGGCGCTGAATCTTTTTGCCAATCTTCGTCCGGCCTATCTGTATCCGGAGCTTAAGGCGGCTTGCCCCCTGCGGGAGGATATCATCGGCGACGGGTTTGATATGGCTATTATGCGGGAGTTGACCGGCGGATTGTATTTCGGCGAGAAAAAGACCGAGGAAGTGGACGGAAAGCTTGTGGCGACCGATGTGCTGACCTACAGTGAAGAGGAGATCCGCAGGATCGCGATCAAGGCATTTGAAAGCGCGGCAAAGCGCAAAAAAAAGGTGACCAGCGTGGATAAAGCCAATGTCCTCGATTCCTCAAGACTCTGGAGAAAGATCGTGGAGGAAGTGGCCGCTTCCTATCCGGAGGTGACATTGGAGCACATGCTGGTGGACAATTGCGCGATGCAGATCGTCAAGGATCCCAAGCAGTTTGATGTCATTTTGACGGAGAATATGTTTGGCGATATCCTTTCGGATGAGGCCAGCATGGTGACGGGGTCCATCGGAATGCTTTCGAGTGCAAGCTTTAACGATACCAAATTCGGCTTGTATGAGCCCTCGGGCGGATCGGCACCGGATATTGCGGGAAAAGGGATCGCCAATCCCATTGCCACGATCCTAAGCGCGGCGATGATGCTACGGTATTCTTTTGATCTTGACAAGGAAGCCGACGCCGTGGAGGAAGCGGTGCGCCGGGTATTAAAGGACGGCTATCGTACCATCGATATCATGCCGCAGCCGACGGAGAGCCGGGAAGGAATCCGTCAGGTAGGAACCGCTGAGATGGGAGATCTGATCTGCGAGAGGATCACCGGGTAAGATTCGGAAAGATCCACAGACGTTTGGTTAACATAACACATTAAGATAAAGGAGTCTGGTAAAATGAAAAGCGATAATGCAAAATGCGGTATGCAGCAGGCACCGGCGCGCAGCCTTTTCCGCGCGTTGGGATTTACGGAGGATGAGCTGAAAAAACCCATGGTGGGTATTGTCAGTTCCTATAATGAGATTGTTCCGGGCCATATGAACATCGATAAGATCGTGGACGCGGTCAAACTCGGCGTGGCAGAGGCCGGCGGTATGCCGGTGGTCTTTCCGGCCATTGCCGTTTGCGACGGGATCGCCATGGGACATGTGGGCATGAAGTATTCCTTAGTGACGAGGGACTTGATCGCGGATTCCACGGAATGTATGGCGATCGCGCATCAGTTTGACGCCATCGTGATGGTGCCGAACTGCGATAAGAACGTACCGGGGCTGCTCATGGCAGCAGCCAGATTAAATCTTCCCACGGTCTTTGTTTCCGGCGGGCCGATGCTTGCGGGACGTGTCAAGGGCGAGAAGAAGAGCCTTTCTTCCATGTTTGAGGCGGTCGGTGCGCATGCGGCCGGTACCATGACCGAGGAGGATGTATTGGAATATGAAAACAAAGTATGTCCCACCTGCGGTTCCTGCTCCGGTATGTATACAGCCAATTCCATGAACTGCTTAACGGAAGCGCTCGGCATGGGACTTCGCGGTAACGGTACCATTCCGGCCGTATACTCCGAGAGAATCCGTCTGGCCAAGGAAGCCGGCTATGCCGTGATGGAGCTTTTGCGCAACAATATTTGTGCAAGGGACATCATGACGAAGGATGCCATCATGAATGCACTCACCGTGGATATGGCGCTGGGATGCTCCACCAATTCCATGTTGCATCTTCCGGCGATCGCGCATGAGATCGGCTTTGATTTTGATATTTCTTTTGCCAATCCGATCAGTGAAAAGACGCCGAACCTCTGTCATCTGGCACCGGCAGGTCCCACCTATATGGAGGATTTAAACGAGGCCGGCGGTGTTTATGCCGTGATGAAGGAGCTGGCGGATATCGGTCTGCTTCATACGGATTGCCTGACGGTCAACGGCAAGACCATCGGGGAAAATATCAAGAATGCCGTAAACAAAAATCCGGAGGTCATCCGTCCGGTGGACAATCCTTACAGTAAGACGGGCGGCCTTGCGGTATTAAAAGGCAATCTCGCGCCGGACGGCTCCGTGGTCAAGCGTTCCGCGGTTGTAGAGGAGATGATGGTCCATGAAGGACCGGCGCGTGTCTTTGACTGCGAAGAGGATGCGATCGCCGCGATTAAGGGCGGAAAGATCGTGGCAGGTGACGTGGTGGTCATCCGCTATGAAGGCCCGAAGGGCGGCCCCGGTATGCGTGAGATGTTAAATCCGACCTCTGCCATTGCGGGTATGGGACTGGGTTCGAGCGTGGCACTGATCACGGACGGAAGATTTTCCGGCGCAAGCCGCGGTGCTTCCATCGGACATGTTTCTCCGGAGGCAGCGGTGGGCGGACCCATTGCGTTTGTGGAGGAAGGAGACATTATCAAGATCAATATCCCCGAGATGACGCTTGATGTGGATGTATCCGAGGAAGAGATGGCAAAAAGAAAGGCGGCCTGGGTACCGAAGGAGCCGAAGATCACGACGGGATATGCGGCGCGTTACGCAAAGATGGTCACCAGCGGGAACCGAGGCGCCGTTTTGGAGATCAAATGATCTTTATCGTCAGATTGCACAAAATATTTTGATGCAGTAACGGAATAAAGTATTGGATTTTGTACAAGATTTGATGTATGATAGCATACAGTGGTGCGTAAATAGCACCACTGTATATTATGTTAACCAAAGCAAAGGAATGAAGCCTAATGAAAATGACCGGTGCACAGATCCTGATGGAGTGTCTTTTGGAAATGGATGTGGACACGATCTTCGGTTATCCCGGAGGTGCCATCCTTAATGTGTATGATGAGCTTTATCGCTATAAGGACAAGATCCGCCATATTCTGACTTCGCACGAGCAGGGCGCTGCCCATGCGGCGGACGGCTATGCCAGAGCCAGCGGCAAGGTGGGCGTATGCTTTGCGACGTCCGGACCCGGCGCGACGAATCTGGTTACGGGCATCGCGACGGCGTATATGGACTCCGTCCCCGTGGTGGCGATCACCTGTAATGTGGCGAAACCGCTTTTGGGAAAGGACAGTTTCCAAGAGGTGGATATCGCCGGTATCACCATGCCCATTACCAAGCACAATTTTATCGTAAAAGACGTGGAATATCTTGCGGAAACCATAAGACGTGCTTTTAAGATCGCCAGGGAAGGCCGTCCGGGCCCCGTTCTTGTGGATATCACCAAGGATGCCACGGGCAATTCCTGTGATTTTAAACCGCTTACCAAGACCCAGAGGGAAAAGGCGAAGGTCCTTGTCAAATCCCATCCTGAGATTGATAAAAAGAGCATCGATACCGTTCTGCGTCTGATCGAGAAGAGCAAAAAGCCGATGATCTTTGCCGGCGGCGGCGTGGTGATCTCCGAGGCTTCGCAAAAGCTTTTAACCTTTGCCGAAAAAATCGATGCGCCGGTTTGTGATTCCTTAATGGGCAAGGGTTCCTTCCCGGGCAATCATGAATTATACACGGGTATGCTCGGCATGCATGGGACCAAGACGTCCAATTATGCGGTATCGGAATGCGACCTTTTGATCGCCTGCGGCGTGCGTTTCAGCGACCGTGTCACGGGCAATGCCAAAAAGTTTGCATCCCACGCCAAGATTGTGCATTTTGATATCGATCCGGCCGAGATCAATAAGAATATTTTTACGGATGCAAGCATTATCGGGGATGTGGGAGATATCCTGGATGCGTTAAACGAGAAACTGACACAGAAGGATCATAAGGATTGGATCCGTCATGTGTTTGATTATAAGGCGAGATTCCCCATGACGGTTCCGCAGACGAAGGGCTTAAACGGTCCGCAGATCGTGGAGGAGATCTACCGACAGACCAAGGGAGAAGCCGTGATCTGTACCGAGGTCGGACAGCATCAGATGTGGGCGGCGCAGTATTACAGATATACGAAGCCCAGAACGTTTTTAAGCTCCGGCGGGCTCGGCACCATGGGGTACGGTTTGGGTGCCTGCATCGGTGCGCAGATTGCGCGGCCGGACAAGCAGGTGATCAATATCGCGGGAGACGGTTGCTTCCGTATGAACCTGATCGAGTTGATGACGGCGGCCAGGGAGAAGCTTCCCATCATCGTCGTGGTTGTGGACAATCGCGTATTGGGTATGGTACGCCAGTGGCAGACCCTGTTTTATAATAAGCGCTACTCGGCAACGGTCCTCGATGAGGAAACGGATTTTGTAAAGATTGCCGAAGGTATGGGAGCCAAGGCCAAAGAGGTCAAAGACGGCAAGGAATTTTCCGAAGCGTTAAAAGAGGCGCTTGCCTCCAAGGTTCCTTATGTGATCGATTGCAGGATCGATTGCGATGAGAAGGTGTGGCCCATGGTTGCCCCGGGCGCATCCATTGAAGAAGTATTTACGGAAGAAGATTTAAAAGAAAAGGAGTCATAAAATGAGCAGAGTGTACAATTTTTCCGCAGGACCGGCTGTATTGCCTGAAGAAGTATTAAAGGAAGCGGCAGAGGAGATGATGGATTATCGCGGATGCGGTATGTCCGTGATGGAGATGAGCCATCGATCCAAAATGTTCCAGCAGATCATTGATGATGCGGAAGCGGATATCCGTACCCTGCTTTCCATTCCGGATAATTATAAGGTACTGTTTTTGCAGGGCGGTGCGTCCCAGCAGTTTGCGGCGGTGCCCATGAACCTTATGGTCAACAAGAAGGCATGTTATATTCAGACCGGTCAGTGGGCCAAGAAGGCCGCACAGGAAGCAAAGCTTTACGGTGACGTACATATTGTGGCTTCCTCCGAGGACAAGACCTACAGCTATATTCCGGATTGCTCGGATCTTCCCATCGATGATGATGCGGACTATGTTTACATCTGTGAGAACAATACCATTTACGGTACGAAGTATAAGACGCTGCCCAACACCAAGGGTAAGCTCCTTGTTTCCGATGTTTCTTCCTGCTTCCTGTCCGAGCCTATGGATATCACGAAATACGGCGTGGTATACGGCGGCGTACAGAAGAATGTGGGACCTGCGGGTCTTGTGATCTCCATCATCCGTGAGGATCTGATCCGTGATGAGGTATTGCCGGGTACACCCACCATGTTAAAGTGGAAGACCCAGGCGGATAACGGATCGCTTTACAATACGCCCAACTGCTATGCGATCTACATCTGCGGTAAGGTATTTAAGTGGCTGTTAAATAACGGCGGTCTGAGCGAGATGCAAAGGAAAAACGAGGAGAAGGCAGCGCTTCTTTACGATTTCCTGGATTCCTCCAAGCTCTTTAAGGGAACGGTCAGAAAAGAGGACCGCTCCGTGATGAATGTTCCCTTTATCACCGGGGATGAGGAGCTCGACGCCAAGTTTGTGGCCGAGTCCAAGGCAGCAGGCATGGAAAACTTAAAGGGACATCGTACCGTGGGCGGCATGCGCGCATCCATTTACAATGCCATGCCCAAGGCCGGCGTGGAGAAACTTGTTTCCTTCATGGAAGATTTTGAGAAAAAGAATTTAAAATAAAGGAGTACCAAAGAACATGTACAAATATGCTTGCTTAAATCCCATTGCAGATGTGGGACTTCGTATTTTTGACGAGCAGTACGAAAAGACGGAGGACGTTGCACAAGCGGAGGCGATCCTGGTGCGTTCCGCCAAGATGCATGATATGGAATTTTCCGAGAATCTTGTTGCCGTTGCCAGAGCCGGCGCGGGCGTGAACAACATCCCGCTGGAGAAGTGCGCGGAAGAAGGTATCGTTGTCTTTAATACGCCGGGTGCCAATGCCAACGGTGTAAAGGAGTTGGTTTTGGCCGGTATGCTCCTTGCCAGCCGCGGGATCGTAGACGGCATTCATTGGGTAGAGAGCGAAGCAGACAATGCGGAGATCGCTACCGTGGCGGAGAAACAAAAGAAGGCCTATGCAGGTACGGAGCTTTACGGCAAGAAGCTCGGCGTGATCGGCCTGGGTGCCATCGGTGTACGTGTGGCCAATGCGGCTGTCAAGCTCGGCATGGATGTGCTCGGATACGACCCGTATGTATCCGTGGATGCGGCTTGGAACCTTTCCCGCAGTATCCGCCATTGCAAGGATCTGGATGAGATCTATGCGGAGTGTGATTTTATCACCATTCATGTACCGGCGATGGATTCCACGAAGGGAATGATCGATGCGCAGGCGATCTCCAAGATGAAGGAAAACGTGGTTTTGTGCAACTTTGCAAGAGACGTGCTCGTGGATGAGAACGCCGTGGTCAAAGCCCTGGAGGAAGGGAAAATGAAGCGCTATGTCTCCGATTTCCCCAATCCGGTGACGGCAGGCAAGAAGGGATGTATCGTGATCCCGCATCTGGGCGCTTCCACCGAGGAGTCCGAGGACAACTGCGCGATCATGGCCGTAAAGGAATTGCGGGAATACATGGAAAACGGCAATATCATCAATTCCGTCAATTACCCCAATTGCAATCTCGGTAAATGCACCGGTCCGCAGCGGATCTGCATTATGCATAAGAATGTCAGCGGTATGATCGGACAGTATACGTCCATTTTGGGCGCGGCAGGTGTCAATATCGCCAATATGGATAACAAGACGCGCGGAGACGTGGCTTACTCCGTACTGGATGTGGACAGTGTGGCACAGGAGCAGGTGCTTCGTCAGATCATGAACTTAGAGGGCGTGATCCGGGTACGTGCTATCTGCGGATAAGCCGGATCGAAAAGAAGTAATAACGGACGGGTCGGTCTATGGACGGACCCGTTCTTTTTTTGGCTTCTTCATTTTTGTGTGGGTTTCCTTTATAATGATGAAAAAAAGGGAGGATACCAAGATGTCGGAGAACGGAATGCAAAAAAATATGCCGGAAAAGATGGCGGATTTTCCTTTGGGAAAGCCGAATACGGAGTACGGGAAATATTTCATCGGGCAGAGCTATCTTGCGCCTTTGAGCATGGAGATCGTGCCCACGTTTCATGTGACCTTTGAACCGGGATGTCGCAACAACTGGCATATCCACAATGCCGAAAAGGGAGGCGGACAGCTCTTGATCTGCACCTACGGCAGAGGATGGTACCAGGAATGGGGCAAGGATCCGGTGGAGCTTCATGCGGGAGATGTGGTGACCATTGCCGCCGGCGTGAAGCATTGGCACGGTGCTGCGAAGGACTCCTGGTTTCAGCATATTGCCCAGGAGATCCCGGGAAAGAATACGAGTACGGCGTGGTGTGAAGCCGTAGAAGATGAGGACTATCTGAAACTCAAATAGTCCTCATAGGATGGTCTTATTTCATTTAATCTTCGTCTAACAAGCGGTCCTCGTCGGTATCTGCAGAGGAAGGGTTCCCATCCTCAGATGCCGGGGGGATCGTTTCTTGTGTACCGTCCTCGGAGATCACGGTGGCACCGGTGTTGATGGCCTCCGCGTCCTTGGCAGCCTGCTTGGCGGCTTTGGATGCGAGGATCGCCTTGATGGCGGCATACAGGTCTGTGATGCCGTCGACCAAAAGCATGATACCGATCACGGTGTAGGTCAATGTAACGATGTTAAAGGCATGGAGTACGCACAGGGCGGCCAAGGCAATGGTGAGAAGGCTTACCAAATACAGCATCGCCCAGTTTTCGCCTTTGTTTTTCTGAGCTTCCACAGCCAGTTTAAAGTCCATCATGCCATGGAACAATAACAGGATGCCCATAAAGACGGGGATCAGCGTGGCAAGCGTGCCGGGGTTTATAAAGATAAAGATACCGATGACAAG
>CAJOPA010000090.1 GCA_905236235.1 uncultured Eubacterium sp. | reverse complement strand
GGAAACGACACGGGTGAGGCTTCGCACCCGCGGGCGTATCATGAAGCTACCGACAGGGAGAGGACGTTAACTTGCTTGCCCTTGAGGGAAATGTGCTTGCACACAACAGTTAACTATGATAGTAGAAGGACGGGGAATTTGTTTTCGGACACGGGTTCAAATCCCGTCTGGTCCATGCGCTTTGGCGAAAGGTCCGGCACCCATGATGAGGTGCTGGATTTTTTTTGCGTTTTATGATAATATCGTCATCGTAAGAGAATAGTTAGTTTTGACTAACAAAAGTTAGCAGGAACTAACTTAAATATAAAGATCAGAAAAATCTACAGTAAGGAGGAAGCAACATGAGTGTACAGGGAAAGATCGCATTGTTTTTGGGAGGAACGCTGTTTGGGTCCGCAGGTTTTGCCATTCTCGGCTCCAAGGATGCCAAGAAGGTGTATACCCATACGACGGCGGCCGTGCTTCGTTGCAAAGACCGTGTGATGCAGCAGGTGGAGAACATCCAGGACAATTGCTCGGATATTTTGGCAGATGCCAAGGAGATCAATGAGGCTCGTGCCAAAGAGTCGGAAGAAGAAGTCATTGCAGATGCCGTAACGGAGTAGGCGGATGAGGTTTCTTATCAAACACAGAGCATCCGGGATGCTGCGTCTTCAGGCAGCACAGCCGCGGATGACGGTGGAAGAGGCGGATCTTCTGGATGAGTACGCAAGACGGATCCCCGGGGTGCAACGCGTGACGGTTCATGAGAGAACCTGCGCCGTCATCCTTTATTTTCGTGGGGAAGAGGACGAGATCATCCGGGCACTTGCCGCTTTTTCTTATCAAAAGGCAGCGGAGGAGATCGATGTCTTAAGCCATACCGGCCGGGAGTTAAACAGGATCTATAAGGAAAAGATCTTTTTTCATATCCTTGGCAGATATGTCAAGCGCCTGTATTTTCCCGCGCCGCTTCGCAGGGTGATCCATACGGTAAAGGCCCTGCCCTATGTGGCAAAGGCTCTTGGTTGTCTTTTTCGCGGAGAGATCACTGTGGATCTGCTCGATGGTATCGCGATCGGTGTGAGCGTTCTGACCGGCGATTATGAGACGGCGGGTTCCGTGATGTTTTTGCTTAAGCTCGGGGATTATCTGGATGAGTGGACCCGCAAGAAATCCGTGGATGACCTTGCGAGGAGCATGAGTCTGCAGGTAGACCGGGTATGGCAGCGGACGCAGGACGGAGACGTCCTTGTTTCCGTGCAGGATATCGAAGAAGGCGATCTGATCGTGGTCAATGCCGGATGTATGATCCCGCTGGACGGAGAGATCCATGAAGGGGAGGCCATGGTCAACCAGGCTTCACTTACCGGAGAATCCGTCCCTGTGGAGAAACGCGCCGGTCATCTTGTATTTGCCGGAACCGTGGTGGAGGAAGGCAATGCCGTGATCCGCGTGACGCACAAGACCGGTTCCAACCGCTATGACCGTATCGTAAACATGATCGAGGAAAGCGAAAAGATGAATTCCGAAACGGAGCAACACGCCGCACATCTGGCCGATCGGCTGGTGCCGTGGTGCCTGGGCGGTTCTGTTTTCACTTATCTCTTGACAAGGAATGTGCCTCGTGCGGTATCCGTATTGATGGTGGACTTCTCCTGCGCATTAAAGCTTACCATGCCGTTGGCCGTACTTTCCGCCATGCGTGAAGCCGGAAGAAACCGGATCATGGTCAAGGGCGGCAAGTATATGGAGCGTCTTTCCGTGGCGGACACGGTGGTCTTTGATAAGACGGGAACATTGACCAGAGCGTGCCCCACGGTGGCGGAGGTTGTGCCGTTTCATGGCAATGACGCCGATGAGATGCTTCGGATCGCCGCCTGCCTGGAGGAACATTTCCCGCATTCCATGGCGGACGCGGTGGTACGTGCGGCAAGAGAAAAGGGCCTGGATCATGAGGAGATGCACAGCGAGGTAGACTACATCGTGGCGCATGGCATTGTCACGCGGATCGGTGGAGATCGGGCGATCATCGGCAGTTACCATTTTGTATTTGAAGATGAAAACGTGACGATCGCCGAGGAGGATAAGGATCGGTTTGCATCACTTTCGCCGGCGTATTCCCAGCTTTACCTTGCCATTGGCGGCATTCTTTCCGCCGTGATCCTCATCTCGGATCCGTTGCGTCCGGAAGCCCGTGACGTGGTCCGGGGATTAAAGGAGGCCGGTTTCGGTAAAACCGTGATGATCACGGGAGACAATTACAAGACTGCGCAGGCCATCGCGGCGCAGGTAGGCGTGGATGAGTTTCTGGCGGAGGTTCTGCCGGAAGACAAGGCGGTCTATATTCGCAAAGAGCAGGAAGCGGGCAGGATCGTGGCTATGATCGGAGACGGCATCAATGATGCCCCGGCTTTAAGCCTTGCGGATCTTGGTATCGCCATCGGCTCCGGCGCGGCCATTGCCAGGGAAGTGGCGGATATCACCATTTCTGCGGAGGATCTTCGCGAACTTGTTTACTTAAAGCACCTTTCCGATCTGTTGATGCGACGGATCCGGCAAAATTACCGGACCATCATGACATTTAACGGCTTTTTGATCGTACTCGGGGCGATGGGGGTTTTGCCGCCGGCGACTTCTGCACTGTTGCATAACGGATCCACGGTGGTACTCAGTCTGCAGAGTATGACGCGACTCATAAAGGAGGATGACGTATATGAAAGCACATAAATTTTTTGCTTGGGCTACGGTTGTTTGCTTTTTTATCACGATGATTACCGGCTACAAAAGAAAATAAGTGAAAAAAGTCCGCCCGTTGCAAACCCGGTTGTCGGATGCCGGGCTTCTAACAAAGGAGGCACGTTTCCTTCGAATTCATACGGTCTGCGAAACTCGCTTCGCTCAGACAGTCCTTAACCGTATGATGGGAAACGTGCCTCTTCTTTGAAGAACCCCAACGCATCCGCAAAAGGTTTGCTTACGGGCAAACATCGCGGTGCAACTGTCCTGACCCGAGTGGTTTTTTTTTATTTCATGTTTTTTTCACAAAAAAGCCGTTTACAAATCGGGGGAAAAATGATACTATTATTCAAAACTAATATATGTAGTTTTTAAAACTACATTGAAAATTAATAAAAACTACTTTCTTTTAAAGCAGGAGGAAAGGAAAATGGATTACAAGATCGTAGTGGACAGTTGCTGTGAAATCCCCGCAGACCTGAAGGATGACGGGCGTTTTGAGGTTGTCCCCCTGTCGCTAATGGTGGGAGACTGCGAGATCGTGGATGACGAGAGTTTTGATCAGGCGGATTTTTTAAGACGCGTGGCGGAGAGCCCGGAATGTCCGCATTCGGCATGTCCGTCTCCGGCGGCATATATGGAGGCATATCGCACGGAGGCTGACCGTGTGTACGTTGTAACCCTTTCTTCCAAGCTTTCCGGAAGTTATAATGCAGCGGTCTTAGGTGCCGAGATGTACAAGGAAACCTACGGGGAGAAGGATATTTACGTTGTGGATTCCGAGACGGCCAGCGGCGGTGAGAGCCAGATCATGTTAAAACTCATGGAGTACGAGGCGGCCGGGATGACTTTTGCGCAGATCACGGAAAAGATCTCCGTTTTCCGCAACAAGATCCACACCTATTTTGTGTTGGACAACCTTGATGCAATGATCAAAAACGGCAGGATCCGCGGGATCAAGGCCATGGTTGCCACGACGTTAAACGTCAAGCCCATCCTTGCCGGTTTAAAGGGCAGCATCATTCAAAAAGGCCAGGCGATCGGCATGAAAAAGACGCTTGCCAAGATGGTGGAGACCATTGTTGCCGAGGTGGGTGAGCTGGAAAACAAGCGGATCATCATCACCCATTGCAATGCGCTCAAGCGTGCGGAAAAGGTGCGTGACATGCTCAGGGAGAAGTATAAGACCTGCGAATATATCATCATGGATATGCGCGGCGTCAGCAGTCTGTACGCCAGTGACGGCGGGATCATCGTGACCATGTAAAGGAGAATTCGGAGATTGCACGGAGAGAATGTTTTTTCTCCCGTGCAATTTTTTTGTGCATTAGCGTGAAAAAGTCTTTTAAAATTCCTCATGAATGTATATAATGAAACAAGTTTAGGAAAAATGAAGAAAAAACACAGGAGGTAGTTTTAGATGTACGGAACGTTTTGGGCCCTGGTGCCGCCATTGGTTGCCATCGTGTTGGCCCTCATCACCAAGGAGGTATTCTCCTCTCTGTTTGTCGGTATTTTGTTGGGATCCCTTTTTATCAACGGATTTGCACCGGTAGCCACGATCGATACGGTTTTAAATGACGGTCTGGTGACCGCAGTTGCGGATAATGCGGGACTGTTTGTATTCTTTGTGGTCCTCGGCGCATTGGTTGCCCTGGTCAACATGTCCGGCGGCGCGGCTGCTTTCGGTACCTGGGCTTCGAGTCATATCAAGACCAGAGGCGGTGCCATGTTTGCATCCGTTCTGCTTGGTGTCCTGATCTTTATCGATGATTATTTCAATTGCCTGACGGTGGGCAGTGTTATGAAGCCTGTCACGGATACGCATAAGGTGTCCCGTGTAAAGCTGGCCTATATCATTGATGCCACGGCAGCGCCCATCTGCATGATCGCACCGGTTTCTTCCTGGGCGGCGGCAGTTGCGGGTATTGCTTCGGATATGGATACCGGGATCAACGGTACCCAGCTGTTTATTCAGGCGATCCCTTATAACTTTTATTCTTTGTTAACGATCGCATTTATTATCGTGATCCTTTTGATGAAGTTTGATTACGGTCCGATGCGTAAATATGAGAAGGATGCGATCGAAAACGGGAACCTGTATATCCAGGAGAGCATGGTAAAGGAAGATGCATCCAATCCCAAGGGTAAGGTCATCGACCTGGTATTCCCCATTTTGCTTTTGATCGTGACCTGTATCTTCGGTCTGATTTATGTCGGCGGTTTCTTTGGCGTGGATGCCTGGGGCGGCGAAGACTGCGCGGGCGATTTCATCGGTGCCTTCGGTAATACGGACGCCTTCATCGGTCTTCCGTGGGGCGGTATCATCGCACTCGTGATCACCATTCTCTATATGGTATTGCGCAGGATCGTAACCTTTAAGGATGCTATGAGCTCCATCACCAAGGGATTTGTTTCCATGGTACCGGCGATGACCATCCTGACGTTGGCGGTTTCCTTAAAGACCATGACCAGCAATCTTGGCGCTGCGGAATTCGTACATGACGTGATGGAAGGAAGTGCGGCAAGCCTGTATGCGATGCTTCCCGCGGTCATCTTCGTGGTAGCATGCTTCCTGGCATTCTCTACGGGTACCAGCTGGGGAACCTTCGGTATTTTGATCCCGATCGTTACGGCCATCTTTGCAACGGACAGCGAGCTGTTTATCATCGGTATCTCTGCCTGCCTGGCCGGTGCGGTATGCGGCGATCATTGCTCCCCCATTTCCGACACCACCATCATGGCTTCCGCGGGAGCGCAGTGTGATCATTTAAATCACGTCTCCACGCAGATCCCCTATGCAGTGACCGTTGCGGCGATCAGCTTTGTGACCTATATCTTTGCGGGATTCATCCAGAACTGGGTGATCAGCCTGCTCATCGGTATTGCGCTTACGGTGGTAACGCTTTTTGTGATCCGTATGATCGCAAACAAAAAGGAAGCTTAATATGCTGAAAATGCATCAAAGAAATAATGCATCCATTTTGGAGGGCAGCATCATGGACAAACTCCTGATGTTTGCCCTCCCTTTGGCGGTAACCGGGATTTTGAGCCAGCTTTTTAATGCTGCGGACGTGGCGATCGTGGGGCGCTTTGTGGGCTCCGCGGCCATGGCGGCGGTCGGCTGCAATACCCCGGTGATCAGCCTTCTTGTCAGTCTTTTTCTGGGGGTATCCTTGGGTGTAAACGTGGTGATCTCCCGATTGACCGGCATGAAAAACGAAAAAGCGGTCAGCCGTGCGGCGCATACGGGTATCCTGTTCTCACTGCTGTCAGGTCTTTTTTTGCTGCTTTTGGGCGAATGGCTCGCGCCGAAGATCCTGATGCTTTTGTCGGTCCCCGAGGATGTTCTTCCCATGGCGGTGCTGTATCTGCGTATCTATTTTCTCGGGATGCCCGTGATCTTTCTTTACAATTTTGAATCCGCCATTTTCAGGAGTCGGGGTGATACAAGGACACCGCTTGCCTGTCTTACGATCGCCGGCGTGATCAACGTGATCCTAAACGTGATCTTTGTGGTGGTTTGCAAGCGTTCCGTGGACGGCGTTGCATGGGCCACGGTGATCTCCAATGCGATCAGCTCCATGATCCTGCTTTATAAACTGGCGCGCAGAGAGGATGCCATCCGGATCTCTCTAAAAAAGCTTCGCATGGATTGGGGGCTTTTAAAAAGGATCCTGCACGTGGGCATGCCTGTGGGGTTACAGTCCACGGTGTTTGCGATCTCCAATATCCTGGTACAGAGTGCCGTCAACAGCCTGGGCTCGGATGTGATCGCAGGTGCTTCCGCGGCGTTTAATATCGAGATCTTTGTATATTATCTCATCAATTCGTTCGGACAGGCCTGCGCTACTTTTGTGGGGCAGAACTACGGCGCCGGGAATGTAGCACGCTGTCGCAAGATCACGGCGCGGGCGCTTCTTATGGATGTCTGCGTGGGCATGGTGCTCGCAGTGGTTATCTACAGCGTGGGTCCGTCGCTTTTATCGCTTTTTAATACGGAGCCGGCCATTATCTCCTGCGGTATGGTCCGTCTGAAATATATTCTTTTTGCGGAAGGTATCGCTGCGGTGATCGAGGTCTTTTCCGGTACCATGCAGGGCTATGAGCAATCCACCGTGCCTGCGGTGATCACCTTCCTCGGTGTTTGCAGCGTGAGGATCACCTGGGTCTATACGATCTTTCGTATGGCGCCTTCCTTTGGGACGCTGATGATCTGCTATCCGTTAAGCTGGGCGGTGACCGGTCTCGGCCTTGTGATTGCTTATCTTATTTTGCGCAGACGTCTTGAACAGACAAAGGAAAATATAGTATAATCATATGACTATCTGTGTGTTGGAGATAAGGAAAAGAAAGGTACGCGACGTATGGAAAGGTCACGTCGTGCGATTGCACGGGATTCTCTGGCAAATCTGACCGGATTTTTGTTTGCCGTTGCTCTTTTGGGCAGCGTCGTTTTTATGATCTGGTATTGCTCCGTTTTTGATGAGGAAACGTCCTTAAAGGGAGAGTGCTACCAGATCAAGAACGTTTCGTACAGTGTGGACGGGAGCGAACTTATCCCTCTGGTACTTCCCTCGGATATCGTGACGGAGGAAGGCAATGAGTTGCGCATCGTTTTTCAACTTCCGAAGGATCTGGCCAATGACATGTGGATCAGCATTTTTACGGGGCATGATCTTGCTGTGTATGTGGACGGAGAAGAGCGGTATTCTTTTATCGAGGAAGACGTGCAGATCCCCGGAGGCGTGGAGAAGAGTGTTTACCACTTTATCTCCGTCAGTGAGGAGGATGCCGGCAAGACGGTGGAGATTGTCCGCTCGGCATGGAGCGACCATATCTATGCCGAGAGCATGTACCTGGGCAATCTGACGGGGCTCTTTATGTATCTGACTTCCGGCAAAATGGTATATTTCGTGGCGGCCATCCTGCTTTTTGTGGTATCGTTCATTGCTTCGACGTTTGGCTTTTTCTATGGCATGCTCAAGGGGCATTTTGCCAATATTTTCCTGGCATCGCTGGGCGTATTGATGGTGGCCTTCTGGATGATCCTGGATAATGATATGTTCCAGTTGGTTTTCCGCGTGCGCTATATCGACGGCGTGGTATCCTTCATCGAGGCGATCCTGATCCCGGTTCCGTTTTCCATGTATCTGGACCGGATGCAGCGTCACAGATACCATCTCTATCATCAGGCGATCCAGTTGATCGCTGTTTTCTCCTGCATTATCTTTAGCGCGTTGCATTTTGGTTTCGGCATCGGATTTTACGATCATCTGGTGATCTATACGGGGATCCTTTGCGGTTGCATTGTGGCAGGCGGCGTTACCGTGCTGGCGGATATCTATATGAACCGCATGCGCAATTATATCGCTGTTTTGGTGGGATTTATCGGGCTTTTGATCTTTTCGCTGCTCGATATCGTTCTTATCAATCTGGTGGAGGGCCGATTGGATGGGATCTGGATCCTTGTGGGTATGTATTGCCTGATGGTGTCGGCCATGGTGCAGCAGATCCTGGAGTGGAAATACCTGCAAAAGCAGGTAGAGGAAAAAACCAATGCCATCGAGAAAATGACATTGAGCACCATGATCTCCATTGCCAATACTGTGGACGAAAAGGACCGTTATCGCCCCGGCCATTCCTTGAAGGTGGCGGAGTGCGTGCGGGATATTGCGCGCAAGATGGGCTTTCGCGAGGCGGAGATCCATCAGATCTACTATGTGGCGCTTTTGCATGATATCGGCAAGATCGCGATCCCGGATAAGATCTTAAACAAGCCGGGCAAGCTTAACGAAGAAGAATACCGTGTGATGATGCAGCATGCCCAGATGGGTGCGGAGATCATTAAGGATATCCAGGCATTGCCGCAGGCTTATGACGGCGTTTGCTACCACCATGAACGATGGGACGGCACGGGGTATCCCGTAGGATTAAAAGGGGAAGAGATTCCTCTGTATGCCCGCATCATCGCTATTGCGGATGCTTTTGATGCCATGAACAGGGATCAGTTCGGACGTCCGCGCATGACATCGGAGGAGATGATCACGGAGTTTCGGAAAAATGCCGGTACGCAGTTCGATCCGAATATTGTGGAAGTATTCGTAGGCATGCTCCAAAACGGTTATGTGCAGAATGAGGGCGGCACCGTGGTCGACGCCGTAAACTACATGAACAGCGAGGCAAAGCTTCTGTTCCACCTGACCAATGAGATCACGGAGAATCTGACCAATAAAGCGGATACGGATTCGTTAACAGGTTTGTATAATGCCCGTTACCTGCATGAAGTGGCGGAACGGATCCTGGGGGCGGACCCCACGGGAACGCTTATCATGTTCGATCTGGACAATTTCAAGTCCGTCAATGACACCTTCGGGCATGCGGAGGGAGACCAGGTTCTGGTTTCCTTTGCCAATGCCATAGAGAATGCTTTTCGTCGGGATGACATCGTCAGTCGCGTGGGCGGAGACGAATTTGTTGTCTTTATGTCTGCACGGTTTAGCGGTGCATTGATCGAGAAAAAGGCGGAACTGATCCGACGCAATTTCTACGAGAGCAATGTGATGAAAAAGCACAGAGGAGTGGTGACGGTCTCCGTAGGTGTTTCCTATGCGCCGGAGGACGCCGTGACCTTCAGTGAACTGTTGAAGCGGGCGGATGAGGCCATGTATCAGGTGAAACGATCCGGCAAGGACGGCATCATGTTTTATGATGCCGAGAAGGTAAAGGATACGGAGGAGCAGGATGGAGATTCCGATCATTGATAAAAGAGAGAATATGTCCCCGGCGATACGGTATGTCATAGAATTTTTCATGCTTTTCGTGGGTGCGGTGATCGCAGCCTTTGCCCTCGAGGAGTTCCTGGTGCCCAACACGATCTTGGACGGCGGCATCGTGGGCGTGAGCATGATCGTCAATACCTTATCCGGTATTCGCCTGGGTCTTTTGACATTGGTACTCAATCTTCCTTTTGTGATCGTGGGATATCGCAAGATCGGGAAGAGTTTCTTGATCAAAACCGGCTTTTCCATGGCGGTTTTTTCTGTTTTTCTTGAGATTTTCGCGGAGTTTACCAATGCCACCGACGAATATCTTTTGGCGGTCTGTTTCGGTGGCGTGATCCTCGGTGTCGGTGTCGGACTGGTGATCCGTTACGGCGGATGCCTGGACGGTACGGAGACTGTGGCCATTCTTTTAAACCGCAAATACGGCATTTCCGTAGGCAGAGTGGTGTTGTTGTTTAATGTGGTCATCTATGCCACGGCAGGTTTTCTTTTCGGATTTGATCGTGCCATGTACAGCCTGCTGACGTATTTTATCACTTCTAAGATTTTGGATTACATTGAAAACGGGACCGGCGGCGCCAAGGCAGTCATGATCATTACGGATGAGGGAGATCTGATCGCAGATGAGATCTACAAGCAGCTGGGACGCACGGTTTCCAGATGGCAGGGCGAGGGACTGATCTCCGGAGAAAAGCAGGTGCTTTATTGTGTGATCACCAAGCTGGAGATCTATGACCTGCGGCGTCTGATCAGTGAGGTGGACGCTTCCGCCTTTATTACCATTTCGGATGTGTCGGAGATCATCGGTACGCATATCAAGAAAAAGGGAGATCTAAACGACCGCAGTTTCGTTTTGCGGCGGTTGTCGGTCAATGAAGTCCGATCGGTGTATACCCATTATATGCCGGACGATTTTGCCGCCAATGAGATCAAGCCTCTCGCGGCGATCGAACGCATGATGCAAAAGGGAAAGTATGAGGCTTACGGATTCTATGAGAACGGGGAGCTTCGCGCTTACCTGCTGCTCGTAACGCCGCAGGAAGGAAGCGCTTATCTCTTGGATTACTTTGCGGTATTAAAGGATTACCGCGGCAAGTCCTACGGTTCCGAAGCTTTGCATGCACTGATGGATTTTTTGCCGCCGGATATCACGGTGTTTATCGAATCGGAGAATCCTTACTATGCCACATCGGAGGACGAGCGTACGACCATGGAAAAGCGCAAGCGTTTCTATGAGGCAAACGGTGCGGTGTCGACCGGCGTGACGGCGAGGGTTTTTGACGCGCATTACAAGGTCTATGCTCTTTCCGGCAAGGAAGCCCGTGAGCATGATGCGTGGGATACACAAACCTACCGTGAGGCCTATGATGCCATCTACAGGCACAATATGCTGACCCCGAAGCTTTACAGCGAAAATGTATTTTATGAAACGGAAAAACCGGAGGACGAGCGGTAATGTTGATTGCAGTCATTCTTTTTGTTGTGGGATTGCTATGCCTGATCTGGGGCGGAGATAAATTTGTGGACGGCGCCATCGGTGTGGCGGCCCGTTTTCATGTGCCGGAGCTGATCATCGGCTGCACCGTCGTATCCATCGGAACGACGTTGCCGGAGGTGATGGTTTCCACGATCTCCGCGGTGTCGGGACATGGAGAGATCGCCTACGGCAATGCCATCGGATCCGCGATCTGCAATACGGCACTGATCTGCGCGCTTACCATTGCGATCGCACCCTCCGTGGTGCATCGGGATGAATTGATCCTTCCCGTGGTACTCTTTTTTGTCGCAAGCGTGATCTATATGATCTCGGCTTACGGTTTGGGATTTTTCCCTCGGGCACTCGGCATTGTATTGCTTGTCGTTTTTGTGATCTATATGGTGCTTAATATCTGGAATACAAAGCGCAAGGCGCAAAAAGGCGCGGCGCAGGCAGAACCAGCGGTCAAAGAGGATGAGGAAGCACCCGCTAAGGAGCTTTCCTTGGGGATGCAGATCTTTTATCTTGTGCTCGGCGCGGTGCTCATCGCCGTAGGCGCCAGACTTTTGGTGGATAACGGTACCATTATTGCAGAGGGCCTCGGGGTTCCGGAGTCGGTGATCGCACTTATCTTTGTTGCGCTCGGGACTTCTCTGCCGGAGCTTGTGACCGCCGTGACGTCTCTCGTCAAGGGACATGGGGCCGTATCGCTCGGCAATATCTGCGGCGCCAATTTCTTTAACCTGGCGCTGGTGTCCGGACTCTCCGTGACCATTGCGCCCTTTTCCCTTCCGCAGGAAAAGGTGATCGCCATCGGGGATCACTTGTTTAACGCCTCTCTGGTGGTGGATATTCCGGTGATGTTTCTGGTGATGATCCTTTTGACGATCCCTGCACTCGTGAAAGAAAAGCTGTACAGATGGCAGGGAATCCTTCTTCTCATACTATATGTTGTGTTTTGCTCCTACCAAATCTTCGGATAAAACACATGATTTTGTATCTTTTTCTATTGACACTCCCTAACTATATGTAGTATTATTTCCTTAGAAACGCTATATATCTTGTGTAAATACGGGCGGCGGAGCGGATCCTTTTCGGGAGCCGAACGGACGCCCGTTTGACACCGAAAGCGTAAAATATCAATCAAAGGGGATGCATTATGAAGATTATCAAACGTAACGGCATGGAAGTGGAGTTCGATCTTGATAAGATCGTAAACGCCGTGCGCAAAGCGAATGACAGTGTGTTGGAGATGCACCAGATGTCTGCGGAGCAGATCATGGTGATCTCTGCCAATGTTAAGAAAAAGATGCAGCAGGTGAAGCGTACGCTGAACGTGGAGGAGATCCAGGACATGGTCGAGGACGAGATCATGAACCAGCGCGCGTTTGAAGTGGCACGCAGCTATATCACCTATCGCTATAAACGTGCACTTGCCCGTAAAGCCAATTCCACGGATGAGCAGATCTTGAGCCTGATCGAGTGCAGCAACGAAGAGGTAAAGCAGGAAAATTCCAACAAGAACCCTATCGTAAACAGCGTGCAGCGTGATTATATGGCCGGCGAGGTCAGCAAGGATATCACCAAGCGTATCCTGCTTCCGCAGGAGGTTGTGGAGGCGCATGATGCAGGTATCATCCATTTCCATGATGCGGATTATTTTGCGCAGCATATGCACAACTGCTGTCTGGTCAATCTTGAGGACATGCTGCAAAACGGCACCGTGATCTCCGAGACGATGATCGAGACCCCCAAGAGCTTTTCCACGGCCTGCAATATCGCAACGCAGAGCATTGCGCAGATCGCAAGCTCCCAGTATGGCGGACAGAGTATCTCTCTTTCCCATCTGGCGCCCTTTGTGCAGGTTTCCCGTGATAAATTCCGCCGGAAGGTAACGGAGGAATTGGAGTCGCAGGGGATCGTTGCGGATGAAGAGCAGATTGCGAAGATCGCGGAGATGCGCGTAAAGGAAGAGATCGAGCGCGGTGTGCAGATGATCCAGTACCAGGTGATCACGCTGATGACCACCAACGGACAGGCCCCGTTTGTCACGGTGTGTATGTATCTGGATGAGGTACCGGAAGGATCCTTGCGGGATGATCTTGCGCTTGTGATCGAGGAGATGCTCCGTCAGAGGATTAAAGGCGTAAAGAACGAGAAGGGTGTATATATCACGCCGGCGTTCCCCAAGCTCATCTATGTACTGGAAGAAGACAATATCCATGAGGATTCCAAATACTGGTATCTGACCAAGCTTGCGGCGCAGTGTACCGCAAAGCGCATGGTGCCGGATTATATTTCCGAAAAGATCATGCGCAAGCTCAAGATTAATGCCAAGGGGCAGGGCGATGTGTACGTATGCATGGGCTGCCGGAGCTTCTTGACACCGGATCGTACCACGGAAAATGTGGCCAATGCGCTCAATTATGATCCGGAGAAGCCGAAGTATTACGGACGTTTCAACCAGGGTGTTGTGACCTTGAATCTGGTGGATGTGGCATGCTCCTCCGGCAAGGATATGGATAAATTCTGGAAGATCTTTGACGAGAGACTGGAGCTTTGCCATACGGCACTGATGTGCAGACACAATCGTTTAAAGGGAACGCCTTCCGATGTGGCACCCATCCTTTGGCAGAACGGTGCGCTGGCACGTTTAAAGAAGGGCGAGACCATCGACAAGCTGTTGTACGGCGGATATTCCACGATCTCTTTGGGATATGCCGGACTTTGCGAGTGCGTACGCTATATGACGGGCAAATCCCATACGGACGAGGAGTCAAAGCCTTTTGCATTGCAGGTGATGCAGCATATGAATGATGCTTGCGCGAAGTGGAAGATGGAAAGCAATATCGACTTTTCACTTTACGGTACGCCGCTTGAATCGACGACCTACAAATTTGCAAAATCCCTGCAGGAGCGTTTCGGTATCATTGAGGGCGTGACGGACAAGAATTATATCACCAACAGCTACCATGTGCATGTAACGGAGGAGATCGATGCCTTCGAGAAGCTTACCTTCGAATCGCAGTTCCAGGCACTTTCCCCGGGTGGCGCCATCAGCTACGTGGAAGTACCGGATATGCAAAACAATATCGAAGCCGTGCTTGCGGTGATGCAGCATATCTATGATAACATCATGTATGCGGAGCTCAATACCAAGAGTGATTTCTGTCAGGAATGCGGTTATGACGGAGAGATCTCGGTCATCGAGGATGAGCACAAAAAGCTGATCTGGGAGTGCCCGAACTGTGGCAACCGTGACGAGTCCAAACTGAATGTGGCACGTCGTACCTGTGGTTATATCGGTACCCAGTTCTGGAACCAGGGCAGAACCCAGGAGATCAAAGAGCGCGTTCTGCATCTGTAAATAAAGGATTAGGCAGGTCGGGAGCCAAGGTTCCCGGCCTGTTTTCTTTCACCCTTTCGGTGAAAAAAGCAATGGAAAACGAGGCAAAAGCGATGTATTACGGTGGTATCAAAAAATTTGATGTTGCAGACGGTCCCGGCGTGCGTGTCACGCTTTTTGTAAGCGGATGCACTCATCATTGCGAGGGATGTTTCCAGCCGGAGACCTGGGATTTTCATTACGGGAAGCCTTTTACCGAAGAGACGGAGGAAGAGCTTCTTGCGGCGCTTGCCGGAGAGCGGATCCGGGGATTTACGCTTCTTGGAGGAGAGCCGTTTGAACCGGAGAATCAACGGACGCTTGTTCCTTTCCTGCGAAAGATCAAGGAAAGATTTCCAAAGAAGGATATCTGGGCCTATACCGGATTTCTCTTGCTGCCGGACGGTGCGGGCGGTTTTATTTTTGGCGACAGGGAAAGGAATGCCATTCCGCAAACGGAAGTGACTGCGGAGATGCTTTCCATGATCGATACCTTGGTGGACGGGGAATTCGTATTGGCAAAGCGCAATCTGATGTTGCGTTTTCGCGGATCGGAGAATCAGAGGCTTATTGACTTAAAAGCGTCTCTTGCAAAAGGGGACGTTGTGTTGTTGGAGTCAAAAGACAGATAGTTTCGGTATATCTCAGACTTGAATGTGCTATAATGGGGGAAGAAACGGAGGCGATATCGTGGACGATAAAAAAGCATTGGCAATCCGCAAGGCGGGACAGATCCGCGAAGTGATCGATGAAAAAAAGGAACTTCGCAAGCTCAGAAAAGAAGGGGAGCAGCCTTACTATCGCAAGGCGCAGTACCACGAGACGGATCAGATGGGCATCATCCATCACACGAATTATGTAAACTGGCTGGAGGAGGCACGCACCGATTATTTCGAAAAGATCGGATGCTCCTATGCGCAGCTTGAAAACGAAGGCATCATGAGCCCGGTGGTAAGCATCCAGGTCAAATACAAAACCCCGGTGCGCTACGGGGACGTGGTACGGATCCACGTGGCCATGACCAAGTATACGGGATTAAAGCTTGGGCTTCATTACGAGATCTTAAATGAAGTCACCGGTGAGATCTGCGCCGAGGCGGTTTCGGAGCATTGCTTTTTGGATGCGTCCGGCAAGATCCTTTCTTTAAAGAAGGCACGCCCGGCCCTGGATGCACTGATTCGGGAAAACATGTAGAGATCGCAATGCAGAGATTGCAATAAAAGGGGAGAGGATATGAAACAGATCCGGGGAGAAGCCAGATTAACCTTTATGGAAGCTACGAGCATTATCGTGGGGCATGGTGTGGGATCCGGCGTTTTGGCGGTGCCATACCTTGCGTCACGAAACAGCTGGTGGCATTTTTTATTGATCGTGGTCATTGCCTACGGGATCAATCTGCTCATGCATTTTATGATCGCGGAGCTGTCCTACAATAATGACGGTGCGCAGTTTATCAAGTGCTTTGAGCGGGAATTGTTTGTCGGGAAGCTCAAAACGATCGCCACGTGGGTGGCGTTCGGACTGTTGGGTTTTTCCGTGATCATTAACGTCAGCGGCTTTATCACCGGGGCAGCGGCCGTGCTGTCGTCCTGGTTTGGATGGCCGACCTGGGTGGGGATGCTGGTGTACTATGTGCTGGCGGCACTGGTGGTCAATTTTGGCATGAAGCTTGTCGGTATCTGCGAAAAGATTTCCGTCTATGCCATGGTGGTGGTCATTGTGATCCTTTTTGCAGCCACCATGCTTGCCGAAAAATCCGCGCTGCCCACGGGCTTCGTGGCGTTTGCCAACGTGCTTGCTCTTTACAGCATGGTATCGTTTTCGCTATCGGCCGTTATGTCCGTACCCCAAGTGGTCAAGGGACTCGAGGGCGATGCCGGAAAGATCCGCGGCGCCATTGTCGCGGGTACGGCCATCAATGTGGGTATCATTCTCGTGATCACGTTGATGACATTGATCGGAGCAGGTACGAATGTCAGCCAGGACGGTGCCCTGGTGGATCTTGCCGCGCATCTTGGCGGATGGGTCGGGATTGTCGGCTATGTTTTCTCCCTGTTGGCTATATCCACTTCGTTTTGGGCCAATACATTAAACCTTCGTGACATTGTAAAAGAGCAGACGCCTTTTTCCATTCGGATCAGCTATCTGCTCGCTACGGTACCGTGTCTTGTGATCGCCTTTTTCGGCGGCAATACGTTTGTGGGATTTACGAGACTTGCGGGGGTGATCCAGATATTGACCGGGATCGGTATCATTATCGCTTATCATCGTTCCCGAAAGCGCGAAGGGACCTCTGTGATCTGTGGTCGTTTGGGGATCCTTCCCTTCCAGATCCTGGTGGTGGCAAGCTCCGTGCTTGCCACGGTGGGCTCGGTCCTGTCCCTTTCCTGATGCAGGGGGACTTGCAAACACTTGCGGCCGTCCTTATGGCAGACGCAGGGTGTTTTTATAATGGGAAAAACTGCGGCTGCCTTTGTGCGAAAATGCAATAATGGGTAAATCCTGCGGATAGAAGGATCTCTCGTCCTTTGGCAAAATCCGCACCCACATCCGTCGCCACATGGGCGTCGGACCCGATGGTGATGATGTCGCCGCCCAAGGCGCGGTAGCGCTCCAAAACCTCGGTGATGGGATGAGCCTCCTTAAAACCGCGGCGCAGGGAACCCGTGTTTAATTCCAGTCCGCGTCCGCTGTCGATCAATTCCGTAAGGATGGCATCGATGCGATCCGCATAATCCGCATAGCGATAGAGCTTGTCCTCGCCTGGATAGTAGCGGATGATATAATCCAGGTGTCCGAGGACGTCAAAGTCCTTAAAAAGCTGAATATTCTCCAGCGTCTCCGAGAAATAGATCTCATAAGCCTCGCGCTTGGTTTTGTTTTCAAAAAAATCTCCATAGTAAGGGTCCATCCCGGAAACATTGTGGATGGAGCCGATCACAAAATCAAACGGGTGGGCGGTCGTGACCGCCAGATTCTCCTCTGCTACATGAGGCTGCAGACCCAGCTCGATGCCGATGTGTATGGGCAGGATGGCAGGAAGCGCCTGTAATGTGGGGAAGTATTCCTCAAACGGAATGAGAAAAGGCGGTTCGTACTCCTGCTTGGGGTAATCGATATCATGGTGATCCGTAAAAGTAACACCGGTTAATCCGCCGGATTGGGCGTGCTGCAGGATCTCAACAGGATCCGACTCACTGTCTCCCGAAAATTTTGTATGGATGTGTGCGTCCCAGAGCATATCTTCATCCTTTCTTTGGCAGTTTCTGCCGCAAGTATCTTTTTTCAGTGAACCTATTATAACCGAAAATCTCAAAAAGTGCGAGCCGGCCCCATCTGTCCCCGGCTCGCACTTTTTGCGGGCTTGTGGTATAATCGGTGCACGGCAGAGAATATTCTTTAGGGGAGAAACTGCCAAAGACAGGGATGAGGAGATGAGATGATGACAAAAAGGAATACAAGATTTTTGGTAGCCATGTGCAGCGTAATGCTGCTTTGCGGATGCGGCAGCACGGACGCATACAGCGGATCGACCGCTTCTTACGATAGCGGCTATGCATATGGTGACGAATATTACTATGAGGATGCGGACTACGCGTTGGATTCCTATGAGGGTACTTCCCTTGATGAATCTTATGCGACGACCGCGATCGGGGACAATGCGGCAACGGATGTCTCGGATTATTCCGCATCAAAGGCGACCGGCCGGAAGCTGATCACGACGGTGAACATGCGCGTGGAGACGCTGGAGTTTGATGCGCTCATGGATTATCTGGAGACCCAGGCGGAGCAGCTCGGCGGGTATGTGGAGAGCGTGTCCGTTGACCAGAGAACCTATTCCAATCAAAAGGAGCGTTACAGTTCCATCACGGTGCGTGTTCCGGAGGCTTCCCTGCAGACGTATCTCTCCGGGGTTTCCGAGAGGAGCAATGTCACCTCCGAGAGCAAGTCCGTGGAGGATGTGACGTTAACCTATACGGATCTGGAGAGCTACAAGGAGGCGCTGGAAGCGGAAGAGGACCAGCTGCTTGCATTGATGGAAAAGGCTGAGACCATCACCGATATCATGGAGATCGAGTCACAGCTGACCGAGGTGCGCTACCATCTGCAGTCGTTGGAGTCCACCCTGCGTACCTATGACAATCTGGTGAGCTACAGTACCGTGAATATCTCCGTGGAAGAGGTCGTGGAGTACACGGAAGATCCGGAGGAGGAACTGACCTTCTGGGAAGAAGCATGGGAAGGTTTCGTGGATAATCTCTATGACGTGGGAGATTTCCTGCGTGGCGTGGCACTTTTCGTGATCATTCACAGTCCGTCCATCGTATTGCTTTTGATCATTGCGATCCTGGTGATCTTCTTTATCAGACGTGCGGAAAAGCATTCCGCCAAGAGGGAAGCCAAACGCGCCGAAAAGCGGGAAAAGAAGCTTGCGGAAGCGCAGAAAAAGCGTGAGGAGCGTATGGAAAGAGATATGGCCAGAAAAGCCGGCAAGAAGGAAACGGCGCAAGCGCCCGTAAAGGAAGCTGCGCAGGAGTGCGCAACAACCGGGACGGCGACAGATGAGACGGTAGTAACCGAGAAAGAATCTTCGCAGGAAGAATCATAAATATTGTACGGACCCAGAGATATTCCTCCCTTTTTCCGAACTATATAGTACGGGAAAGGGAGGAATTTTGATATGGAGCAAGGATGGATCCTTTCTGTTGCATCCCAAACCACGCAAAGCCACGTAACGGAATCGGATGATGCCTGCATGACGGCGCTTTTGGGATTTCGGGAGGCGGTGGAAAACTATGCGTCGGATAAAGGCTCCTTTTCTTTCGAAAAAGGGTGTTTTTCTTTGCGTTCGGGTGTATAATAGCCCAATGAATAAAAGAAAGGAAAACGCATCATGGAACAGACGAAGGAAGTATTGGATTACAGTGATCTTGCGCAGGTACGTGCCTATTTTGAAAACGATCGGTTTGCAACGAATGCCGGCATGAAGATCGATACAATGACGGAGTACGGCTGCATCTGTAGCATGGACCTTAATGAAAATCATTTAAATGCCATCGGCGCCGTTATGGGCGGCGTGATGTTTACGTTGGCGGATTTTGCATTTGCGGTGGCAAGCAACAGGGATCATCTTCCCACGGTTGCGCTCGATGCGACCATTCAGTATTTGAGTTCCCCGAAGGGGAAACGCCTCATCGCTACGGCAGAGAGGATCAAAAGCGGCAGGACCACCGGGGTCTTTCAGGTAAAGATCACAGATGAAAACGGAAAGGCCGTGGCACTGTATACGGTGACGGGTTATAAATCATAATGCAAGGCACATCCTCGCAATAGTATGAACAAATAATAAAAATAATTAAATTTTTCTAAAATTAGCACTCGCCTATTGACAGTGCTAATAATCGGTGCTATAACATAATCGAACCGAGGAAGATATGGTGATCGATCGAAACGGGTTCGGTCGGAGGATCTTCGGGCAGAAAGCAAAAGGAGGTACGTAGTTATGTTATTACCGAGCATTTTTGGAGAAAATTTATTGGATGACTGGATGGCATTCCCGCCGATGCCTGACTTTAGCGATATCGACAGGAAGCTGTACGGCAAGAACGCATCACATGTGATGAAGACGGATGTGCATGAGGACGATGCGGGGTATACGCTTGATATCGACCTTCCGGGATTTAAGAAGGAGGAGATCGCGCTTGACCTTGAAAACGGTTATCTCACCGTGCAGGCAGCAAAGCAGCATGAGGACAAGGAGAAGGATAAGAACGGCAGCTGCATCCGCAGGGAGCGTTTTGCAGGCTCCATGCAGAGAAGCTTCTACGTGGGAGATGCGGTGACGGAGGAGGACGTGAAGGCGAGATTTGAAAACGGCGTTCTGGATCTGTTCATTCCCAAGAAGCAGGCGCAGGAGATTCCTGCCAAGAAAACGATCATGATCGAAGGATGATCGTGCAAACCGCCCGGGTCACGGGCGTCAGATAGGAAAACCCCGGTGTGCATTTTGGCACATCGGGGTTTTTGGTTTCATAAAAGAAGGCTTCTAGCATTCGATCAGTTCGTATTCTCTGGTGCCGATGCCAAGGTCCCGGGCGGTGTCGATGGTATGCTCGCCGTTTCGGGAGTTGACGCGCTCAAGGAAATGCTCTCTGCCGATGTTCTTGCTTGCCTTGACCAGGTCGATGCAGGCGCTGTCGATGGCCACGGGGTCAAGCGATGCCAGGATACCGATGTCCTTTAGGCACGGATCCTCCGCGATGGCGCAGCAATCGCAGTCGACGGACATATTGGCCATCACGTTGATATAAACGATATTGCCCGCAAAGTGATCGACAACGGCGCTCGCGGCCTCTGCCATGGATTCGAGGAAGGCGTCCTGGGGAGGAAGATCGCCCCAGAGGGTATCCTGATCCTCGGCCTTTTGATATTTGCCGGCGGAATGGATATAGACCTTGCCCGCCGAGGAGGCACAGCCGATGGAAAGCTGCTTTAAGGCGCCGCCGTAGCCTCCCATGGGATGTCCCTTAAAATGGGAGAGCACCAGCATGGAATCATAATCCAAAAAGTGCTTGCCCATGATATCCTTTTGCAGATGGGTTCCGTTTTTGACCGGGATCTCCACGTCCGGACCCTCCGCATCCATCAGGTCCACATCAAAAAAGTCGGTCCATTTATGTTTCTTAAGGAGCTTGATATGCTTTGGCGTTGCATTGCGCTCTCCCTCATATGCGGTGTTGCACTCCACGATGGTGCCGCCTACATGGTCCACGACGGGTTTCCAAAATTCGGGATGCAGAAAATTTTGATTACCGTCCTCGCCGGAATGCACCTTGATGGCGATCCTGCCGGAGAGTTTCTTGCCCACCGTGTCATACAGACGTACGACGGATGCGGGGGACAGGTCTTTGGTAAAGTAAACGGTTGCTGCCATAGTATTCCTCCTTATGTTTTTTTTTATTTTATCATAAAAGGAACCGTCTGTCTTTTTTTATGAAAAAAGCTCTTTACAGCATAAAGGCGCGGGAGTAGAATGTAATTAATTAAAAGCTTTAATTAATTATGCGATAACCGGGGGGAATAAGGATGCAGAAGGATTTTTTAAAGCACCTGGAACTGAGCGTGGGACGGGGCGAAAACAGCTTTGTCATGAAGCGCGGAAGCTTTCGATATAAGCAGCGGATCCTTGAAAAAAGGAGACTTGTGCGCGTGGAGTCCGAAGAAAAGGACGGTATGCACAGGCTTCTTTTTGAGGATAAAAGAGAGGGGAAGCTCTACGGCTTAAAGATCACCGAGATCGAGGAAGGGCTCGTGCGTCTGACCTGCCTGATGCCGCAGGAAGAAGAGGGCATCACCGGAGATCTTCATGCGTGGAACCGTTTTTGGGTCAGCTTTCCCGCGCATGAAAAGGAACATATCTACGGGTGCGGGGAGACCTATTCCAAATTTGATCTCAAGGGGGAGAAGGTCCGGATCTTCGTGGCGGAGCATCAAAACGCCAAGCGGATCACCGCCAAGATCATCAGAGAAAAGCTGTTGGGGAAACATCCCGAACACGTTCTTGCATTTCACAAATACGAATCCTATTATGCGCAACCGACCTTTGTTTCTTCGGACCGGTATTTCGTGCATGCCGACACCACGGCATTTGCGGAATTTGACTTTACCGATCCGCGGCAGACGACGCTCTTTTTGCAGGAAGTGCCCGACGTGACCGTGGGAGAAGCGGACAGTTTTGCGGCGTTATCCGGCAGGATGGCGGATCTGCTCGGAAGGCAGAGTACCCTTGCCGACTGGCTCTATGACGGCGCGATCCTGGCCGTGCAGGAGGGCACGGAGCGGATCGAGGCAAAGATCGCCCGGGCGGAGGCTGCGGGCGCAAAGATCTGCGGGATCTGGTCCCAGGACTGGTGTGGCTGTCGTAGGACGGATTTTGGCTACCAGGTCATGTGGAATTGGGAATGGGACAGGGAGCTCTATCCGCATCTGCCGGAAAAGATCACAGCGTGGAAGGACCGGGGCATCCGGTTTTTGGGCTATATCAATCCGTTTCTTGCCTTAGAGGGCAATCTCTATGCCACGGCGGCCAAGGAGGGGTATTGCGTCAAAGACAGGGACGGCAAGGATTACCTGGTGACCATCACCACGTTCCCCGCGGCCATGGTGGATTTCACCAACCCCAAGGCGTGGGACTGGTATAAGGAAGTAATGCAAAACAATATGGTCGGCATTGGCATGAGCGGCTGGATGGCAGACTTCGGAGAATACCTTCCGATGGATTGCGTGCTTTTTTCCGGAGAGGATCCGCAGCTGGTGCACAACCGCTGGCCGGCGCTCTGGGCAAGATTAAACCGCGAAGTCATCCGGGAAAGCGGTCGGGAGGATCTCTTCTTTTTCATGCGGGCCGGTTCGACGGAGACGGTCGGAGCGTCCGTGATGATGTGGACGGGGGATCAGCATGTGGACTGGTCGGTGGATGACGGGATCGCTTCCGTGATCCCTGCGACGTTTTCGCTGGCCATGAGCGGATTTGGCATCACGCATTCCGATGCCGGCGGCTATACCACCATCATGCATATGTGCCGTTCCAAGGAATTGCTCATGCGGTGGGAGGAGATGAATGCCTTTTCTCCACTCTATCGTTTCCACGAGGGCAATCAGCCGGTGAAAAACGCCCAGTTTGATGATGATGAGGAGCTGCTAAGCCAGTTGGCGTGGACGTCGCGGATGCATGCCGCTCTGGCGGGGTATCTCAAGGCGTGCGTAAAGGAGTGCGCCGAGGATGCGCTTCCGGTGATGCGGCCGTTCTTTTACCATTATGATGAGGACGCGGCCTATACGGAGACGACGGAGTATCTTTTGGGAAGAGATCTGCTGGTGGCACCGGTGTTAAAGCGCGGCGCCGTATCGAGAAAGGTGATGTTGCCGGAGGATGAGTGGGTGCAACTGTTTACCCGCAAAGAGTATGAAGGCGGTACCTACGAGATCGAGGCGCCCATGGGACAGCCGCCGGTATTTATCCGCAGGCAGAGCCCCTACTTTGAGGAGATCCTGCAGGCAGCGGATCGTGCGAGACAAGCGGCGTCGACTGTTTGATAAAATGACAGGATATTGCAGGGTATAGAAAACAAAATTGCAGGAGGGAAGTTTTATGGAGAAGAAACAAAACAGTCTGCTCGCAAAATTAAGCTACGGCTTTGCGGACATCTACGGCGGCGGTGCCTTCGTGGTCATCAGTACGTTTTATACCGTCTTTTTGACTAAGGCGCTGGGAATGCCCACGGCCCTTGCCGGAACCATTCCGCTCATCGGTAAGATCTGGGATGCGATCACGGACCCCATCATGGGCAATATCGCGGATCGTACAAGGTCTAAGTTTGGCGCAAAGAGATTCTGGATCCTGGTGGGAAGCATCATTTCCGCCATTACCTTTGTGGTGATGTGGATCCCGTTTGCATCGGGTGATTCCGTGTGGGGACAGTATATCTTCTATGTTTTGATGTACATGCTCTTCTCCACGGGCTTTACCATTGTCATGGTGCCGTACAATGCGCTTCTTCCGGACATGGTGGAGGATTACACTGTTCGCGCCAAGTTTACGAGCGTTCGCATGGCGTTTTCCGCATTCGGCGCGATCTTGGCCGGCCTGGTACCCACGTTGATGATCAAGGAAAATACCGACGCGTCGCAGTATTTTAAGGTGTCTTTGATCTTTGCCGTGATCTTTTTGGTCGTGATCCTGCTTACCTTTGCAGGCACCTGGGAGCGGCAGAAGGAAGTGGTAAAGGTCGGATTCGGCCAGACGTTTACCCAGTCCTTTACCGTATTTAAGAGCCGTTCGTTTAAGCTTTTCATCGGCATTTTCCTTTTCGGACAGGCAGCGACGGACTTTATCACCGGATTGGCGGTGTACTATATCGATGATGTGTTAAATGCGTACGGTGGCGGCAACTTCACCAAGATGATGGGTGTCATCCTCGTATCGCAGTTTTTGGGAATGCTGTTGTTTGCCCCCATCATGGCGGCAACGAGCAAAAAATTCCCCATCCTGATCGGCACGCCGATCCGTGTTGTGGCAACGATCGTCATGCTGTTCTTCTCCTATGAGGGCGCACCGTTTACGGTTATTTTGATCCTTTGCTTCATCATCGGACTGGCGATGGCGGGTGTATCGACCAGTATATACGCGATCCTTTCGGATCTTGTGGACGTGGATGAGCTGATCACGTCCGTCAACCGCCCGGGCATCTGCTCCGGTATGGCAACCTTTACGAGAAAGATCGCGACCGGTTTTTCCTCGGCCATCATCGGCGTTTTGCTTGCCATGGTGCATTATGACGAGGTGGCGGCAAGCGCAGGTCTCAGGCAGGCGGCGTCCACCCAGCGGGGGATCGCTTATATTTACGTATTCTCCCAGATCTTTTTCCTTGTTTTCACCTTCCTCTTTACCGTTTTGTTCCCGGTAACGAAAAAGGAATTTGACATCATCCGCAAGGAAGTGGCCCGCCGAAAGGGTGAGGACACATCCGTGATCACGCCGGAGGAAAAAGAAGTTTGCGAGAAGGTAACGGGCTTTGCTTACGAGAAGCTCTGGAATAAGGATAATGCGTACAAGATGCATGCGGAGGAGTAGTGATGAAGTATTTTTTGGACAGTGCAAAGATGGAAGAGATCAAGGAGGCGTATGCAACGTTTGGGATTGACGGCGTGACCACCAATCCCCGGCATATCCAGGCTTCCGGCAAGCCTTTTTTGGACGCGATCGGAGATATCGCCGACTGGATCCGCGAGGAAGGGCTCGGCGGCTACGAGAGATTTCCGGTGAGTGTGGAGATCAACCCCCACATCGATGATGCCAATGCCATGATCGAAGAGGCAAGAAAGATCGGTTCGATCTGCAAAAATTTTGTGATCAAGATCCCGGCGACGGAAGCCGGCGTGACGGCCGCAAGGCGCCTGGAAAAGGAAGGGATCCGCACCAATGTGACGCTCATCTTTTCGCCGTCGCAGGCGATCCTTCCCGCCAAGAACGGTTCGCTTTTCGTATCGCCCTTTATCGGTTGGAAGGAGCAAAACGGCGAGGATTGCAAGCAATACATTCAGGACATCGTGACCATTTATAAAAATTACGGTTTTTACGGCAAGACGCAGATCATCTGCGCGGCGGTGCGTACGCCCAAGCAGTTTACGGATTGCGCCGTGGCCGGAGCGGATATCGTGACGGCGGGTTTGGTCGTGTATAAGGATTCCATGCATCATGCCTACACCAGACAGGGCATCGAGACCTTTGAGGACGCCTGGGATCATACCGTAGGCAACGAGGACGCATAAGAGAAAGAAGGAACGAGCATTGAAGATCGGTTTTGTGGGACTCGGCATCATGGGCGAGTCCATGTGTGAAAATATCATAAAAAAGCATGACGATGCGGTCTATGTCTTTGATTTTGTAAAGGAGAAGGTGAACCTTTTGGCGGCAAAGGGTGCGATCCCCTGTGCCTCCTCCCGGGAAGTGATGCAGCATGCGGATGTGTTCATCACCATGGTGCCCAAATCCGAGCACTCCCGTTCGGTTTACGAAGAGGTACTGCCGGACCTTTGCGCAGGAAAGATCTGCATCGACATGAGTACCATCGATCCGCAGGTCTCCGTGGAGATCGCGACCATGGTCAAGGCAACGGGGGCGGATTTTGCGGATGCGCCCGTGGTAAAGAGCAAACCGGCGGCCATCGCCGGCAAACTCGGGATCTACGTGGGAAGCTCCGAGGAGCTGTATGAAAAGATCCGTCCCATCCTGCTGTACATGGGTGAAAATGTAAAGCGGATGGGCGATAACGGCAAAGGCCTCGTGATGAAGATCTGCCATAACGCCCTGGTTTCCCAGATCCAGAACGGCGTGAACGAGACCATGACGCTCGCGGCCAAAAACGGGATTGATATTTATAATTATGCGGAGGCGATCTCCTACGGAGGCGCCGGCAACTGGTATCTGGATTCCAAAAAGGATGTGCTCGCCAAAGAGGATTATACCACGGCATTTTCCGTTGAAAACGAGCATAAGGACGTGCACATCTGCTTAAACCTGGCCAAGCAGTGCGGCGTATCCATGCCGGGAGAAGAAAACGCCGTCCGCGTGTATGACAAGGCGATGGAGATGGGGCTCGGTAAGGAAGATTTTTGTGCAACGATCAAGGTGGTTCGCGGTGAATAGAGCAGAAGCATACGCCCAACAATTAAAACGCCCGGTGTTTGACGTGCGTTCGGAGGCATTTTTTCCCTACGGACGGGTGCTTTCCCAACCGGATCCGGAGGAGCTTTTGTCGTATATGCGGGAGCTTACGCCGATCCCCGAGGAGGGCAATCTTTACGTCGCAAGCGATACTGCGATGGAGACACTTGCCGCGGTGAAGGCGATCCGCGATGTTTTTTACGGAGGACTGCCTGTGGAGGCCGGGTATTGCAACGGCATGAATACGACCATGAACGGTTTTGAGTACCACAAAGGCAGTGAACTGGATCTGGCGGTTACGGATCAGTTGCTTTTTCTGGGGCATGCCACGGGTATTTCTTTTCCCGCTATGGATGAGATCCGGGGACTTCCCGGGCAAAATCCGACCGGCATCACCTATGACCCCGCGGATGCGGTGCTGTTTTTTGTGCCCGCGGGGACGTTCATCGAACTTTACCCCTATACGCTGCATCTTTCCCCGATCCGTGTCAATGAGGAGGGCTTTCGGACGGTGGTGATCCTGCCCGCAGGGACCAATACGCCCCTTTCGGAGGAGGAGAAAGCAAGCAGAAAACGTGCCTTTTTGGCAGGGGATCCGGAGGCGGCGTTGCTTTTACAAAAAAACAAGTGGGTGATCGCACATCCCGACAGAGAGCCGCTGATCGCACAGGGCGCCTGCCCGGGCGTGACGGGTGAGAATTTGGAGTTTCACTGCGTATGATGGCGGAGATCCTTTTTTACATCACCATTCTTTTGGCGAATATCATGCAGGGGATCACGGGATTTGCGGGCACCATCCTGGCGATGCCTTTTTCACTGCGGCTCGTGGGAATGGACGTGGCGGTGCCGGTCCTAAATGCCCTGGGCCTTGCCTCGGGGATCTGTGTGCTTTGCGGCGCCTATCGTCATGTGGATACGAAGATCTTAAAGCAGGTGCTTTGGGTCATGATCCCGGCGGTACTGGCGGGACTTTACTTAAAGCAGAGGCTCTCCGGAAGTCCGCGGGTGCTGTACTTTTTGCTCGGCGCGGTGACGGTCGCCGTAGCGCTTGTCGGGCTGTACGGGATCCTGCGCCAAAAAGACCGTGTAAAAGACAGTGGCAGGACAGACGGACCCTTGGGATTGACACTTGACCTTGCGGCGCTTCTTGCGGCGGGCCTGGTGCATGGGATGTTTGTCTGCGGCGGACCGATCCTGATCGGTTACATGACAAGAAAACTTCCGGAAAAAGCTGCCTTTCGCGCCACGATCTCGACGGTATGGATCTTTTTAAACGGGATCATCTTTTTGACGCATCTTTTCTCCGGCGGGTTTGGCCTGACCACCCTGCGGGTGACGGGATGCGCGCTGCCGTTTCTTTTTGGCGGCATGGCGCTGGGCGGATTTTTGTATAAACGAATGAGTCAGCATATATTTATTATGTTAACCCATATCCTGCTTTTGATCACGGGGATCTCGTTATTTTTCAAGTAGGTTTCATCTTATCGGGTATCATCCCGTGCGTAAGAAAAAAGGAGTCAAACAGCTATGAAAACATTGCAGGTTGCCTATGTTCCCGTAGGCGTGGGAACGTTTCATCTGGAGAGTGCGCAAAAGGAATTCGAGGATTCCGTGGCTTTGCTTACAAAGATCCAAAAGGAAAATTTTCCGGAGGGGAATGCGGAATTTGTTTTCCCTAAGGAAATGCTTTTGACACTTGATCTGTTAAAAGAGTATCTGGACGGACTCTCCCCGGATCTCATTTTTTTTCAAAACGTGACCTTTGCCAATGCGGCCTATGCATCCGAGGTGATGCATGCGTTTACCGAGGTGCCGGTATTGCTCTGGACCTTACGCGAACCGGTCATCGACGGCGGGAGACTGCGGTTAAACTCCTTGACCGGCGCCTATTCGGCGGCCAATACGTTTCGGAGAGTTCAGCAAAAAAACGTGGCATATGTTTTCGGAGGACCGCAGGAAGAGGCGGTGCAAAAGAAGATCGCAGCCATGGTACGCGCGGCGGCGGTGCGAAACGACATGCGGCAAATGACCCTGCTTGCCGTGGGGGATACGCCGCAGGGCTTTGGATTCGGACGGGCGCAGGATGCGGATCTGCTGCAATCCTTCGGCGTGCATCTTCTTAGCGTGGAAGCCCGGGAATTGATGCGGATGGCGAGGGCGTATACGGAGGAAGAGGGAGAAGCGTCCTTGCAGGCGGTGGAGAAGAGCATGCGGGGGCTTGAAAAGACCCCGGAAAAGAACCGCATGGATTTTGCCAAGTTGGTAAAGGCCTATACGACCTATGTGAAGGAGCATCAGATCGGCGCCGTGGCGTCCAGGTGCTGGCCGGATTTCTTTACGGATTACGGGACACCGGTGTGTGCGGTGCTTGCGGTCCTGAATGATGCGGGGGTCGCGGCAAGCTGTGAGGCCGATGCCTACGGTGCGCTTTCCATGTATGTGGGCATGCGCCTTACGGGAGAGCCTTCGTTTTTTGGAGATCCCGTTTCCATGGATGAAAAGGAAAATACGATTACATTCTGGCACTGCGGTACGGCGGCCTGTTCGCTTGCAAGAGAGGATACCGGCGCAGAGGTGGGCGTGCATTGCAATCGTGGGATCGGACCCACGTTGGAATTTGGCTGCAAAGAAGCGGAGCAGGTGACGATCTTTCGGATCGGGAAGGATGCCCGGGGAGAGTTTCGCTTTTTTATCGCCTCAGGCAAGGCGCTTGACCGGCCGAAGCAGTTTTACGGGACGTCCGTTGTGGTGCAGACGGAGGCATGTGCCGAAGAGATCGTCTATCGCACGGTGGAGGATGGCTGGGAGCCGCACTATGCCGTGATCTACGGTGACGTGGCCGAGGAACTGGAGGCACTTGCGCATATGCTTTCCATGGAAGTGCTGCGTTTTTGATACGGATCGGGCAAGGCGAAGGAGAAAACCATGCGGAAAACAGGGATCAATATGGAGGGCGTAAAGCGTGAAAACCGCTCGCTCATCCTGCATTATATTAACAATTACGGTCCTGTCTCCAGAAAGGATATTGCCACTGCCACGCACCTGACACCGGCCAGTGTCAGTCAGATCACGACGGCGCTTCTTGAAGAGGGGATCCTCAAAGAGGCGGGGTTTTCCGAGCAATCGGACGACACGGCGCGCACGGCCGGCAGACGCAAGGTGTTGCTGGATTTAAATGCCGGGTGGACTTACGTCTGCGTTGTGGCCATTGAATCCGGGCAGGTCACGGTGGCTGTCTGCGACTGCAAAGGCCATGCCCTGCAAACGATCGAAGGAGAAAAGGCCGTTTGCCAATTTTTAACGGAAAACTATCCCGCACCGAACGATCTGCTTGAAGAGATCATCGGGGTTTGCAGAACCTTGTTTAACAAGGTATCAAAAGAGGCGGCGGACAAGATCCGTGCGATCAGCGTAACGGTTCCGGGGATCGTGGATGAAGCCGACGGTGTCGCCCGACAGGCGTACGGCATCTGGAAGGATCCCGTGCCCGTTCGGCAGATCCTTGAGGACGCGCTGGCGTTGCCGGTGTTGGTTCGCAATAACGTGGATGCCTTCGCGGCAGCGGAGATCTTTTTCGGCGCCGGCAGAAAATACAACAGCCTTCTGGTCATCAAGTGGGGCCCGGGCGTCGGAAGTGCCGTTGTGATCGACGGAAAGGTCTATGAGGGACGACACGGCAAGACGGCGGAGCTCGGACATTATATCGTAAAAAAAGACGGCAAACCCTGCAGCTGCGGCAAGCGGGGGTGCCTGGAAACCGTGGTGAGCAGCCGCGCGATCGACGGTCTTGATGAGAAGGCATTACAGGAAGCGCTGGATCTGTTTGCCCGCAGTATCGTCAATACGATGACACTCATCGCACCGCATCGGGTAATCCTGTCGGGAAGTCTTTTTCGGTCGGAAAAGATGCGCCGCGAGATCATTGCCAAATGCAGGCAGTACGATCCTTCCATAGGAGAGGACAGGATCCTGCATACGGCACTTTCCGATCGGGAATATACCATTGGCGCCGTGGCGGTTTTTGTTCGTACATTTCTACAGATTGACAACTAAACAGTTGTAGGCTTACTCTATAAAATTGTTTGCCAGGACCTCCTTATCCTGTTAAGATGAACAGCGTAAGGAGGTTTTTTGGATGACAGACAGGATGATCGAAAAGAACCCGGAGAGAGGCTGTGAGGAATTTCCCAATCTTCTTACGCCGCTTACACTTCGGGGGCTTGTTCTTAAAAACCGAATGTTTTCGGCACCGACTTCTCTTGCCAAACTCGGCGAGAATGAACATTATTCCCGGGAAAATATTGATTATTACAGATACAAGGCGATGGGCGGCTGTGCTCTTGTGAGTGTGGGGGACGTGATCGTGGACAATACCACGGGGAGGTCTCACCCGGAGCAGGTGGGGCTTGATGACAGTTCCCATCTGCCTTACCTTGTAAAGCTTGCGGATGCCATTCATTCCGGTGGCGCGGCGGCCTCGGTGGAGATCGACCACGGCGGCGCGCTTTGCTCCCCGGATACGCTTGGCGGGCGCAATCCCATCGGTCCGAGCGGGTATGTGGACGAATGGGGAGACACCGTGGAGGAGATGACGACGGCGCAGATCTACGAGGTGGCGGAAGCTTACGGCAGGGCTGCGAAGATCGCCAAGGATTGCGGTTTTGATATGGTCATGATCCATGCAGGTCACGGGTGGTTGATCCACCAGTTTATCTCCGAAGTGACCAATCATCGCACAGACGAATGGGGCGGCAGTTTTGAAAACCGTATGCGTTTTGCCCTGCTGGTGGTGGAAAAGGTGCGCGAGGCCGTCGGAGAGCAGTTTCCCATCGAGATCCGCATCAGCGGTTCGGAACGCATGCAGGGCGGTTATGACATCCGCACGGGCGTGGAGATCGCCAAGGCGCTTGACGGAGCCGTGGATCTGATCCATGTCTCCGCAGGGACCCAGCAGGATCTGTATTCCTTTATCCTGATGCATCCCGGCGTTTTTCAGGAGCATGCGGAGAATGCCGGACTGGCGGAGGAGATCAAAAAGCATGTTTCCACGCCGGTGGTCACGGTAGGCGCCTGGAACGATCCGGTGCAGATGGAGGCCTTTCTTCAAGAGGGCAAGGCGGACGGCATCGCCATGGGACGTGCGCTTTTGGCGGACCCTTTCCTGCCACGCAAGGTGACGGAGGGCAGGATCGATGAGATCCGTCCCTGCCTGCGCTGCGGACAATGTCAGGGCGGTATGATGGAAAACAAGATCATGCGGTGCAGTATCAACCCCGTGATCGGCAGAGAGTCGGACGCACTGCATCCCTTACCGCATACGCGCCACGGCAAAGTTATGATCGTAGGCGGCGGACCCGGAGGGATGCACACGGCGATCAAGTCCGCGCAATACGGCAACGAGACCGTGCTTTACGAAAAGCGCAAAAAGCTCGGCGGTGCTTTGAAATTTGCGGAGGATACCGGTTTTAAAAAGACGATGTATCATTACCGCAGCTACCTGGATCATATGTGTCGCAAGCTGCCCATCCGGATCGTGACCGGCACGGAGGTGACGCCGGAGATCGTGCGCGAAGAGAGCCCGGATCTGCTTGTGATCGCCACGGGTGCCAAGCCCGTGATCCCGCCCATTCCCGGAGCGGATCTTCCTCATGTGCTCATCGGCGCGGACGTGATGAATTCTACGGAGCGCGATGCAAACGGGGATCTGTATCGGGAAAAAGTCGGACACAGAGTTGCCGTGATCGGCGGCGGTATGATCGGCTGCGAGCTGGCGGTGCTTTTTGCAAGAAAGGGGCATGAGGTGGCGCTCATCGAGATGCGGGACGAAGTTGCCGCCGATTGCGTGGTGACCTACCGGATCAATCTGATGCATCAGATCGAAAAAGAAAGCGGGATCCGGATCTATACCCGGGCGTCCTGCAAGGAGATCACCCCCACCGAGGTCAGGATCGTCGTGCAAAACGACGCGGGGGAGGAAATCTTGGCAATCCCCGCGGATACCGTGCTCATGAGTGCGGGGATGCGTTCGGATGAAGCGGCGTACAAAGACCTTTTGGGGATTGTTGCCGAGACGGTGGTGATCGGAGACGCCAAGCATGCCGGCAGGGTACAGCAGGCAACGGCGGATGCAAAACAGGTCCTGGATACGTTTATGATGGACATGGAATAAAAGGAAGGAGTCAAACCTATGCAGAGTTTGGAAACCGGGATCACCCGATGGGAAGAGCAGCGAGCCCTCAAAAATCTGATGGGCAAGTATGCCAATCTGGTGATCCTAAACAGAGAAGGGGAGATCTTTGACCGGTTCTGGAGCCGGCAGGCAGAGGATGTATGCCTGACGTTTAACGACGGAAGCTATATCGGAAAAGAAGCCGTCGACGGCTACTATCGCGCCGTGCGGGAGAGAAACGCACTGGTGGCGGGATGCCTTGCCAAAAGATTTCCGGAAAAGTTGGGGGATCTCACAGAGGAGGAACGCTACGGGATCGGGCCCTTTAAGGTAAAGCCTTTAAGCTGCCCCATCATCGAAGTGGCGGATGACGGCAAGACGGCCCGCGGCTTGTGGTACTGCCAGGGGGCTTACAACGAAGTGGAGGAAGGCGGCCCCGTGGCATACTGGACGTGGGGGTATTTCGGCGTTGATTTCATCAAAGAGGACGATGGGTTTAAGATATGGCATCTTTTGTATGTCAATGATATCGACAGTATCTGCGGACAGAACTGGGGCAGGGAGACCACGCCTTACCCGCCGCTTCCGGAATTTAAGGCGCTTGGGGAATTTCGCTATCCCGAGTACACGGTAAAGCAGGTATTTCGCCCGTACTACCGATGGGATCGGCCTTTGACCTATGCACCCAAATTCCCCGTACCGTATGCGACCTTTTCACAGGATGCTTCCTACGGGGTGGTGCAGGCGGCGGACGGAAGCTATGCTTTGGGCTGTGCGGATGCATGGAAGGATACTTCCTGCGGAAAAAATGATTTTACATTTTCCGTATATGCAAAACCCGACGAGGGGGATCTGTCACAGCAGGCGGATCTGGGGCGACTCGGACGGATCTGGGATATGGAGGAGATCAAAAAGATCGCCAACAAGCGTGTGATCTATCTTGCCAATGAAATGCGGAGCGAAGAATTACAAGAGCTCTGGGTAAAGGAGCCGGAGAACCGCAAGACGGCATCTTTTGGCAGAAATACCGGATACTACGTCGGTATGGATGCGATAGAAAAATATTATGTTAACCACCATGCAGAGGAAAGAAAAAAAGAGATCGCAAAGATCACACAAGCGCATCCGGAGATCGGAGATCCGGCAGACAACCTCTATTTGGGCTGCCTGACGTCGCACCCGATCAGCACGGGTCTGGTGGAGATTGCCGCAGACGGCAGGACTGCGCGGGGACTTTGGTATTCCATCGCGCAGGAGAGCACGGCTACGCCTAAGGGAGAGGCGAAGGTTTACTGGATGCCGGAGAAGGTGGCCATCGATTTTGTCAAAGAAAAGGACGGATGGATGATCTGGCATATGGTGGTTGCCACGGATCTTGTGTGCGGCGCGGGGGAAGATTACTCCAAGCAGGAGATCTATCATAACTATGAGACCAATCCCGTGGATCTGGAATTTGGCACGCCGACTGTTGCAAAGGTGATCCATGATACGAATTTTAACTGGTGGGACAACTATCCGCCCATGCCCGAGCGCTATGAGACGTTTGGGGAGGATACGAGCTATGGGCCGGAAGGGTATCGTGCACCGGCAGATTTTGGATTCCATGCAAAGGAAGGAGGGAACTGGAGATGAAGTTGAGTATTCATGACAGGATACGCAATGCGGCCGGCAGTCAGGCCGTGGAAAACGTCAAAGCAAGGCATACCTATCTGCATGGCCGCGCCGATGCGGCGGGAGAGTGGGCCAATCTCTGGTCCCGCAGTGACGAATGCTCCTGGGCGCATGCATTCGGGAGAATGCGCGGATTTGACCAGGTGTGGTACGGTTCGGTAACGCAGTATGATAAGATGGCTTTTGAAAATGCGATCGAAATGATGGATATCTATCCGGAAACGACCGGCAAGGATCCGCGCCCGCTCATGGAGGCCTCCGTGCATACGCTTGTGACGGATGTCATCGAGGTGGCAGCGGATGGGAAGAGTGCCCGGGGGTCCTTTATCACCCCTGGCGTGATCCATTCCTGCCTGACGCCGGAGAAGGAGAAGTATTGCAATGTCCTTTGGGAGCGTTACGGATCGGATTTTGTATGTGAGGACGGGGAATGGAAATACCTGCACGAGCATGTTTGCCCGGATATTTTGACGAGGCTTGACTGCTTTAACTGGGCGGCCGAGGAGTATGCCAGGATCACCGCGCCCGTGATCGAAGACGCGGCACCGCCGACGCTTGGCGATCCGCCGCCGGTAACGGATCCCGGCCCCATGCACAAACCGTATTCCGTGCTGGATAAACCGCAGGATACCGTGCCATGGCCGGAGCCTTACGAAACCTTGGATAATCACAATACCTACACGCCTTTTCGCTCTTAAGGCCATTGTGTCCGCAGCACATGAATAAATCATTTTTTGTGCATGTGGCATGACGCAATTCAAGGGGAGAAAATTATATAGTGTAGCTATGAAACAATCATAATCAAAAAATGTGTTAGAAGGAGGGTGTATTATGATTACGAATGTTGCAGCCAGTGGATTGCTCATTATTTTGTCAATCGCGGTCTTCATCATTCTCTGTTTCAAGGGGATGCATACGGGAATTGCGGCGTTGATCTGCGCCTGTATCGCAGCACTTGGTTCAACAGAGACCTTTATGACATCAATGTTTACTACATTCCCGACGGGGGTGTCGAGTCTGGTACTTTTGATGTTCGCAGTGTTTACGGCTTCGGGCCTTCTCGGTTATCTGATGGAGAAAACCGGATGTGCCATGGCCGTAGGTAACAAGATCGTGAAATGGATCGGTGTGGATCGCTGCTATCTCGCACTGACCATCACCACCGTCATCCTGCTCCTTGCAGGTGTCGGCACCTATGTCTACGTTGTTGTTGTTTTGGCTATGCCGGTCATGAAGGCGGCAAACCTGCCCAAGAAGGTTGCGCTCATCTCGGCAGTCGGTATCGCTCCGGCGATCTCCTTCTGTATGCCGGTTGCCAACGTTCCCGGCTCTCTGCCGAATATGTTCCTGGGTACTTCCATCTATGACGCACCGGTACTTTCCGTCGGCGTTGGTATCCTTGGCATCATCCTTTTCTTCCTTTGGATCACGCGCATGGTAAAGAAATGCCGTGTCAATGGGGAAGGTTTTGAAGGCAATGCGGATGATTTGGAGCAGGTAGACGAGAGTACGCTTCCGGGCTTTTGGACTTCCGTGATTCCCCTGATCGTGGTGGTTGTATCTGCCATCATCTACAATGCACTCGGTATTGATTCCACGACGCTGGTTGCACTTGCACAGCTGACCGGCGCGCTGGTTCTGGTGATCCTGCATTTTAACAGGGTTAAAGAGATCGGATTCGTGAAGATCCTTTCCGAAGGCGCACCGTCCATGTGGGGATTCCTCGTACTTGCCGGCTGCGTATACGGCTTCGGTCAGGTCGTTGCTACCTGTGCGGCTTTCACCCCGGTACAGGAGTGGGTACTCGGTCTTTCCTTCAATCCTTACGTAACGGCGATGATCTCCGTAGCGATCGTTGCGGCACTGACTACCGATGGTATCGCGGCAATGATGATCTGGCTGCCGCTGTTCGGTCAGGCTTACCTCGATATGGGTGTGAATGCCGGCGCACTTCGTCGACTGCTTCTGTGTACGACGCAGACCTTCGACTCCATGCCGCATGCACAGTCTACGGCAATTTCACTTTCCGTATTCGGTGTTACCCATAAGGAAGGTTATTGGGATATGTTTGTGACCACGGTTATTATTCCGGTAATTTTCTCCGTGGTATGCTGCATCTGCTGTATCATCTTCTACTAAGAGGATCGGCAAGAGAGGCTTGCAAAAAAAATCCAACTTTGTTTACAATGGAGGGGATGTGGGGTTTTCCATACCCCCTCTTATTTTTCCGGAAAGGAAGCAAAAACCATGGCAAAATCGACAGGCGGTCTCAGTATGGGAAGCCATGATTTAAAACCTTTATACATCATCATCGTCCCGGTGATCATTATTTTTATCGTACTCAATTCCGGGTATCTGCAGAGGATCCTTACGGCGGCGACGGTCTACAATACGGATTACACCGGCGTGGAGGTCAATTATTACTATTTCACGGAATATATCGCGTATCTGGCGGAATATGGCGACGATACGGATGCGCTTGGATTTGACCCGTCCGTTTCTCTTAAGGATCAGACGCGGGAGGACGGGGAGAACTGGCAGGATTACTTTATCACCCTTGGATTTGAGCATCTTTCGGAGACGGCATATTATGCCGGTCTGGCGGAAGCGGCGGGATATGCATTTTCCGAGGAGGAGCTTGCCGCCATCGATGCGAAATGGAGCGAGATCGATGCGGACCGGGCGCTTAACAATTTAAGCCGCGGCGACTACCTGGTGGCGTATTACGGCGCCGGCATGACGGAAAAAATTTTTGAGGCGCAGCTTACCATGGATGTGAAGGCGCAGGCTTATAAGGCTTATCTTTTGGCACAGACGGAGATCTCCCACGAGGCGGTGACGGCCTATCTGGACGCACACCCGGAGCTAACCTCCTACGCGAGTGCCGATCTGCGGATGATCACGCTCTACGGCGTCGTGGATGCGACGACCGGAGAGGTGTCAGAGGCATATAAAAATGCTCTTTCTTCAAAGATCGAAGAGCTTTACGGACGGTATACGGAGGATCTGTCCTCCTTTGCGGCGCTATCGGATGCCTTTGGCGAGGATGCGTCCCTCCGAAAGACGGACGGTGTTCTGGAAAATGTGTTGACGGAGGATCTGCCCGCGGTCGTGGCTGCGTGGGCCTTTGACGGGAAGCGCACGGCCGGAGACAGCACATGTCTTTTGGAGGCCGATGGCACGGCGGCCTATCTGGTCATCTATGACGGAGCCGGGCAGGATGCGGCAGAGATCGCGGCTTTATCCGCTTTGCGCAGGCAGGCCGTGGAAGAAGAAGCCGAGGCGGCCATAGAGGTGCATTATCAGGCACAAAGACATGCCATGGGAATGAAATTTGTCGGAAAGTGATCGGAGAAAGCAAGTGGAAGAGAAGGTTATAGAGCAGGAAACCAATCAAAATAAAAAGGGTCATCATCCCCGGGTATATGTGATCATGGTGATCATCCTAGTGTTGACGGTGATCGTTGCCTGGGCAGGAAATGTCATCAAGGGATACGTGGACAGTTTCGTCATGCACGGCGATGGGGAAGCGGAAGCGATCAGTTACATGGAAGGCAGGAACGTCACGGATGCGACCACGGCGGAAGCACTCGGCGCGAGTACGGATGCCTGGGAAGTCTTTCGTGCTTCCCACCTGTGGGACGGCGTGACGGTGACGGCAGAGGACGGGACGGTGCTTTCCGGCGTTTTCTATGATTGCGGTGCGACGGAGACGGTCATCGTCTTCCCGATGTTCGGAAATACCACGGAGAGCCGTTTTACTCTGGGAGAGATCTTTGCAAACCGGGAGACCAACATCCTGCTTGTCGATCTGCGCGGAGAAGGAGATAGCGGGGATGCGGCTTGCGGTTTTGGCTATACGGAAGCGATGGATGTCACAGCATGGGTGGATTATGTAAACCAGATGACACAGGGAGAGATCCTGCTTTACGGAGAGGGAATGGGCGCCAATGCCATTTTGTTTGCACTTGCCGATGAGACCGTGGCGCAAAGCGTATCCCTGGTGATCGCGGAAAGCCCCTATGCTTCGTTTCACGAGATGGCGACCTATACGTTAAAGCATTCCTATAAGCTGCCGGCATTTCCTTTTTATCAGCTTATGAAAGCAGTTGCCGTCTCCAAGGTGGCGTATACGGCCGGTGATCCGGAACTGGCAGAGGCTTTGGCAGATTTGTCGGCGCGTGCGGCAGAGCTTCCGCCGGTACTTTTCCTGGCGGCCGAGGAGGATACCTATATCCCGTATGCCTATACGCAGGCGGCCTACGAGGCGTATCCCGGGGCAAAGGAGCTTTTGTCTGCCGGGGTTGAGCACGGTGCGGTGGGGGTATCCTGCACCGAGGAGATCGTGCAGGCGCTTTCAAACATGCTCTGAAAGGTTTGCTGCCTCTGAAAGGTTTCTTGGCACAGGGGCGCAAAAATGCTATAATATTTTTAAATTTTTGTGCTCTTGTCACACAGAGGGAGAAGATCATGGGGGTTAGGGTATGGACTTGGAAAATTTATCCAAACTGCGCGTAGCATCCAATGTGCATACGTTGCAGGAGATTGCGGATATTGGTTTTGAGATTCTTAAGAATCCGATGTTTATTGAGGATCGCGCGGGCGTGAAGCTGGCGTATTCTCAGTATGCCGAGGTGGATGATCCCAAATGGAAAAAGGAGATCGTCGATTCCCACCGGGAAGTGCAACCGAGGAATGAAAACATCCGGGAAATGTATGACGGCTATGATGCCGCCATCAAAAAGCATCTTCCGGTGATCATCAATGACAGCGATATGGAGTGGCCGAGGATCATCAAACCCATCGTCATCGGTGGGGGACACGTGGCGACCATGGTGATTACCGCGTATCTGGAGGAGCTGCACGACGAAGACGTGGACGTGGTGGAGATCCTTTCTCATTTTGTGGTGGATATCCTGCGCCAGGAGCAGTATTTTTTAAGCTCGAGCGGACATGCTATCGAAAACTTCCTGATCCGCCTTTTAAACGGCGAGAAATTTTCCGCGGAATCCATCCGCGAACACATGAAATTACTGCACTGGTCTTCCAAAGCATACAATTACGTGCTGGATATCTTTCCGCAGGCGGAGCAGATCATGGATGCTGGCGTGGAAGGGGTCCTCGATGAGTTTCGTCGTTTAAACGGTTGCCATGCGGTCAGTCATGACAACCATATCGTTTGCGTGCTCAGCATGGACAAGGAGTATTCGCATCTGCCGGATGAGGAGATCCCGATCACACCCATCATGGTCAAATACGATTATATTGCCGGCGTTTCCCAGTCGTTTCAAAATCTTGCGCATCTGCACAATGCTTACACCCAGGCCAAGGGCATGTCCGAGATCGCGGCGACACTTAAAAACGGCCCCATTTACTATCCGTACGATGAGGGCGCCATCTATCATATGATGGAACTCTTGGACAACCAGTTGCCGTTAAAGCAGTTTTGCCACAAAAAGGTGCTGGAACTTGAGGAATACGACACCAAGCACAATACGGATCTGGCTCCCACGCTTCATGCGTATCTGGAGTCCTTCCGCAGTATTTCCCATACCGCGGAGGTGATGTTTATCCACCGGAACACGGTTTCCTATCGTATCAACAAATGTTTTGAAATTCTGGGAACGAGGATAGAAAACGAGAACGAATTATTCTCCTTCATCTTTTCCCTGCGGATTTTGGAATATTACAACAAGAAACAAGGGAAAATGCCTCCTCATTGGAGGTATTAATCCGCGTGGTTAAAAACGTATCTCTTCTTTGAAGAGGCCCAACGCATCCGCAAAAGGTTTGCTCCCGTGCAGACACCCGATCCGATCGCTTCGCCACCGC
>CAJOPA010000089.1 GCA_905236235.1 uncultured Eubacterium sp. | reverse complement strand
TTATAAGATTGGAGGTTTTATCATGGCAATTTCTGCTTCTATGGTAAAGGAATTAAGAGAAATGACCGGCGCCGGCATGATGGATTGCAAGAAGGCTCTTACCGAGACGGACGGCGATATGGATGCCGCCGTAGAATATCTGAGAAAGAACGGACAGGCAAAGGCTGAAAAGAAAGCCAGCCGTATCGCTGCAGAAGGTTTGGTACGCACCATTGTGGATGCAGACAAGCATGCTGCGATCGTTGAGGTAAACAGTGAGACGGACTTCGTTGCTAAGAACGAAGTATTCCAGGAGTTTGTAGAGGATGTTGCTGCACAGGCACTTGCTACATCCGCAGCCGATATTGATGCTTTCCTTGCGGAAGGTTGGAAGAAGGACGCTTCCAAGTCCGTAAACGAAGTTCTTACGGAAAAGATCGCAGTGATCGGTGAGAAGCTTTCCATCCGCAGATTTGCAAAGATCGATACGGATGGTTGCGTTGTTTCCTATCTGCACGGTGGCGGAAGAATCGGTGTATTGGTTGAGGCCGATACCGACAAGATCACGGATGGCATCAAGGAAGCCATGACGAATGTGGCAATGCAGGTTGCTGCTATGAATCCGAAGTATGTTTCCCAGAAGGACGTATCCGAGGAGACCATTGCACACGAAAAGGAGATCCTGCTTGCGCAGATCATGAATGATCCGAAGGAATCCCAGAAGCCGCAGAAGGTCATCGAGGGCATGATCGCCGGCCGTGTAAACAAGGAAATGAAGGAAATCTGCCTGTTAAGCCAGGTATATGTTAAAGCAGAAGACGGCAAGCAGAGCGTAGAGAACTACGTAGCGTCTGTTGCAAAGGCTGAAGGCGCAAACTTCACGATCAAGAGCTTCCTGCGTTTTGAGACCGGAGAAGGTATCGAGAAGAAGGAAGAGAACTTTGCTGAGGAAGTAGCAAAGCAGATGGGACAGTAAAAATCAAAAGATTTTAACGGAACCTAGCCCCCACCTATTTGTAGGTGGGGGCTTTTTTGTACGCTTTGCGTGGATTCTTTTGCCTCACGATCGTATGCAATGCTCTGTGAGAATACATAGGACGTTGATGCAACCGTTATGGAGAAGAAACGCGATACAAAAGGAAGCATTTGGGTGAGCATAAGGGACATTGAGATGCTTCAAAGAATGCGTAAAGGATAATTAAATGTAAATATGATAAATCATAAGGGGTATAAATCCTAATTTATACGGATTTTATGCCTTAAAATTAGTTTACATATGATGCGCGTAATCAATTGACTATAGTAATATATTATATATACTTTTCATAGATGGCTGTAAAGCAATATTCGATCAGGGTTAAATCTATGGTCTGTTTTTGCGATATTAAATCGGGATTCTATGACAAGAACGTATGTTTTTAGACTCATATTTGAAATTTAACTTTCTTCGGTTTTCAGACGTTGCAAATGAAAAAATTTCTTGCAAAAGAGGACATCATGTTTTACAATGTACATGTAAGTGCTTTAAAGCGCTAAAGAGAGAAGGATTGTTCTATGCAGCAGCATTCTTTACGAATGGATTTTCAGAATTTTTATTTTGGTTTTGTTCCGGCCTTTTTTTATAAGGCCTATTTTGCTATCTTTAGTTAAAATAATAAGGAACAAAGCATAGGACAGTGATCACGGTTAAGATGTTATGGCTCTATTCTTTGAGAATGGGGCCGTTTTTTTAAAAAGGAGACGGATGATGGAGGAACTTTCTGTATTAAGGGAAGAGATCAATCGCATCGATCGCCAAATGGCTGAGCTTTTTTGCGATCGGATGCAAGTGGCGGCAAAGATCGGCGCGTATAAAGCCAAGAGAGGTCTGCCGGTCGAAGATCTTGCGCGTGAACAGGTGCTCTTGCATCGCAACACGGAATGGATCCCGGAGGAGGGACTTCGTTCCTATTATATGGATTTTCAGCAAAACGTGATGGATCTGTCCAAGCATTACCAGAGTCGTCTTGTAAGCGGCATGCGTGTAGCTTACAGCGGAGAGGAAGGAGCGTTTGCCGATCTGGCTGCGCAAAAGATTTTTTGCGAGATCCGGCCGGTATCCTATGCATCCTTTGCCGATGCTTATCATGCGGTGAAGAACGGAGAATGCGATGCCTGCGTTTTGCCCGTGGAAAACAGCTATGCCGGAGAAGTGGGACAGGTGATGGATCTGATGTTTCACGGGAATCTCTGTCTGAACGGTTTGTATACATTAGAGATCCGTCAACATTTGCTCGGATTGCAAGACGCAAAAGCAGAAGACATTCGCTTGGTAAAGAGTCATCCGCAGGCGCTTATGCAATGCGCGGCGTATATACGTGAACATGATCTGCGCACGGAGCAGACTTCCAACACGGCCGTGGCGGCACGTATGGTTGCCGAGGAGGGAGATCCGACCGTGGGAGCGATCGCCGGAGAGGAAGCGGCAAAGCGGTACGGATTAAAGATTTTGAAGGAAAATATTCATGAAAATGTGATGAATACCACCAAATTTGCGGTGCTTTCCAAGCTTCCCGATGACAGGGAACACGGGAAGAAGGAAGAGATCAGCCTGATGTTTACTTTGCAAAACAGCCCCGGAGCGCTCGCAAAGGCTATATCGGCCATCGGAAAATATGGGTATAATATGCATGTGATCCGAAGCAGGCCCGTGCAGGATCTTCCCTGGCAATACTATTTTTATGTGGAAGCTGTCGGAGAGAGCGATCGGACGCATCGGGACCGGATGATCGAGGAGCTTTCCGCGCAGTGCGAGATTTTTAAGGTGCTGGGGTGTTATGAGGAAATGAAGGGATTGTCTTAGATTTGGAAGTTATGCAGTCAATAAGGAGGATAGGATGCGGATCCCGGTAGATATAAAAGATCATGCTTATGAAGTGATCGTGGAACGCGGCGCCGTACAAAAGGCGGATCGGTATTTGGATCTCGGGCGGAAGGTTTTGCTCCTTACCGAGGTAAATATACCCGCAGACTACGTGGAATGCATTCGTAAGCAGTGTAAAGAATGCCATGTTGTGACCGTAAAGGAAGGCGAGCAGAGCAAAAGCTTGCCCGTTTACGGCGAGGTCATGCACGCGCTTGTGGAACATGGATTTACGAGAAAGGATTGCCTGGTTTCCGTGGGCGGAGGCGTGGTCGGAGATCTTGGTGGTTTTGCGGCTTCTACGTATATGCGCGGGATTGATTTTTATAATATCCCGACGACGGTATTGAGCCAGGTGGATTCCTCCATCGGTGGCAAGACAGCGATCAATTATGACGGTATCAAAAACATGGTCGGTACGTTTTATCAACCGAAATGTGTGCTGGTAGACCCGGACACGTTACGTACGCTTCCGAGACGGCAGGTTGCAAACGGCCTTGCGGAGGCGTTAAAGATGGCCATGACCTCCTCTGCGAGCCTGTTTCGTATTTTTGAGGAGGACGATCCTTTTATGCAATTGGACAGGATCCTGCCCGAGGCGATCGGTATCAAGGCAGATGTGGTGATGCAGGATGAAAAAGAGGCCAACTTGCGTAAGATCCTGAATTTCGGACACACGATCGGCCATGCCATAGAGACGACGAAGCTTCCCGGGGAATGCTACCACGGAGAATGCGTTGCCCTTGGCATGGTGGCGGTTACAAGCGGGCAGGTGCGGGAACGTCTCCTTGCCGTTCTTAAAAAATTGGAGATACCCACGCGGATCGATTTTTCAACCGAGGCGGTCATGCAGGCGCTTTTGCATGATAAAAAGAAAGGTGGAGAGAGTATTACGGCGGTTTTGGTGGATGAGATCGGAAGCTGTCGTCTGGAGGAAGTGCCTCCCTCCTTTTTTGAGGAACGACTGCACAGTATTTTACGAGCATAAAGGAAAAACAAGATGAAAAATACCTTTGGGAACAACTTACAGGTGACTTTGTTTGGCGAAAGCCACGGTCCGGCCGTGGGAATCGTGCTTGACGGTCTTTGCCCGGGACTTCGTGTGGATGAGACATCGATTGCGCACCAATTATCCCTGCGCAGACCCTCCGGCAAGATCTCCACGTCTCGCGTGGAGGAGGATGCATTTGAGATCCTAAGCGGCGTCTATCGCGGCAGGACCACCGGGACACCTTTGACCATCCTGATCCCCAATCGCAATGTGAAAAGCGGGGATTATGAGGAAGTGGCGCATCTGGCGCGTCCGGGACATGCGGATGTGACAGCGCAGATGAAGTATCATGGTTTCCAGGATCCCCGGGGCGGCGGACATTTCAGCGGACGGATCACGGCGGCGTTGGTTGCCGGTGGCGCTGTGGTGTCGGATGCATTAAAAGGGTGCGGGATCGAGATCGGTACCCATATCGCGCAGTGCAAAGAGGTGAAGGATCGCAGCTTTTTTGCCGGAGAGGATGCGTCCTTGACGGAGAGACGTTTAAAGGAAGATATTGCAAGTCTTTGTGATAAGAATTTTCCCGTGCTTGATGAAGCTCAGGAAGAAAAGATGCGCAGTGTCATGGAGGCAGCTGCCAATGAAGGCGACAGCGTCGGCGGAATTTTGGAGACGGCCATCGTCGGCCATCCGGCCGGGCTGGGAGAACCCTGGTTTGATACGATGGAGAGCACGCTTGCTCATGGCTTGTTTTCCGTGCCTGCGGTCAAAGGCGTGCAGTTTGGACATGCGTTTTCGGATATTAAGCTGCCGGGGAGTCAATACAATGATGCCTTCTATATGGAAGGAGATCGTATTTGCACCAGGACCAATCATAATGCCGGGATCAACGGCGGGATCACCAACGGTATGCCGATCCTGTTTTCGGTAGCAGTAAAACCGACGCCGTCCATATATAAAACGCAGCAGACGGTGGACTATCTGCAAAAGACGGATGAGGAGCTAAAGCTTGTCGGGAGGCATGATCCGTCCATTTTGCACAGGGCCTGCGTGGTGATAAACAGTATCAGTGCGTTTGTGCTCTATGATATGCTGGCAGGTCGTTTGGGTACTGATTTTTTTGCAAGGGAGGATGACCGGTGAAATACGGATTGATCGGAGAGCATCTCGGACACAGTTATTCCAAAGAAATCCATGAAATGCTTACGGATTGCGTGTATGAACTTCATGAGATTGCGCCGGAGGATCTTGCTTCTTTTATGAAAGAGCGCGCTTTTTGCGGAGTCAATGTCACCATTCCTTACAAGGAAAAGGTGATCCCGTTTCTTGATGAGGTAGAGGAAAACGCCAAACGGATCGGTGCCGTCAATACCGTGGTCAACAAAGACGGCAGGCTTTACGGTTACAATACGGATGTATACGGCTTACATGCGTTGATCACGCGTTTGGGAGTTTCGCTCGATGGCAAAAAGGCACTGATCCTCGGAACGGGCGGAACATCCAAGACGGCGGAACATGTCTTGCACATGCTTCATGCCGGCGAGATCCGCAAAGTCAGCCGACATCCGGATCCTTCGAAAGGAGAGATCTCGTATGAGCAGGCTGTGAAGGATCATGCGGATGCCGGGTTTGTGATCAATACCACGCCTTCGGGCATGTTTCCGCACCCCGAGCAGTGCCCGCTTGATCTGTCGGATTTTGCAAAGCTTACCGGTGTTGTGGATGTGATCTATAATCCGCATCAAACCACCCTTTTGGCAAATGCCTATAAACGCGGCATCCCTGCCGCAGGCGGATTGTATATGCTGGTCATGCAGGCGGTCAAAGCCTCGGAACTGTTTTTTGATACAACCTATGCGAAGGAGATGACGGAAGAGATCTTTCATACCATGGAAGTGCGAAAGCAAAACGTGGTACTGACCGGTATGCCGGCATCGGGCAAGAGTACGGTCGGAAGGATTCTTGCCGATCGGCTTGAAAGGGATTTTGCGGATACGGATGCCATGATCGTGGCACGGGAAAACAGGGAGATCTCCCAAATCTTTGCAGAGAATGGCGAAGCGTATTTTCGCGATCTTGAGACGGAGGTGATCCGGGAGCTTTCTCAAAGAGGAGGCGCGGTGATCGCCACGGGAGGCGGCGCCATACTTCGGGATGAAAATGTGTCGCTCTTAAAACGAAACGGGCAGATCTATTTTTTGGACAGAGCGCTTTCCGAACTTCTTCCCACGGACGACAGGCCTCTGGCGGACTCGGCGGATAAGATCACTGCTTTATATGAAAAACGCTATGATCGTTATCTTGCCACATGTGATAAGCGGATTAATTGCGCAGACATCGTCGGGACGGACAGATCGTGCGATCCGGATGCGGCGGCAAAAAGCGTCGCAGACAGGATATATACGCTTTTTGTGGGAACGTGATAGGATTTGATAGGAAGGATCCTGTATGAAAGTAAGAATAAAACCATCCAAAGCCCATGGTATTGTAAAGGCACCGACGTCCAAAAGCATGGCGCACCGCTATCTGGTATGCGCTGCACTGGCGCAGGGGGAGAGTACGCTTCATCATCTGGAACTCTCGGAAGATATCCTGGCAACCCTGGATGTGATCAAACACTTGGGAGCTGCCGTGGATTTTGATCCGCAGACTGCCGATCATGACCAAAAGACGGTAAAGATCTGCGGGATCGGCGGAGTGATCCCGCAGCGGGAGTTGTCCGTGGACTGCAGGGAATGCGGTACGACCATTCGCTTCTTTCTTCCTCTTTTGTGGTTATCCCACAGAGAAGCAACCGTGTACGGTTCCAAGCGCCTGCTGGAGCGACCTTTGGATATCTATGAAGATATTGCACAAAAAACCGGAGGATACCTGATCCGGGAAAAAGATGATACCGGTTCTTATATTCGGACGAAGGGAGAGATCGCAAGCGGCGCGTATGCGATCCCCGGGAATATCAGCAGCCAGTTTGTAAGCGG
>CAJOPA010000088.1 GCA_905236235.1 uncultured Eubacterium sp. | reverse complement strand
GGACGCTTGTCGGGATCCTCCCCGTCAAAGTCAAGTGCCGTGGCGGCCGTTTGCAGGACGCCGGCGATATGTAAAAGTTCGTCCGAGCGCAATACGCCGCCGATCTCAAGGCGTTTTAAGCTCGGGATCACGGGCTTTACGGAGGAAAAAGAGAAAACAGGTTTTTGCAACGCGCGTACAAAAGCATCCTGCGTCTGCTGCTGCGACAGCGTGATCTCCGAAAGGTCCGTGGAAGGGGTAAGCTTCCGGCAGAGCTCCTTGCCGTCCTCGGTGACGGCATGCTCCGCAAGTCTCTCCGTGATCTTATGGAATTCCAATGTGGTAAATGTCCGTTTATTCATAGAAATATTGTAACGTATCTTCCGTTTGGGGGAAAGATAAAAAGAAGAAAAAACTTCTTTTTTTCGTGGCTTGTCATAGTTTGTTCATAACTGCCTGTTATAATGAGATATTCATTGACACCATGGGGGATACGATGCAGGAAGAAAACAGACAGGATGAAGAAAAAAAGACTTTCATCCGGGAAAAGATAAAAGAAAAACCGATCGGCACCAAACGCCTTTTGCGCGGTGCGGGGATTGCCGTATGCTTTGGGATCCTTTTCGGCGCGGCAGCTTTTTTTACGTATTTTGCTCTATCCAAGACCGTAATGAAGCCTTCCGCATCCACGGAGGAGACCGTTAGCGTGAGCATCTCGCTCGATGACGTGCCGGTGTTCCTTGACAATGGCGCTGCGTCCGGTGATGTGCCGTCGGCAAGTGCGGACGCCGTGGGAGAATCCGGAGAGGATACAGACGACGGAGCGCAGACGGACACGACATCCGGCGGAGAGATCGCAGCGATGAGCACCGAGGAGTATCAAGCGCTGCAAAGTGCGCTGTATCAGATCGGGATCGAAGCGAATCCAAGTATTGTGACCGTCAGCGGCGTCACCAGTGCATCCGACCTTTTTGATACCAATTATGAGCGGGAAGGTACGGCGGCCGGAGTGATCTTGGGAGACAACAATGTCCATTTGCTCATCCTTACGCAAAAGCATGTCGTAGAGGATGCGGGTGAGATCCGCGTGACCTTTATTGATGATGAGGTACTGACCGCCTATCTGGTCGCTACGGATGAGATCACGGGGCTTGCGGTGGTTGCCGTGCCTCTGGCGCAGATCACGGAGGATACCAAAGAGGTGATCGAGGTAGCGACCCTGGGCAATTCCTATCTGTGCCGGCAGGGAGATCTGGTGCTTGCACTGGGAAGTCCCCTGGGCGGGATCTATTCCGTTCTGGTGGGAGATCTGATCGCCACGGACAATGAGATCTCCGTGGAGGACGGCGCTTACAGGCTCCTTGCCACGGATATGGTGGGGAGCAGTGACGGTAGCGGCGTGTTGATCAATCTTTCCGGAGAGGTCATCGGTATCATTTTGCCAAGCCTTGTCAAAGAAGAGGACACCAATACCATTACGGCTGTGGCGATCTCGGAGTTAAAGCCTCTGATCGAACGACTGCTCAACGGAGAACAGATGGCGTATCTCGGCGTAAATGTCAGCACGGTGACGGATGCGCTTGCGGACAAATATGATCTGCCCTACGGGGCGTATGTGACAGCAATCCATGCGGATTCTCCGGCCTTTGAGGGAGGATTGCAGGAGGGAGATGTCATTACCGCCTTTGGCAGTACCGAGATCACCTCCGTGACGGATCTGCAGCGATACCTGCAAAATCACAACGTGGGAGAGACGGTCACGGTGACGGTGATGCGTCTTGCCAATACGGAATACAAAGAGATCACTTTAGAAGTAACATTGGCATCATTGCCTTAGAAAGAGGAATTTATGCAAACAATTGCAAACTTGAAGGAGAGAGACAGAGTACAGGAGGTATATCTTGTAAAAAACGTGGTACACGCCAGACAAAAGAGCGGAAGTGAATACATTTCCGTGGTATTGGCGGACAAGACGGGAACGGTCGACGGCAAGATCTGGGACCCCGATTCTCCGGGGATCGAGGATGTGGAACCTTACGATTATGCACATGTTGTAGGGGAGGTTACCGTTTTCCAGGGACAGAATCAGATCAAGATCACACGCATCTATCGTGCCGTGGAGGGAGAGTATGTTCCGGAGGATTATCTGCCGGTCAGCCCCTATGATCTCGAAGAGATGTATACCCGTCTGCTTGCGCTTTCGCATTCCGTAAAGCAGGCGCATCTGCGGCAACTGTTGGATGTGTTCTTTGAAAATGCGTCGTTTAAAAAAATGTTTTCGCAGGCCTCGGCGGCGAAGAGCCTGCACCATGCCTTTGTCGGCGGACTGTTGCAGCATACGCTGGCGGTGACGGAGTTGTGCGATGTTTTGGCAGAGCGTTATCCGGTGCTTAACCGTGATCTGCTCATTACGGCGGCGCTTTTCCATGATGTGGGCAAAGTAAAGGAGCTCAGCCGTTTTCCGATGAATGATTATACGGACGACGGGCAACTCTTGGGACATATTGCCATGGGTTATGAGATGATCTCCTCGGGGATCCGTGGGATCGAGGGATTTCCACCTGCTCTTGCTTCGGAATTAAAGCATTGCATACTGGCGCATCACGGGGAGCTTATCTACGGATCTCCCAAGACGCCGGCACTTGCAGAGGCGGTGGCACTGCATATGGCCGACAATATGGATGCCAAGATGCAGCATTTGACGGAGGCATTTGAGACGATCGAGCCGACGGATCATTCCTGGCAGAAAAAGGATTTCATGTTGGACGGAAGCTTCCGAAGGACCGGATATTATGAATAAAAAACAGGACGGAAGGATCTACCAAAAAAACGAGATCCTGGAATTGACCATAGAAGATATGACAAAGGAAGGCGCCGGAGTGGGAAAACACAACGGCTTTCCTTTTTTTGTAAAAGACACCGTGATCGGCGATCATATCCGTGCCTTGGTGATGAAGACCAAGAAAAGCTACGGTTATGCCCGCCTCTTGGAGGTTCTTTCCCCGTCGCCCGACCGGGTAAAGCCCCGTTGCCAGCAGCATCGTGCCTGTGGCGGTTGCCAGCTACAGTGTTTAAGCTATGAAGCGGAGCTTCGCTTTAAGGCCGACAGGGTGTATGAGGATCTGCGCAGGATCGGCGGGATCTCGCCTGAGATCCTCGATGCCGCCCGGGAGCCGATCCTGGGGATGGAGGTGCCGGAGCGCTATCGCAACAAGGCGCAGATCCCGGTGGGAACGGACAAGGAAGGCAGACTTGTGGCAGGTTTTTTTGCGGGCAGGACCCATCAAATCATCCCGCAAAAGGACTGCCTTTTGGGACCGGAAGCCTTCGGAGAGATCACGGATACGATCCTTCGCTTCGCTTCGGAAAACGGGATCACAGCCTATGACGAGACGACGGGCAGGGGGCTCCTGCGTCATATTTTTATCCGCTGCGGATTTGCAACGGGGCAGGTGATGGTGGCGCTTGTGGTAAACGGTAAGCGTCTGCCTGCGGAAGACCTCCTGATTGAGGAATTATGTAAACATGAAGGCATGACTTCCATCCTTTTAAACAGCAATACGGAGAATACCAACGTGATCCTCGGAGATCGGACGCGACTTTTGTACGGAACATCCTATATCGAGGATGTTTTGGACGGACTTCGTTTTCGGATCTCGTTGCCGTCCTTTTATCAGGTAAACCCTCTCCAGACCGTAAAGCTTTATCACAAAGCCGTGGAGTATGCGGGGCTTACGGGGACGGAGACCGTGCTGGATCTGTATTGCGGGATCGGGACCATTTCGCTTTTTATGGCGCGACAGGCAGGGAAGGTCTGCGGCATCGAGATCGTGCCGGAAGCGATCGAGGATGCGAAGGTCAATGCCTCCCTAAACGGCTTGACCAATACGGAATTTGCTGTCGGCAAGGCGGAGGAGATCGGGGACAGTCTGCGACCGGATGTGATCGTGGTGGATCCGCCACGAAAGGGCTGTGACGAAGATTGTCTTATCTCCATGGTCCGCATGGCGCCGAAGAGGATCGTTTACGTCAGCTGCGATCCGGCGACGTTTGCGCGCGATCTGAAGTATTTGTGTGAAAATGGATATGCGCTTTTAAAATATACGCCCGTGGACCAATTTGGGCGGACGGGGCATGTTGAGACGGTCGCACTTTTGTCCAAACTCTCTGAAGCGAAGTATCATATTGAAGTAAAAGTGGATATGGACGAACTGGACCTGACAAGTGCAGAAGCCAAGGCTACATACAAGGAAATCCAG
>CAJOPA010000087.1 GCA_905236235.1 uncultured Eubacterium sp. | reverse complement strand
GCGAGAGTGGTACCCGTAGCCGAGCGCGGATACGGCGCGGCGTTGATCGGTGGGTGTAACGCGGCTCTCGGCAAATACGTGATCATGGGTGATGCGGATGACAGCTATGATTTTTTGCATCTGATGCCTTTTGTGGAAAAGCTTCGCGAAGGTTACGACCTGGTCATGGGCAATCGCTTTAAGGGCGGGATCGAACCCGGCGCCATGCCGCCGCTTCACCGCTACCTCGGCAATCCCGTGCTTTCCTTTATCGCACGGCTTTTCTACCCCAGTAATATCGGGGATTATCACTGCGGCCTTCGCGGATACAACCGCGAGTCCATCCTTTCCTTAGGGTTAGTGACCACGGGCATGGAATATGCCAGCGAGATGGTGGTTAAAGCCACCCTGCATCATTTAAAGATCGCCGAAGTGCCCACCACCTTAAAGAAGGACGGTCGTTCCCGCGCGCCTCATCTGCGCAGCTGGTCCGACGGATGGCGGCATTTAAAATTCCTTCTGATGCACAGCCCCAACTGGCTCTTCCTTTATCCGGGCGTGATCCTTTTTGCATTGGGACTGATATTTACCGTGATCCTGACCTTTGGCAGCTTTAACATCGGCCGGGCGGGACTGGGTGTCAACACCCTTTTGTATGCCGCCGCGGCGATGATCGTGGGTGTCAATCTCGTCATGTTTTCGCTTTTCAGCCGTTCCTATGCCAAGGTGACGGGCTTTATCCCTGCGGACGGGAAGCTTGATCGGTGGCTGGAAAGCACCAGCGTCAATCGCGGGATCTTTCTTGGCGTGATCCTCTTTTTGCTTGGCATCGTGATCTCCGTGATCGCCCTGGTCCTTTGGGGCAAGACCGGATTTGGTGCCCTGATGGCGGAGGATATGTTAAAGATCACCATCCCGGCCATGATGCTCATCGTTGTGGGGATCGAAGTGATCTTTGGCAGTTTCTTTATCGGTATTCTTCATATTAAGCACAGGTAGACGGCCCGACCGCAGACCGCAGAGAAGTCTATGCATCGATTTATAAAATTATGTAAACTAACAAGACAATACGGTTTCTCCACGTTGTATCATAAGGCAAAGAGCAGAAAAGCCTTATTTGACTACACCTGGGAGACGTTTGCGCCGACAGCGGAGGAGCTCTCCCGTCAGCGGGAGGAGTGCGCCCACTTATGGGAAGAGTGCGCCCATTTACGGGAAGAGTGCGCCCGCCCGCAGGAGGATCTTGCGGGGGAGGCGCCTTTCTTTTCTGTGGTTACGGCCTGCTATCGCACCCATCCGCCCTATCTTCGGGAGATGGTGCGCAGTATCCTGGACCAGACTTTTCCGTCCTGGGAACTTATCCTTGCGGATGCTTCCCCCGAGGCGCCGGTGAAGGACAAGCTGTTTTCCGATCCGGTCTTTCGGGAGGCGATCGATGCCGGGAAGGTGCGGATCTGCACGCTTGAAGAAAACCTCGGGATCTCCGATAATACCAACGCGGCAGCGGGCGAGGCCCGGGGGCAGTATCTCGTCTTTGTCGATCATGATGACGTGCTTCCCCCCAACGCGCTCTATGAAGCATATCAGTCTTTAAAAGATAAAACAGGCCCGGTGATCTGGTATTCCGATGAGGATAAGATCACGGAGGACGGAGCGCATTTTTTCCCGCACATAAAGCTTACGGACAATGAGGAGCTCTTGCGGCGCAATAATGTCGTCTGTCATCTGATGGTGACGGACCGCCTCCTTTTTCAAAATCTTTTTGGTTTTCGTAAGGATTATGACGGCGCGCAGGACTATGATTATGTCTTGCGGGCGCGGCTTTTTGGCGCCGAGTTTATCCACGTGCCAAAGATCCTGTATCACTGGCGCGCCGTGGCGGGATCTACGGCGGATCAGGCCGGGAGCAAGACCTATGCTGCGGATGCGGCCTTACGCGCCGTGCAGGATTATCTTGATGCGAAAAATATTGACGCGAAGGTATCGGGCGGACTGCATTCCGGGACGCTTTCCGTGGAATACGCGCTTCCTGCGGGCTTTGACCTTGACAGGGATGCTTTGGTACTGTGCCCCGAGGATATCGGGGAGCTGCGTGTAAAGGGGAGATCCTGCGGCAAACGCCCCGAGAAGGCCTTTTTGCATATGGCTTCCTTTTTTTCCGATCCCACGGTGGGGACGGTGAAGGCAAGGGTCGTTTGTGACGGCAGAGTCTACCCCGAGGACGCAGAGGCAAAGGATCCGGGCTACATGAACCGGCTGGTGTTGTCCATGGATGAGGATGCCGGGTGGAATACGACGAAATCGGCGGATGCATTGGGTGCGTCGGACGAGACGGATACGCCGGTTACTCCGGGAAACACAGGTGCCCTGGGAGAGGTTTGTATAACTCTAACCCGGCGGGACGGCACGGGCATGCGGACGGTTTGGGATGCGGATGTCAGGGGGTATTTGAAAGGTACGGAATAAATTCCGCATGGCGTCCGATGGGTGCTTTGGATAGGAATCTGATTTTTTATTCGACAAATGTGTAGAATTCTACATTTTTGGAGATTAAAATACGATGGATAAAGAAAATACTTAAAGAAGTTGAAGGATGCCGGAGAGAATGGTTTTCCTAAAGTGACAATGGGAATCCTCGGATTCCCATTTTTGTGCCACATGCCCCAAAATTTCATGAAATGTGATAAAATGGTCAAAAGTGGCTCATGAAATGTGAATATAGAATTGAAACTGCCTCATATTTTGTGATAGTATACAAATTGGGAGGTGGAAGATGTATTACAGAAGAAAGATTGATGACTTTTTAGCTCATTGGAAAGCAGATCCGATGCATAAGCCTCTGATCGTAAAGGGAGCAAGGCAGATCGGCAAGACGGAATCCATCCTGCATTTTGCCAAAGCAAATTACGAAAATGTAGTCTACATTAATTTTGCCCTTGAGAAGAAATTCATGCAGATCTTGGAGGATGGTTATGATGTGGAAAGCGTGATCAAGAATATTTCTTTGGCGGATCCTACCTTGAAGTTTATTCCGGATCAAACGATCCTTCTTTTTGATGAAATACAGGAAAATCCCGATGTTGCAACAACCCTGAAGTCTTTTAAAACGGACGGCAGATATGATGTGATCTGCAGCGGATCCATGCCGGGGATCAATTATAAAAAGATCCACAGTAACAGCGTCGGAGCCAAGACGGATTATGAGATGTATTCCATGGATTTTGAGGAATTCCTTTGGGCCAAAGGCTATACGCAGGAACAGATCGATTCTATTCTTGTGCATATGCTGGAAAACAAGCCGTTTAATGACAATGAATTATCCGTCTTTAAGCGTCTGTTTTTGGATTATTGCGTGCTGGGAGGAATGCCGGATGTTGTCAAACTTTATATAGAGACCGGTTCCTTTTCCGGGACGCTCGAGGTGCAAAAGCAGATCAGACTGGATTACGAGGAAGATGTAAGAAAATATGCGGAAAGCTCGGATCAAACCAGGATCATCAGTATATACAGGAGTATTCCGGCGCAGCTTGCAAAAGAGAACAAGAAGTTTCAATATAATAAGATCGAGAAGAATGCAAGATCCAGGGAATATACGGGTTGTATAGCATGGCTTGTGGACGCGGGTGTTATCACGGAGTGCCATTGCCTGCAGTTTCCCGAACTTCCGCTTAAAGGAAATGTAGAGGAAAGTAAATATAAACTGTACTACCCCGATACGGGACTGCTGATTTCGGCACTGGATGAGGAAGCGCAGGAGGATTTAAGGGTTAATAAAAATCTTGGAGTGTATCGCGGTGCGCTCTATGAGAATTTTGTTGCCGAAGCTTTTGTAAAGCAGGGACTTGGGTTATTTTATTATAAAAAAGAGAATTCCACCCTGGAAGAGGATTTTTTTGTAAGAACACAAAACGATCTGATCCCCGTGGAAGTGAAATCCAATCGCGACCAGTCAAAGTCCCTGTCGGCGCTGATCAAAAATAAGAATTACAGTGATATTTCCTATGGGATCAAACTGGGAGATTGTAACGTGGGACATACAAACGATATTTTCACATTCCCATATTTTTGCGCTTTTAAGATCAAAGAATATTTAAAGAAACGGGAACAGAAAGCATAACAACCCAAAACGGAGTAACCTATGAAAGAAAAGCCT
>CAJOPA010000086.1 GCA_905236235.1 uncultured Eubacterium sp. | reverse complement strand
TCCGGATCCTGAAATTCATAACAAATGACGTTCTGAAATTCCTCCTGCTCTTTTTTCATTTTCGCTTCCTTTTCAAAAAAGACCAAGGCTTCTTAAAGGTCCTTTAAGAAACCCTGATCCCTCCTATCCTATGATGCTGCGGTAATCCCTAATCGTCGAGATTGCCTACCGCTTCCTTGATCTTGGCGACCGCATCTCCGACCGTCTTGATCTCTACAGCTTCTTCATCACTGATCTGGATATCCAACTGCTCTTCCAGCTCAATAATGATGGAGGTCACATCCAAAGAATCCGCACCCAGGTCACCTTCAAAGGTGGTATCCATGGTGATCTCCTCCGTGTCTACTCCCAGAGTCTCCGCAATGATATTCTTCAAAATCTCAAATTCCATACGCTTATTCCTCTCCTTTGACTGGTTTATTGTTCCTCACCCGCATCCGTTGCCGCATCCTCCGACACTGTGTCTTCGTCGCTTAACTGTGCAAGGCGTTCTACGATCTGTTCGTTGATCCTCTGCTCCGTAAATGTAATACACTGCAGGATCGAATTCTTGATCTCTGCCGCTTTGGAGCTGCCATGGGTCTTGACCACAAGCCCCCGTAATCCCAACAGCGGTGCGCCGCCGTAATGGGAGGTATCAAACATCTTCACCACACCCTTTAAGGAAGGTTTGATGAGAAGTGCACCGATCTTAGACCTAAGACTTGTCATAAGCCCCTGCTTGATCATACCGATCATAGTGGATCCCACGCCCTCATAAAGCTTTAGGATCACATTACCCACGAAGGCATCGCAGACGATAACATCCGCATACCCTTCCGGAATATCCCTGGCTTCGATGCTGCCGATAAAATGGATCCCCTTTGTCTCTTTAAGCTTTGGCATGGTCTCCTTGACCAGGCTGTTGCCCTTCTCCTCCTCGGCGCCGATATTGACAATGGCAACCCGAGGATTCTCAATGCCCATCACCTGCTCCATATAGATGGAACCCATCTGTGCAAATTGTACCAAATGATCGCTTCTCGCGTCAACATTCGCTCCGCAATCGATCAGAAGCGATACGCCCGTACGTGTCGGGATCAACGGTGCAAGCGGTGAACGCTGCACACCCTTGGCCTTACCGACCAAGAGGATCCCACCCACAAGAACGGCACCGGTACTGCCCGCGGAAACAAAAGCATCCGCCTCTCCGCTTTTTACCATACGCAGGCCTCTGACCATGGAGGAATCCTTCTTGGTACGGATGGCTGTCGTGGGCTGCTCCGCCATCTCGATCACCTCCGTGGTCGGTACGATCTCCAATCTGTCCTTGGGATATTCGTACTTCGCCAGTTCTTCCTCGATATCCTCCTTGCGACCCGTTAAATAAACAAAGATCCGCTTATTTGCCTGTAGCGCCTCCACGGCGCCCTTTACGACCTCTCCCGGGGCATTGTCCCCGCCCATGGCATCTACTGCCACTTTTATCATGTCTGACATACTGTTCCCCATCTCTTTTTCTACATAAGAAAAAGACCGTTCCTTATTCTTTCATCAATATACACTATGTCCCGTGCAAAGTAAAGGTGACATTTCCTTACAGAAACAGCCCCTTGGTCTCCTCGCAACCCATCACCAGATTCATGCACTGCATCGCTGCGCCGGAAGCACCTTTGCCAAGATTATCAAACTGGGACGCCACAAGGATCCTCTCGTCGTTTCCCGTCACATAGATCCGCATACTGTCTTTTCCGCTAAGCGTATTACCGGCCAAAAATCCCGAAGCCTGATGTGCATCTTCCTCCGGTGCCACGGATACAAAAAGGCTTCCCGCATAGAAGTCTGCATAGTATTCTCGCAAGCTCGCCACACCCATTTTTTTCTGCATGAGATCCGCATGCAGAGGCACCGTCACCAGCATACCGCTGTAGTAATCATCCACAATGGGAGAAAATAAGGGCGTCCGCGTCAGGCCGCAAACCTTGCGCATCTCCGGCAGATGCTTATGCTGCTGGGCGATCCCATACTGCCGCGGCGAAAAGAATTCTTCCGCCTTATCCTCGGCCTCATAGGCAGCGATCATGCCCTTTCCGCCTCCGCTGTAGCCCGTCAATGAAAAGGCCGCCAGTGGATAATCCGGCGCAAGGATCCCGCCTGCGATCAAAGGATACACAAGGGAAATAAATCCCGAAGCATGACACCCCGGCACAGCGATCCGTTTGCCTTTCACGATCGCCTCCCTGTGCTTTGCGGACAACTCCGGAAAACCGTACGCCCATCCGTCGGCGGTCCGATGTGCCGTCGAAGTATCGAGGATCACCACATCCTCATTTTCCACGAGGGATACCGACTCCTTGGATGCTTCATCCGGGAGGCACAAAAACGTGATATCCGACGCGTTGATCAAACGCTTGCGTTCCTCAAGATCCTTGCGAAGCTCCGGCGCGATGGTCATAAGCTCGATATCCTCCCGCTCCCGGATCCTGTCATAGATCCGCAGCCCCGTCGTGCCTGCGCTTCCGTCGATAAATACTTTTTTCATATGTTTTCACCTTTCATTTGCCTTTTTGATGGTTCTCGGATATACTAACTACAGTTTTGAATAAGGAGGCAGACCATGGACGCCAAAGTCATTGAAATGTTAGAAGAATATGCCGCTGACCGCATCGTAAGCATCGCCACCAACATGCTCTCGGACGGCATGCCCGTAAGCCTTGTGGCAAAATACACCGAACTTCCCGAAGAAGAGATCCAAAAGATCCGGGACGAGGTCAAGCCCCCGCTCTCCGACGCGGAGATCTCCATGATGCGTGCCGAAGCCTATCGTGACGGCGCATCCAATCTCATCTACAATATGGTAGAAAATCGCGTCATCACGGAGCAGATGGGTGCGCAATACTTGGGCATCTCTCCGGAAAAACTCAGAAAGCGCATGATGATGCTTTCCGATCACATGCAACAATTCTAAGCGATATCTTCCAGAATACATACGGCCTGGCTGCTGATCCCGAGCCCCTGCCCGGTAAAGCCCAGGCCTTCTTCTGTGGTGGCCTTCACATTAACCTTATCCACCGCAATCCCAAGATCCGATGCAATATTTTCCTCCATTTTCGCAATATAAGGACGCATCTTTGGTGCCTGCGCGATGATGGTGGCATCGATATTACCCACGCGATATCCCGCGGCCCGCACCAGGTCTCCCGTCTTCCGGAGCAACACCCTGCTGTCCGCATCCTTATACTTCTCCTGCGTATCCGGGAAATGCTTCCCGATATCCCCCAAGGCGGCCGCGCCCAGAAGTGCATCCATCACGGCATGTAGGAGCACATCCGCATCGGAATGTCCAAGGAGCCCCTTCTCATAAGGGATCTCCTCACCGCCAATGATCAGTTTTCTGTCCTCCACCAAACGATGGACATCATAGCCCATGCCTATGCGCATGTTCCCACTCCTTCCTGCGGATAATGCCGATTTTTAAATATTGCCTCCCAGGGTTGCCCCCATATCCGCAATAATGTACTCTCCGTTTAACATGTTGCAACTATCCGACGCAATAAAAAGCGCCAAAGCCGCGATCTCATCCACCGTACCGAACCTACGGAGCGGTATATTTAACAATTGTTTTTCTCCAAAATTCGTATCGATCAGCTGTGAATGATTCATCTCCGTCACCACATACCCGGGGCAGATCGCATTGGCCGTAATATGGTATCGGGCAAGTTCCCATGCAAGCGACTTGGTCAGGTTGATCGCGCCTGCTTTGGACGCGCCATACACCGCCACGCCGTTATTGCCCTTCACGCCGCCGATCGAACACATATTGATGATCTTGCCTCCGTCGCCGCGGCCCTCTTCATTCTGACGGATCATTTGCTTGGCCGCCGCCTGCGCGCCAAAGAAAACACTGCGAAGATTGGAATCCATCATGGTATTGTATTCTTTTTCTTCAAGATCCACGATCTTTTTGGTGATCGCCACACCGGCATTATTCACCAGGATATCCAGACGTCCAAAGCGTTCCACGCATTTTTCCACCAGCGCCTCTACCTGCGCTTTTTCCTGCACGTCGGTCGCTACACCGAGTGCCTCACCGCCAAGATCCTCCACTTCCTTCACGACCCGGTCGCAATCCTCCTGATGACGCGACGTGATCACCACCTTTGCGCCATGCGCCGCAAAAGCCATGACAATACCGTAGCCCAATCCCTTGGTGCTCCCGGTCACGATGGCAACCTTATCCGTCAGATCAAAACTCGGAAGCTTCACAGGACATTTTTCACGATCAAAACTCATCATTCTACCCCCTTTAAATCACCTATCTTTTGTAAACGTTTTTTGCAGAGACCATTTCTAACCGTCCATGCATACAAACTGTTTTTGACCCTTCCCCATTATACACAAAATCCCACCAAAAAGCATAAAAAGACACAAAAAAACTCCCCCGTCCCATACGGACCGGAGGAGCAATTCTCGTCGGAAATTAATCCTGTGCAATGATCTCCTTCTTGTTATAGGAGCCACAGCTCTTGCAGACTCTGTGCGGAACCATCAGCGCGCCACACTTGCTGCATTTTACCAAAGTCGGAGCAGACATTTTCCAGTTTGCTCTTCTTCTATCTCTTCTTCCCTTGGAAGATTTATTCTTCGGACAAATCGACATCTCCCTACACCTCCTTCATGTCATAGAATACGTTATCTAAAAGCACAAAGCTCTATTAGATTTTGTCGCACCATGAAATTATACAGAAGCGCATGGGGTTTGTCAACTATAAATGTTAATTTATAAGTGCTATAAAATCGATTGGAAATTCATATTGCCGCAGCGTTGGCAGCATTTGCTTCTTCCACTTTCCAACGGTGAAGCTGTTCATCAAACATCTGTAATGCCTGATTTACGGTTTCTGCCATCTCCGGTCCCCCCGGCAACGCAAAAAAACTCCGGCAGAAAACCTGCCGGAGTTTAAACGGTCCAAACCTCAATGTACCTTATCTGAGACGATGGAATTATACCTGCGTATAACCTCCGTCTACGGGAAGTGCGGCACCGGTGATGAATCTTGCGTCATCGGAAAGAAGGAATGCGATGATGCAGGCAACCTCCCAGTCCTCACCGATTCTCTGCATGGGATGCGCTTTTCTGTAAGCAGCCTTCTCTGCTTCCGGTACAAGCGGAGTGTTGATAACGCCCGGGCAAACGCAGTTTACGCGGATGCCTTCTGCTGCGTATGCAGTACCTGCTGCCTTGGTCATGTTTACAACGCCGCCCTTTGCTGCAGAGTAAGCAACATTGGAAGGTACCGCAACAAGACCAAACATGGAAGCAAGGTTAACGATCGCACCGCCGCCGCCCTGCTTTCTGAACTGCTGGATGCAAAGCTTATCGGTCAGCATTACACCGGTATAGTCAACATTATTTACCATGTTCCAGTTTTCCAGGGTCTCTTCGCCGATCGCGTTGTTGGCACCGCCGATACCTGCGCTGGCAACACCCAAATCCAGGTGTCCAAACTTCTCAACCGCAAGATCTACAGCCTTCTGGAGATCTTCTTCCTTTGTAACGTTACACTTGATACCAACCAAGCCATACTGCTCTGCAATTTCATACACCTTATCAGAGTAATCCGCAATTACAACATGGGCATTCGACTCGATAAGTCTGCGTGCCGTTGCAAGTCCCAGTCCGGAAGCGCCGCCGGTAATCAAAGCAACCTTACCTCCAAAATCATACTTGACTGTTCTTCTCAGTTCTACTTCTGCCATGGTTATTACCTCCTGTTCTTATGTCCCGCATAGGTTTCTTCTTCTTGTGCTACGAGCATAACATGAAAAATCCGACATTTCAAGGAAAGTTTATTATTTAACATACTTTTTGTCGTTTGTTATTTAACAATCATTGTGCTTGGAGCACAAAGGCTAATTGTTTAGAATTGTCAGAAATCTGTGAGCAATTCTAACTGTAATTTTTCGACCGCTTCATCCTGTGGTGTATCGCTTGGTGCATCGTCCGGTGCAAAGTCGTATTCCTATTTGGATCATACAACAAAAAAGGAACCCTTCCCATCGGAAAGAGTTCCTTTTAAAAATCTTAGGAAATAATCCTATTATACCAAAGCCACCGTAGCACGGCAGATGGCAAGCTCCTCGTTGGTGGGGATCACATAAACCTTCACCTTGGAGTCAGCGGTGGAGATCAAAAGCTCGTCTCCGCGCTTGCCGTTCTCCTCTTCATTCACGGAGATACCGAGATAGCCGAGGTATCCGAGAACCATCTTGCGGATCGTGGGTGCATTCTCACCGATGCCGGCGGTAAATGCGATCACGTCTACACCGTTTAAGGCAGCTACATAGGAACCGATGTACTTCGCTACTCTGTAAGCGAAAACTTCCATGGCAAGCTGTGCCTTGTCGTTGCCGGCATTGGCGCCCTCTTCCAGATCACGGAAATCGCTGGAAAGCTGAGAAATGCCCTGTACACCGGACTGCTTGTTCAACACATTCATGATACCTGCAATATCGAGATTCTCCTTCTTGGCGATGAATTCCATGATGGAGGGATCGATATCACCGGAACGGGTACCCATCACAAGACCCTCTAACGGAGTCAGACCCATGGAGGTGTCCTGGCACTTGCCATCCTTGATTGCAGAAATGGAAGCACCGTTTCCGAGATGGGCAACGATGATCTTTAAGTCCTCATAGGGCTTGCCAACGATCTCGGCTGCTCTGTGAGAAACGAAATCGTGAGAAGTCCCGTGGAATCCATAACGGCGTACCGCATATTTCTCATAATATTCATAAGGAAGGCCATAGGTAAATGCCTTCGCGGGCATCGTCTGATGGAATGCCGTATCAAAGACAGCAACATTGGGCTTGCCCGGCATCAGCTTCTGGCAGGTGCGTACACCGATCAGGTTTGCCGGATTGTGTAACGGTGCAAGATCGTTGCACTCCTCGATGGCAGCGATGACCTCATCCGTGATCACAACGGACTTGGTGAACTTCTCTCCGCCATGGACGATCCTGTGACCGATCGCGCCAACCTCATCCAGGCTCTTGATCACGCCGTTGTCCGCATTGGTAAGTGCATCCAAAACGAACTGGATCGCTTCATTATGGGTAGGCATGGCAAGATCCGTCTTGATCTTGTCACAGCCGGCCGGCTGGTATACCAGACGTCCGTCAATACCGATTCTCTCACAGAGACCGGTTGCCAGAGCCTCTTCCGTCTCGGAATCGATCAACTGATACTTCAGGGAAGAGCTTCCGCAATTGATAACTAAGACTTTCATGAAAAATCTCCTTTTATTAACTTAATCTATGATTACTGCATTTGTGCCTGTACAGCGGTCAGGGCGATCACACCTACGATATCCTCCGCAAAGCATCCGCGGGAAAGATCATTGACCGGAGCGGCGATACCCTGCAATACGGGGCCGTAAGCCTCAGCCTTTGCAAATCTCTGTACCAGCTTGTAACCGATGTTGCCGGCGTCGATATTGGGGAATACAAGGACGTTGGCCTTGCCTGCCACGGAGCTGCCCGGTGCCTTTGCCTGGCCTACGGACTCTACGATGGCCGCATCCAGCTGCAGCTCGCCGTCGATGTTAAACTGCGGATATTTCTCCTTCGCCTTTGCGGTAGCATTGTGTACCTTGTCAACCAGTGCATGCTTTGCGCTGCCAAAAGAAGAATGGCTCAAGAATGCAATGTTGGGCTCTGCACCGACAAATGCCTTGAAGCTGTCGCCGCAAGCGCCTGCGATCATGGCAAGCTCATCCTCATTGGGCTCCTGGCAAAGTGCGCAGTCAGCAAACATCATAACACCGTCTGCACCGTACTCCTTGGTGGGTGTATCAAGAATAAAGAAGGAGGAAACAAGCTCCGTCCCCGGCTTGGTCTTTAAGATCTGCAGTGCCGGACGCAGAATATCTGCGGTGGAATGGCATGCACCGGATACCAGTCCGTCTGCATCTCCCATTTTCAGCATCATGATGCCATAGGTGGGATAATCGTTTAACAGAGTCTCTCTTGCCTTCTCCTCCGTCATACCCTTTGCCTGACGAAGCTCTACAAGCTTGGCAATATAGCTCTCGGTCTTGTCGGAAGTAGCCGGATCCACGGTCTTCACACCGTCAATATTCACGCCAAGGGCCTTCGCCTTGTCGGCGATCACATCTGCCTTACCGATCATCACAAGATCGGCGATCCCTTCCTTTAATGCCTGCTCAGCGGCAAAGTAAGTTCTGTCGTCCTCGCTCTCCGGCAGGATGATCAGCTTTTTGTCCTTTTTGGCTTTTTCTTTGATTCCTTCAATAAAAGACATGTTCTTTCCTCCTTATGATAAAAATAATGTCCAACTTTTTAAGAAACGCCCACGGGCGTCACCTTATCCATTATACCCTTATGTTTTTAAACAAACAAGTAAAAATGTATGCTATACTGAACAAAATGAATGATTTTGAAAGGACAGATCCCATGCGCATTGCAGCCATCATCGCCGAATATAACCCACTCCACAACGGACATGCCTATCATTTGCAAAAAACGAAGGCACTGACCGGTGCGGATGCCGTGATCGTTTTGATGAGCGGAGACTTTATGCAGCGCGGCACACCCGCCATCGTCAATAAATACTCCCGCGCTGCCTGCGCTCTGGATCTGGGCGCCGACCTCGTGTTGGAGCTGCCCGCGCTCTGGGCTACGTCAAGCGCGGATCTGTACGCGCACGGCGCCATCGCCATTTTAAATGGGTTGGACTGTGTGGATGCCCTCTGCTTTGGCGCAGAATGCGAAGATACGCAACTGCTTACGGAGATTGCGGACCTGATGGCCAAAAATCCGCCGGAGCTCAAGCCCCTGTTGCAGACCCATATTAAGAAAGGTCTGACATTTCCCGCTGCCCGCGCCGCAGCGCTAAACGACTATCTGCGGGAGCACTCCTTTTTGACCAATGAACAGCTTGCCCGCATTCAGGAGACCATTTCCAGGCCCAACAATATCCTGGCCACATCCTACCTTGCGGCGCTAAGGACGTTTCACTCCGGGATCAAACCCTACCACCTGGTACGGAAAGGTTCCTCCTATGATGATATGCAACTTTCTGAAGATTTTTCTTCCGCCCTTGCCATCCGTAACGGTCTGATGGAACTTCCCGAGATCTCCACGCCGGAGGTCGCCGCCTTCTGGGCAAAACTACGCAACAATGTGCCGCCTACGGTATTTGGCAACCTGTTCCGTATGCATGAGCAGTCCGCATTTTTGTCCGAAAATGATTTTTCCGATATTCTCTACTATCGCATGCGAACGCTGGATGCGCAGTCCTTTTCCGCCTTTGCGGACGGCGGTACGGATCTTGCCAACCGCACCGTGCATCTGCTCTCGGATTTTACAACCTATGAGGAATTTGCCGCCCATCTCAAGACCAAGCAGATCACGGCCAACCGTATCCATCGGTATCTTTTGCATATCCTTTTAGGCATCACGGAGGCAGAGCGCAAAGAGGTCATTGCGCATGAATATGCTCCCTACGCCCGCATTCTGGGGCGAAAGGAATCCGCCGGCGAGCTGCTCTCCTACCTGCACAAACACAGCCGGATCCCCATCCTGACAAGCCCCGCCGACCGAAGCGTAAACCTCACGGAATACGAACGCAAAGTCCTTGCCACGGATATCCTGGCCGCGGACCTCTATCGCGCCAAGCTCTGTGCCAAGGTGGGCAAACGCCTCCCCAACGAATACAATCGCAAATTCCTGGTGCGTCCGTGATCATTTCTCCCGTCCGTATCTTAAAGAGGACGGGTGCTTGCGCCCCCAACAAACATACAGCACGACGGACAACGTTTTTTTCTCCTCTATAGGCTGTGCATGCGTTCCCATGAACAAAAAGAGCGTAAATCCCGATTGGGACTTACGCTCTTTGCTGTACAATCTCTCACTATTCTGCGATCTCGAAGGAGATGAGCAGATCTTCCGGCTTGACGGAATCGCCTTCCTTGACGTAGATCTTGTCTACCTTGCCGGCCACCTTCGATACAACGGTGGTCTCCATCTTCATGGCCTCGACGGTCATAAGCGGCATGTTCACGGTAACTTCGTCGCCTTCCTTTACCAGAACCTTGCCCACCGTGCCCGGGATGGTGGATCCCAGATGACGCGGATTGTTCTTCTCTGCCTTCAACTTGTTGTCCGTCTTAACCTCCAGGCTTTCATCCTGGATCCGAACCATACGACGGGAACCGTTCACCTCAAAGGTAACCTCGCGCATTCCTTCGGCATCTGCGTTGCTGACCTCCACAAGCTTGATGATCAGGTCCTTACCTTCGCCGATGCGAAGCGACGTCTCCTCACCCTTGCGCAGACCGTAGAAGTACACATGACTCTCCAGACGGGTTACATCATTATAGGCAAGGATATGCTCACAATAGTCATCATATACCTTGGGATACAATGCGTAGCTGATGGCCTTTTGCATGATGGATTCCTCATCAAATTCCGAAAGGTCATAGCGCGTGCAAAGATCCTTTTTGATCGCCTCAAAGTCCGCCGGCGGAAGAAGAGATCCCGGACGTACCGTGATGGGTTCCTGTCCCTTTAATACGATCTTTTGCAATTCCTTGGGGAAACCGCCCTCGGGCTGTCCCATCATACCCTTAAAGTATTCCACGATGGATTCCGGATAGGAAAGATCCGCACCTTCCGTCAGGATATTGTCTTTGTTTAAGCCGTTCTGGAACATAAAGATCGCCAGATCGCCCACCGCCTTGGAGGAGGGGGTTACCTTTACGATATTGCCCAAAAGCTCATTGGCTTCTTTATAAAGCGCTTTGATCTCTTCAAAGTGCTCCCCGGCTCCCATGCCCTTGACCTGTGCAAGAAGGTTGGAATACTGACCGCCGGGGATTTCATACTTGTAGATCTCCACATTGGGCGCGCTCATATCACTCTCAAACTGCTCATAAACCTTACGGGTTCTTAACCAGTAACGGGAAAGCTCATCCAGTTCCTCAAAATCCAGTCCCGTATCCCGCTCGCTTCCGCGAAGAGCCTCCACGATGGCATTCATGGAAGGATTGGACGTCAGAGAACTCATGGACTCGATCGCGCAGTCTACGATATCCACACCGGCTTCCGCCGCCATCAGGACCGTGCTGACACCGTTGCCGCAGGTATCATGGGTATGCAGATGGATCGGGATATTGATCTCCTGCTTTAAGGTGGAGATCAATTCCTTGGCAGCTAACGGCTTTAAGAGTCCGGCCATATCCTTAATGGCAAAGATATGGATACCGAGCGCCTCCATTTCTTTTGCCTTGCGAACATAGTAATCCAGCGTATATTTCTTTTCATTCGGGCTGGAAATATCTCCGGTATAGCAGATGGTACCTTCTACGATCTTGCCGGTACCGAGTGCCACCTCGATGGGCATCTTCATGTTTTCCACCCAGTTTAAGGAATCAAAGATACGGAAAACATCAATCCCCTTCTTTGCACTCATCTTGATGAATTCTTCTACCACGTTGTCCGGATAGTTGCTGTAACCTACCGCATTGGAAGCACGCAGAAGCATCTGGATCAAGGTATTGGGCATACGATTATGCAGATACTCCAATCTCTTCCAGGGAGATTCCTTTAAGAAACGATACGCCGTATCATAGGTCGCACCGCCCCAGGCTTCTACAGAAAAAGCATTGGCCATGAAAGCGTTTTCTGCCGGTGCCGCTCCTGCGATATCCTTCGTACGCATACGCGTCGCCATCAGAGACTGATGGGCGTCACGCATGGTGGTATCCGTGATATAAAGTTTCTTATCTTTTAAGATCTTTTGCGTATAATCCTTTGCACCCATGGCAAGAAAATCATCCTTCGCACCATGGATGGGCTTATTCTTATCAAACTCCGGAACAACACGGTTCTCGTAGTCTGCCTTCTCACCCTTCGTAGTATTGACCACACGATTGCCGATGAATTCCAGCACCTTGGTGGCACGATCCTGAGAAAGCTCAAAATCAAATAAGGACGGTGTCTCCTCAATAAAGGTGGTATAGGCTTTTCCTTCTCTGAAAACCTCGTGGTTGACCATATTGATCAGGAAAGGAATGTTCGTCTTTACACCACGGATACGCATCTCTTTGAGCGCACGCAAGGAACGCGCGATCGCAATATCAAAGGTACGTCCCGTGGAAATGATCTTCACCAACAGGCTGTCATAATAAGGCGTGATCCGTGCGCCGGTATAGGCATTGCCGCCATCGAGACGGATACCGGAACCGGAACCGGAACGGTACACCGTGATCTCACCGGTATCGGGCAGGAAATTGTTGGACGGATCCTCCGTAGTGACACGTGTCTGGATCGCATAGCGAAGCACCTTGATGTCCTCCTGCGAACCGATGCCGACCATTTCGGAATCCAGAGAATAGCCTTCCGCGATCAAAATCTGGGAAGCTACGATATCGATACCCGTTACTTCCTCGGAGACGGTATGCTCCACCTGAATACGGGGATTCATCTCGATGAAGTAAGGATTGTTGTCCGCATCCACCAAGAATTCCAGCGTACCGGCGGATACATAGCCCACCTTCTTGGACAGGCGGATCGCCGCATCAAAGATCACCTGACGGGTCTCCTCCGGAATGGACCATGCCGGTCCGTATTCCACTACCTTTTGATGACGACGCTGCACGGAGCAGTCACGATCAAAAAGATGAACGATGTTGCCGTATTTATCACCGAGGATCTGAACCTCGATGTGCTTCGGGCTCTTTAAGTATTTCTCGATAAAGATCTTATCATCACCGAACGCCTTCTTGGACTCGTTCTTGGCCTCATCGAATTCACGCTCGATATCCTCGGGGCCGTTGACGATACGCATACCGCGTCCGCCACCGCCGTTGGAAGCCTTGAGCATGATGGGATAACCGATCTTCGCCGCGATTTCCTTTACCTCCCCGATATCATGCAACGCATGATCGATACCGGGAATGATGGGAACCTCCGCATCGATCGCCATCTGCTTGGAAGAGATCTTATCTCCCATGGCATCCATCAGCTCGGCGCTGGGTCCGATAAAAGCAATCCCTGCCTCTTCGCAGGCTCTTACAAAATCCGAATTTTCAGAAAGGAAACCATATCCGGGATGGATGGCATCCGCACCGGCATACTTGGCGATCCGAATGATCTTGTCAATGTCCAGATAAGCGTCGATGGGTCCTTTCTCAGGATTTAAAGGATAAGCCTCGTCTGCCTTGGTACGGAACATAGCATACTTATCCTCTTTGGAATAAATACCGACGGTGCCGATGCCAAGCTCGTTTAACGCACGAAACACACGAATGGCGATCTCACCACGGTTTGCCACCAATACTTTTTTAAAGGGCGTAATGGTCTGCTGCATTTTTTTCATCTCCTTTGCACTACTGTGTATCAATTCTACCGTTTCTCGCGGTTATTAATTCTTAAAAGAATGAATGGGCGCGGGGATCCTGCCCGTTCTCTTGATAAAATCCTCACAGGAATACCTGTTGACCGGCATAATGGGCGCATAACCGAAAAGTCCACCAAATTCCACGGTCTCTCCCACGTCCTTGCCGATCACGGGGATCAGACGGCACGCCGTCGTCTTTTGGTTGACCATACCGAGCGCCATCTCATCGGCAATGATACCGGAGATGGTGGAAGCCGGCGTATCCCCCGGGATAGCGATCATATCCAATCCCACGGAGCATACACAGGTCATCGCTTCGAGTTTTTCCAGTGTGATCGCTCCCGCCTCCACGGCATTGATCATCCCCTGGTCTTCCGACACCGGAATAAAAGCACCGGACAAGCCTCCCACGTAGGAAGAAGCCATCACGCCGCCTTTTTTGACCTGATCGTTTAAAAGCGCCAGCGCTGCCGTCGTTCCCGGCGCACCGGCATACTCCAAGCCGATCTCGCACAGAATGTCCGCTACGGAATCGCCCACTGCCGGGGTGGGTGCCAGCGAAAGATCCACGATACCAAAGGGGATCCCCAGTCGCTTGGAAGCATCCATAGCCACCAATTGTCCTACACGCGTTACCTTGAACGCGGTCTTTTTGATCGTCTCGCAAAGCGTTTCAAAGCTCTCGCCGCGTACGGATTCCAAAGCTTTTTTCACAACGCCGGGTCCGCTGACGCCTACGTTGATCACAGCATCCGCCTCGGTCACACCGTGAAACGCACCTGCCATAAAGGGGTTGTCGTCCGGCGCATTGCAAAAGACAACAAGCTTCATGCAGTCTGCGCTGTCCCTGTCCTTGGATCTGTCCGCAACCTCTAACAGGATCTCTCCCATCAGGCGTACGGCGTCCATATTGATCCCCGTCCTGGTGGACGCAAGATTCACGGAACTGCAAACACGCTCCGTACTGACAAGAGCTTCGGGGATGGACCGGATGAGCATCTCATCCGCCTTCGTCATACCCTTCGATACCAGTGCGGAGTAACCGCCGATGAGATTGACACCTACAGCCTTGGCCGCATCATCGAGTGTCTTGGCGATCGTCACAAAATCTTCCGGACGCTTGCAGGCACTGCCTCCCACCAAAGCAATGGGAGTCACGGATATTCTTTTATTTACAATGGGAATCCGATACGCCAATTCAATCTCTTTCCCGACGGATACAAGATTGCGGGCTGTCTCGGTGATCTTACGATAAATATTGTGATTGAGCTCATCAAGATCGGAGCTGATACAATCCAGAAGGCTGATGCCCAGAGTAATGGTGCGTACGTCGAGGTTTTCCTCCTCGATCATGGCATTGGTTTCGTTAACTTCGAATATATTAATCATGAAGGTTCCCTCAAATACGATGCATCATATCAAAAATTTCTTCCTTTTGGCAACGGATCTTGACGCCGATCTCCTCACCGATCTGGGCAAGTTCTGTGGCACAATCCGCAAAAGGTTTGGCGGAATCCTTCATGTCCACGATCATCATCATATTAAAATAATCCTGCACAATGGTCTGAGAGATATCCAGGATGTTGATATGGTTATTGGCAAGATAGGTACAGACCTTGGCGATGATGCCCACGCTGTCCTTTCCCAAAACCGTAATGATCGTCTTTTGATTTGCTGCGCTCATACATTCTCCTTTACCGCATAAAATAAGGCCATTCAACGACTTTTGCGCGGCCCGAATACATTCACCGGGGCTTCTCCCCCGACTGTACTGAAAATTATACATCAAACAGGGGTGGTATTTCAACCCTTGTCTTTCCCCTGCAAAATATTCATTCGCCAAGGATCGGTGAGGCCGCATGCCGCGGTGCCACCAGAATCTCAAAATCATCCCCTCCGTAGGGGCAATCTCCCATCGTGATCTCCATGCGCACCGTTTCGTATGCAAGTTCCGGGAGATTGTTTTCATGACTCAAATGCCCGAGCAGGATCTGGCGGATATCATCATGCAGCACCCTGTTTAACAACTGTCCCGCCGCCTCATTGGAAAGATGACCCTTTTGCCCGAGGATACGTTCCTTCAGATAGTAAGGATAGGCGCCGGTTTCAAGCATGCGGATATCATGATTAGCCTCCAAGAGAAGGACATCGAGCCCCTGCAGTTTTTGCGCTATTGCCTCATCATAACACCCCAGATCCGTCACAACTCCCATGCGCATTTTCCCGTCGCCCATCAGATAAGCCACGGGATCCGCCGCATCATGAGAGATCGCGATCGGCGAGATTGCAAGATCACGGATGCAAAAATCCTTCCCTGCCTGCACCGGTACAAAAAGGTCTTCCGGGATCTCCCCTACCTTGCCGCTTGCCATCACGGCGTCCCGGGTGCCCAAAGTCATATACAGCGGGATCTCATAACGGCGCGCCATCACGCCCAGACCCTGGATATGATCGATATGCTCATGGGTAACACAAATCGCGGAAATATCCCGAGGAGATATTTCCGCTTTTTTGAGTCCTTCTTCGATTTTTTTGCCGCTAATGCCGGCATCGATCAGAATATGCGTCCTATCGCTTCCCGCATAGATGCAATTTCCGCTGCTGCCGCTGGCAATGCTCATGAGTCTCATGTACTAACTCCAATAAACCTCAATGGTATCACCGTCGTGAAGCATTTCCGTATACTGTGCGTCCTTACCGTTTAATCTGGTAACCACGCTTCTGCCGCGACCGCCGTTGAGGTCAAAATGGATCGCGTCGAAAACGTCCACAAAGATATAATAATCCTTATTATCCAACGTAACATCATTGCCGTTGACATTGACAATGATCGTTCGCTTTCCGGTCTTTACCGGCTTTGCCGTACTCTCGGCGGTATCCTTTGCCGTCGAGGTGCTTTTGGCAAATCTGCCCTCTTTAACGAGCTTGTCCGCGCCGGGGATATCCTTCATCCATCCGGGCATCTCCTCGAGACCGCTGTCTTTTGCGGCTTCAAAAGTCTCTGCTGTTTGGGGGGTATCGGAAGCTTCGGCCGCTGCCGTCTTCTTGGCATCCCCGGTGTCTGCAGCTTCTGATGCAGCTGCCGGCGCAGCCTCAGCCGCTACCGCTTCCTCCGCCTTTGGTGCCTCGGCCCCCGCCTCGGCATCCTCTGCCGTCGCACCGTCCAAAGGCGTATCATCCTTTACCTGCATCCAGTCGATGGCATCCCCTTCTTTTAATTCACCGTCCAGATCGACTTCCTGTCCGTTGATCACAAGTTCCCTTACCTGGGAAGCATCGATCTCCATATATTCAAAAAGTCTGCGGATGGGATAGGTCTCCAGAAAATGGATATCATCTCCGTTTTGAATGGAATAGGTCTCATCCACCACCGTTCCGCCCACGGAAGCGATCCTCGGGCACTGACTCTGCCGTCCGTTGATCGTAAAATGCATGGGGAAGCGGGTATATTCATCCAGCTCCTTAATCGTACACTTGGCCGGCTCTCCCTCGGTCGATGCCACCACTTCGATCCGGGTGTTGTCCGATACGGGCTCTCCAAGGCTTGATGCGTGCCCATCCACGGTGATCTCTGCCGACTCTCCTCTGCTGCCGCGCACCCGCTGCTTTTTGCCGTTGACGGTAAAACGAAGCTCCTTGCCGGTCTTGGGGAAAAGATCGCTGTTGGGATAGCCTGCCTGTACCGCAGCATCCATCACCGTCAGTTTATCATTGTCATAAATCTTTAATAACTCACCGTTAAAGAAGACAGCGATGAAATTATTTCTGCGTTCATACGACCCGAGGCAGATTCCCACGGGGGTTACCATCATGGAATCCTTTTGCATATTCTCGTTTTCGAAAACCACATGGTTCAATACTTCTTCGCCGCGAAGCGCCACACGTTCCTCCGGCAGATCCAGTTTTTGTGCCAAAAGCTGCGTATAACCCGTCACCTTGCCGCCGCCGCCTACCACAAAGACCGCACTGACGGTCTTGCCGCCGTTTAGTTCAAGAATGCTGTCTGCCACTGCCTGCGTCATCTTCTCGATCACGGGCGCCATGGCATCCTTAACCTCATCGGAGCTTACCAAATGACTGATCGCAAGGATATCGGAGAATTCCACATTCTTCTCCGTGCCGGATGCGATCTTCATCTCCTCGGCCGTTTCAAAATCCACCAGGTATTTTTGCACCAGAACATCCGTCAACTCATCCCCCGCCATCGGGATCATACCGTAAGCGATGATGCTGCCGTCCCGGGTAATGGAGATATCACTGGTACCTGCGCCCACATCCACCAGGGCGATATTTAAGGAACGATAACTCTTGGGAATCGCCACATTGATGGCTGCGATCGGCTCCAACGTCAGGTTGGCAACCTCTAACCCCGCAGCCGACACCGCGGAATACAGCCCGTCCACCACATCATCGGGAAGGAAGGTCACGATCAGATCCTCCGCCATCTTTTTGACCTTATGTCCCAAAATGGAATTCATGGGATCATCATTGGCGAAATACTGTACGGTGCTGTAACCGACACTGTAAAAATGGAAATTGGTATCGTTTTGCTCGTTTAGGATCTCCTGTGCCAGATCCACACCCAACAGATCCATGGTATGCAGATGCTCCGAGGTCACCACGGTATTTTCCTCAAATTCATTTTCCATATGCACCGGAATGGTCTTTAACACACGACCCGCCGCTGCGATGCATACATCCTGCAGGCGCAGCCCCAGCTCTGCCTCCAGTGCATTTTTGACATCGGAAATGGTCTTTCCGACCTCATTGATATCATGGATCTGCCCGTCGATCATGGAACGCGTCTTGTGCGGACGGACACACTGCGCAAGCACATGGAACGTATCCGTATCCTCATCCTTGTAACCGACGGTTCCCACCACGGATCTGGTGCCGATATCCAGGCCGAAAACCAGTTTTTTCTCATCCATTGTCTCTAACATATCCTGTCCCCTTTCCTTCCCTGACAAAGCGCTTCGTCAATCTGCGCCGCCGTGCTTGCAAAATCATCCTCATTATGTATGACCACGTCCGCTTTTTGAAGAAAAACCGTCTCCTCTTTTTGACTTGCCATGATCGCGTCCGTTTTTTCCTTAGAATAGCCCCGATTCTCCATCAGCCGCCTGCTGCGGCATTCCGGGGAAGTCTCGATATACCAGATCTCATCACAAAGTCTGTCATTGTCCGTATCTTTAAAAAGTGCGGCTTCCAAAAGAATGTAATCTCGCACCCCCAACGCCCGCTCCCGCAAAATAGCCGTTTTCATCTCATCGCCTACCGCAGGATGTACGATACCGTTTAAGGTAAGTCGCAGCCTGTCATCGGAAAAGATCTGCCGCGAAAGGGCCTCCTTGACGATCTCACCGTCCGGCCCGAAAACCTCATCGGGGAAAATCTCTCTGAGCTTTATGTAAACCTCTGTCCCCGGCCGCATCAGATCATGCGCGATCTCATCCGCCACCAATACCCCCGCATTGTAATGCTCGCGGATATAGGTCAGCACTGCCGATTTTCCCGCACCGACCCCGCCGGTGATCCCAATGACCTTCATCGTATGTCCTCCTACTTGGCCTCATACCATGTGGCGCCGCTGTGGATATCCACCTCCAGCTTCACCTTGAGATCCGCCGCCTGCTCCATCTCTTCCCGAAGGATCCTGCGCACGGTCTCCTCATCCTCCCGCGGTGCCTCCACCAGCAGTTCGTCATGAACCTGCAGGATCAATTTCGCCTGCGGGCAATCCCGGCGCAGCCTGTCATCCACACGAAGCATAGCGATCTTGATAATATCCGCCGCTGTCCCCTGGATCGGAGAATTCATGGCCACGCGCTCACCAAACTGCCGGGTCATGAAATTGGAAGAAGAAAGCTCCGGCACGGGACGTCTGCGTCCGTAAATCGTCCGTACATATCCGTTTTCTTTGGCAAAAGCCACGGAACCGTCAAGGAACTGCTTGATCGCCGGATAGGTCTCAAAGTACCGTTCGATATACGCCGACGCTTCCTTGCGGCTGATACTCAAATCCTGGCTCAGTCCAAAGGAGCTGATCCCGTATACGATCCCAAAATTCACCGCCTTGGCATTGCGTCTGTGCAGATCGTCCACCTCTTCGTACGGGATATGGAACACCTGCGACGCCGTCATCCGATGGATATCCTCCGCCCGATTGTATGCCGCGATCAGATTTTCATCCCCGGAGATATGCGCCAGGATACGAAGCTCGATCTGCGAATAATCCGCGTCCACAAAGATCGCGCCCTCCGCGGGTACAAAGACCCGACGGATCTGCCGTCCCTCCTCCATACGGATGGGAATGTTCTGCAGATTGGGGTCCACGCAGCTGAGCCGCCCCGTCGCCGTCACGGTCTGACAAAACGTGGGACGGATCCTGTGATCCTCATCTATAAAAGCCTGCAAGCCCTCCGCATAGGTGGAATACAGCTTGGAAACCGTCCTGTAATCGAGGATCTTGGCCACCACAGGGTATTCCGGCGCCAGCTTTTCCAATACGTCCGATGCCGTGGAATACCCGGTCTTGGTCTTCTTGGAGGAAGGCAATCCCATCCGGTCAAAAAGAACTTCCCCCAACTGCTTCGGAGAATTGATATTAAACGTCTCCCCGCATTCGGCGTAGATCTCCTGCTCCCTGGCAAGGATCCGTTCCTTTAAACTGTCTCCGTAGGCTTTTAACTCCTCGGGCAATACGCGAATGCCTTCGCATTCCATATGATATAACGTAAAGAGCAAGGGATGCTCCATCCCTGTATAGATATCCGTCTGCCCGGTCTCACGCAAACCTTCCAAGATCCCGTCCGAAGCAAGCGCCATCCCCCAGGCGGCCACGGCACCGTACTGCGCAAGCTTCTCCGGCGCCTTTTCGCTTGCTTTGGCATGATCGATCTTAGCCAGATACTCTTCCCTGGCCGGAAGAAACCGACCGGCAAATTCCTGCGCAAGCACGTCATAGGCATAGCTGCTGCGAATGGGTGAAAGCAGATATGCCCCCAGGGTAACATCCTGCCACTTATCAACACCGAAGCACTCCGCAAGCGCCGTCACCCGGTCCTGCCCAAGAAAGTGCAGCAAGATCTTCGTATCCGCGCAGCATACCGTCCCGGCCCTCCGGATATTCTCAGCCAAAAGATCCGCCGCCTCTTCCTCCTGTCCCAAACAGGAAAGGTAGGCAAACGTTCCGTCCGTCTCCGTGCGCATGGCGGGCTTTGCCGCGCCGTACCACATCCCGACGCCGATCACCCTGCGATGATCCTCTACGGGATAAAGTGCGAGAACATCTCCCTCGTTTACCGGCGTCCATCCCAAAAGCGCCAGCGGGGAGTCCCCGATCAATACATGCGGTTCCTCAAAAGAAACCTCTTTTTTATCTTCGGAAAAACGTTCCAGGAATTTTTTAAACTCCAGACGTTTCATCAGATCATAGGCTGCCGGCGTATAGACGTCCGTCACCTTCAGATCGGCAAAGTCAACGGCAACCGGCACCTCCGTGCAGATCTTTGCCAAAGTCTTACTTAACTCTGCGCTCTCCCGTCCGTTTTCAAGACACGTGCGCGTCTTGTTTTGCGGCATCTCCTCCAGATGGGCATACACATTTTCCAGGCTGTGATAGGCGGCGATGAGCTTCGTCGCGCCCTTCTCGCCGATCCCGGTAACGCCGGGAATATTATCGGAAGAATCGCCCATCAGGGCCTTGACGTCGATGAATTCCTCCGGTGTCACTCCATAAAGATCCATGACGCCCTGCGCATCATAGGTCTCGATCACCGTCTGTCCCTTCTTGGTCTTGGGGATCACGATCCGGGTCTTGTCCGTGGCAATCTGCAACAGATCCCGGTCTCCGGATACCAAATAAACCTCCATGCCCGCGGCCTCGCCCTTGCGCGCCAGCGTCCCGAGGATATCATCCGCCTCATAACCTTCCATGGAAAACACCGGGATCTCCATGGCATCAAGTAACTCCCGCATCACGGGGATCTGCTCCCGAAGCTCAGGATCCATGGGCTTACGCGTCCCCTTGTATGCCTCATACATCTTGTGACGAAAAGTAGGCGCATGCACATCAAAAGCCACCGCCAGATAGTCCGGCGATGTACTCTCGGTAATGCGAAACATCATATTTAAAAAACCGTAAATGGCATTGGTATGCAATCCTTCCCGATTGGTCAGATCCCGAATGCCGTAATATGCGCGGTGCAATATACTGTAACCGTCGATGAGTACCAGTTTTTCCGCCATGTTTCCTCCCGTCCCTAGGGAAAATAATTCACTCCATCACAGTTTACCACAATATATAGTGGTTAAAAAGAGTTTTACGTCAACTTTAAGCGGTTTTTTTATTTGGTCACACAAGGATTTTTAAAAAACACATTTTCTTCACAATGTGACCATTTTTTAAACACACTCCCCCCGTATGATATAGACCATGAAGGACAGCAAAACAGTGACACCCCCACATTTGAAGATAAAAATCACAAAATAAGAAAGGTGAGTAAAGAGTTATGAAAAAGACAAGAGTATACCAGATCACAGCAGCAATCGCAGCAGCAGCCATCCTGACCGGCTCCATTGCAACTTACAATATCTATGAAAGCTCCGCCAGCACGCAGGCAGCCGTTGTTTCCGAAACGGAAGATTCCACCCTCTCCTTGGAAGATGTAGACGTCATCAGCTTCCTCGGTGATTCCATCACCTACGGATTGGGCAGCGATGTTCGCTTCAGCGATATCGTAGCCGAGCTTGCAGGCATCGAAACTTCCAACAACTACGGCATCTCCGGTACCCTGGTTTCCACCGGCAGCACCTACAAGATCGAAAATGCTTTTATCAATCGCTACAGCGAGATCGATGAAGATTCCGATATCATCTTCATCATGGGCGGCACCAATGACTGGGCAAGATGCGTCACCTTGGGTTCCCTCGGCGACACCACCACGGATACCTACTACGGTGCCCTGGAAGCCCTGATCACCGCTTTACAGGAAGAATATCCGGACGCAGAGATCGTCCTTGCAACCCCGATCAAGCGCGTGGATGCCGTAAACTACGACGGCTATACGCAGGATGAAGACGGCAACATGGTCAACCCCAACGGCGACTCCTTGGAAGACTTTGCCAATGCGGTCCTTGAAGTAGCGGAAGCTTACGGTATCACGGTCCTTGACCTCTACCATGCAGAGGAGACCGACTTTACCTCCGACACAAGCTACACCACCTACTGGTCCGACGGCCTGCATCCCAACAGCAACGGCCAGACCATCATGGCAGAATACATCTATGAACAGTTGGCTGAGATTTATGCATAATTACAAGTCAAACTTGATCACCATAAACAGAAAACTCCCGGATCATGTCCGGGAGTTTTCCATTCTCTTTTCTTTTACAGACTTTACGTCTTACGCCTCAGGCGTCTGCTCATCCTCGGAAGCACTGCTTTCCTCAGCTGCAGTCTCCACCGGTGCGCTCTCCACAGGTGCACTCTCTTCCGGAGTTACGGAAGGCGTCGGCACTACCTGCTCGATTCCTTTTTTCTTCTTGGAAGAAATAACAACGATCACGATGATCACGATCACTACCACGAGCACGATCACAATGATCAGACTCATATTCAGTCCGCCGCCGGCAACTTCGAATTCCGCATGCACATTATTGTCGGTCAGTGCTACCAGGTTCCAGGTCAGAGTCTTGCCGTCACTCGAAACGGTGGTGGCATTGTTGTTGGTGGATTTGTTCGGAAGAACAAGTACCAGTTCCATAAAGCCGTCATAGCTCTCCAGATACGTGGCATCCTCCGCCATGGATCCTACACTGCTATCATCGGCGATCTGCCAATCGATCGTATAGGTGTTGCCATCCTTGCTTACCGAGAAGGTGTTCTCTTCATCGGCACTGTTGATTGCATCTGCCAGGTCCTCCATGGCAATGCCCTTCTTGGTGATAACATATCCGGTATAGTCGTCCTGCGCATAAGTCTCGAATGTCCAGCCCTCTGCCTCAAACTCTGCCTCGGACTCATCATCGGCAAGGCTCGTGTCTTCCTCATCACCCATCATGCTCATAACCTCATCGGACATCGCATACAGGATGGAAAGATCTGCCGTACCGTCGGTATTGACCGTAACGGTGGTCCGATAACGGATGCAACCGCACAAACTCATCACGAGTACCAAGAGGGATGCAAGGATGACCATTTTCACAAAACGGCCGTGTTTCATGGATTCTTTTTTCATAATTATCCCCTTTCTCCGCAAATGCGGGGTTCACATAAAATGTGAAGTGATGCTCTTACTTTATAATATAATCAAAAAAAAGTAAAGCCCCGCTACGGAACAAGCCACAAAAGAGATCACTCCTCAAACGGGCGCACGCGAAGCGTCACCCCGAGTTTATCGCAGATCCCTCTGCAGATCTCGATCTTTTCCTCCGGCATCACCTTCTCCACCACGGTAAGCACAACGTTCGGAACGTGGCGCTTTGCAAGTACCGCAAATTCTTTTAAGGCATCATAGGAGCCGATGCCGAAACGGGATCGCGTCAATGCCAGGAATTCTTCCGCATTCGGCGCATTCAAGGAGATCGACAGGGTATCCACCCTTCCGGCCAGTTCCGGCGTCACATCGCGGCCATGGATCAAATTGGCAAGTCCCACGGTATTGATTCGCACCCGCATATCGGGGTAATCCCGTTTCAGGCCGTCGATGACCGCACAAACATCCTCCACCCGTTCCAAAGGCTCCCCGAAGCCGCAAAAGACCACTTCACCGATCACGGAGAGATCATATTGCGAAAAAAGTGCCAATACTTCCTCAACGGACGGTTCCCCCTCCTTTAACCACAGGGTGTTGTCCTCTATCATTTTCTTGGTCTGGCGAAGGCAAAAAACGCAGCTGCAGGGACAGCGGTTGGTCATATTGACGTAGATGTTTTTCCCGGTCAGATCTCCGCTTTTTGCAATATCCAGATATCCTTCCTGCCCGACTTTGCCGGTCACGGTATATAAGATCATAAGGTTTCCTCCATCAGATCACGCAGATACATTTCAAAACAAAGTCCCCAATGGTTGGGCACCTTCTGTGCCTCACAATACGCAATGCACTTGGATGCAAAGTCGCAGGCTTTTTTCACGGAGTCGTAAAATCCGTGTCCGTTTAAGACCATACCGGCGATCACGGAACTGATCACATCCCCGGTACCGCTGCGGTCTCCGCCGATACGATCGACCATCACGATCCGCGCTTCCTCATTTTTGCTGTAGATATAGTTCATGATCTGCTTATTGTTAAAAGGAATGCCGGTCACCACAATGTGCTCGGGGCCCTTTCCCGCAAGCTGTTTGCACATGCTCTCCAGCTCCTCTGTCGAAAAACGACCTTCTCCGTAATCCACATCCAGCAAGGTGCAAAGCTCCGTCAGATTTGGAGTAAGGATATCCGCATATTGCACGAGCTCCTTCATCTTTTCACACATTTGGGGAGTGTAGGTACGGTACAGCTTGCCATAATCTCCCATCACCGGATCCACAAGGGTTAGGACATGCTCCTTTTTAAAATGCCGGATAAAATCGATCACGATGTCCACCTGCTTGGCCGAACCCAAAAATCCCGTAGTAATGGCATCAAAGGTCAGCCCCATGTCTTTATAACTCTGAATATAGGCCGGCATATGCTGCGTATAATCATCCAGATAATACTCCGGAAACTGGGTATGTGCCGACAGGATCGCCGTAGGCACCGCCACGGCCTGGATCTTCATGGCCGATACGATGGGTCCCATCACGGCGATGGAGCATCGGCCAAATCCGCTGATATCATTGATCATTGCAATTTTTTTCTGTTCCATGGATTTTCCTCTTCCTTGATCTCTTTATTTGGCATGTTCCGAAAACCATACCGCCATCCACCTGCCCTGGGTACTCAGGTCCTCCTCCGTAAAGTCCGTCAGCTTTTCGCAGGATGGCAAAAATACGGCACTTGCCTCGTCCTTATTGGAGAGATTCCAGCATAGAAAACTTATGCCATAGGATTCGATCATATCCTTCCATGCCAGAGCCTCCTGTTCATCCACCGCACCGTTTCCAGAAGCGTCACACAGGCCGAATTCACTGATAAACACCGGCAGTCCGGCTTCCATGCAGGCGACCACTCTTTGTCGCAGATCCTCCTTATGCGTGGCCGCATAAAAATGCAGCGTATACATGATATTGTCATAGGGAAGGGGCTCCGCAAGCGCCGCCTCCAGGTCCTGACTCCATGTCGGTGTCCCCACCAGGATCACCGCATCCGGATCATTGCCACGGATGATGGGAATGATCTCCTTCGCATAGGCGCTGACATCCGCCCAGGTTGCCGAAGAATTGGGTTCGTTGCATATCTCATAAAGGATATTATCCTGCCCGGCAAATTCCGCCGTCATTTCCGCAAAAAACTCCTTGGCCTCCGCGAGGTGTACCAAAGGATTCTGATCGTTTAAAACATGCCAGTCAATAATGACATACATCCCGAGGTCCGTCGCATAGGCAACCCCCTGCCGGATCAGCTTCTTTAAAGCCTCCTTGTCTCCGCCGGAGGCATAACCTCCGTACTCATCGGTATACATCGCCAAACGAATGCAATTGTTATACCACTTCTGTGAAAGAAAAGCAAATGTGTCCGGGTTCACATACTGCGGATACCAAGCCAATCCGTGGGTAGACATCCCGTAAAGCTGCACCGGATGACCATCCGTATCGCATAGCCTGCCATCCTTTACGCAGAGAGCTTGCAGGGAACCCGACGAACTCTCCGGATCTGACGACGTCTCCGGATCTGACTGGGGTTTCGAATCAGACGGTGTCTCCGCATCTGACGACGTATTTGCGTCTGACAACGTATCTGCGTCCGACGACGACTCCGTCTCGGATGACATCTCCGGATCCGTCGATATCTCCGTCATCTGCGTCGTTTCATCCTGCCCGCCTGCGGCCTCCCTGATCTTATCCGACGCCTTCCCGCATCCGGACAAAAGCAGCACCAGGATCAACACCCCGGGCAAGATATACCGTTTCTTTCTCATAACATCCTCCCGATGGCAAACTGCCTCACTCCATCATCCTACACCCAAACCGGGACGCAGGCAACGGGTTTTCCGTGACAAAAAAAGCGCAGACCCACATGGATCTGCGCCATAAGATCGTAATGTTTTGATCTCTAGAACAAGCCGCCTACCATTAAGAATAAGGGAGCAAATACCAGAGAAACGATGGTCATCAACTTGATCAGGATGTTGATGGACGGACCGGAAGTATCCTTAAAGGGATCGCCAACCGTATCGCCGACAACGGCTGCCTTGTGCGGATCGGAACCCTTGCCGCCATGATGACCGCCTTCGATATACTTCTTGGCATTATCCCAAGCACCACCGGCGTTGGACATAAAGATCGCCATCAGTACACCGGTTACGAGGGAACCTGCAAGCAGTCCGCCAAGTGCCTGTACACCAAGTACGATACCTACCACGATGGGAACAATCACTGCCATAAGACCCGGAACGATCATCTCCTTCACGGATGCCTGGGTGGAAATGGATACGCAAGCCTTGTAATCCGGCTTTTCCGTACCTTCCAGGATGCCCTTGTGCTCACGGAACTGACGACGTACTTCTTCGATCATCTGATGTGCTGCCTTGGAAACTGCCTCCATGGTGATCGCGGAGAACAGGAAGGGAAGCATACCACCGATCAGAAGACCGATAATCACCTTGGTGTCAAGGATATCGATCTTATCGAGGCTTACAGCCTGTGCATAGGAAACGAACAGTGCCAGAGCGGTCAAAGCTGCGGAACCGATCGCAAAGCCCTTGCCCATCGCTGCCGTGGTATTACCAACGGCATCAAGCTTGTCCGTGATATTACGAACGGACTCGTCAAGCTCGGACATCTCTGCGATACCGCCTGCATTGTCTGCGATCGGACCGTAAGCATCCACAGCAAGCGTGATGCCCAGCGTGGAAAGCATGCCGACAGCAGCAAGTGCGATACCGTAAAGGCCGCATACATTATAGGAAACAAGGATGCCCACGCAGATCAGGATGATGGGCCATCCGGTAGAACGCATACCTACCGCAAGTCCGGAAATGATATTCGTAGCGGAACCGGTCTCGGACTGCTCTGCGATCTTCTTTACGGACTTATAATCATCGGAAGTATAGATCTCGGTAATGATACCGATCACGGCGCCGACGATCAAACCTGCGATCACGGCGATGGCTGCGGCAAAATTGTCGAAAAGCACCTTGCTCAATACCAAGGAACCGATCACTACCAGTACATCCGCTACATAGGTTCCGGTCTTTAAAGCCGTATGCGGATTGGAATTCTCACCACCACGTACAAAGAAAGAACCGATCACGGAAGCAAGGATACCGCAAGCAACAAGTGCAAGCGGGAAGATCACACCGCCGGTAGCGGATGCGGTCTCATTGTATAATACGCCAAGGGTAAGTGCGGAAATGATGGATCCTACAAAAGACTCAAAAAGATCGGCACCCATACCCGCAACGTCACCTACGTTATCACCAACGTTATCAGCGATGGTCGCCGGGTTACGCGGATCATCCTCCGGGATACCTGCCTCTACCTTACCAACCAGGTCAGCGCCCACATCGGCAGCCTTCGTATAGATACCGCCACCCACACGGGCAAACAGAGCAATGGAAGAAGCACCGAGGGAGAAACCGAACATGATCTCAACATTGCCGGTGAAGATATAGATCAAAGATACACCAAGGATACCCAGACCTACCACGCACATACCCATAACGGCACCGCCGGAGAAGGCTACGGAAAGCGCCTTATTCATACCGCTTTCTCTTGCCGCATTGGCTGTACGGACATTGGCCTTGGTAGCCACGGTCATGCCGATATAACCTGCAAGTGTGGAAAAGAGTGCACCGACAACAAAGCAGATCGCCGTCATCCAGCCAACACCCAAACCGATAAGTACGAACATAATAACAACGAATACCACAAGGATCTTGTATTCCGTTGTAAGGAAAGCACGTGCGCCTTCTGCGATGGCGTCGGCGATTTCCTTCATGCGATCCGTTCCGGCATCAGCCTTCGATACACGGCTTGCAAGAACGAATGCAAACAGTAATGCGATTGCGCCCATGATCGGGGCTGCATACATTAACCATTCCATGGATCATTCCTCCTGTAAATCTTAAAAATGTTGTAATTTCAGCAAATTTCATATTATCAAAAGGGGTGATTGTTGTCAACGAAAAGTTGCATGCATATTGCAATTTCTCCTTCCCCTATTTCTTCGTCCCCTTCGTATCACGCCGTCCGAAATGCAGACGGTGCAATGCCACATCCTTGCCCTTGGCGGAAATGGTGGGATCGATGGTCTCGTCGAGGATATGCAAGGCCTCCACTTCGTCATTGGGACCCAGCTTGATCCCGCGCACACCCACGGCCATCTTTTTCTTGGCAGGGATGTCGCCCGCAAGAAGCCGCAGGAAGTACCCCTTCTTCGTCTGGTAAACGATGCTGGTCATGGCATGGACCTGACCGATCGCAAGCACGAGGTCACCGTCGTTAAGCTTCGTGGCTGCCGTAGTACGTTTGGAAACATCAAATTCGTCTCCGTCTACGAGTTTGGACATGCCGGTACGGGTCACAAAGAGGACCTGACCGCCCTTGAGATTGCCCATGGCTTCCACATAGACAATGTTGCCCTGGGAATTGTCATAGGAACTCATGGTGTCCATATGCCGTCCCTTGTCGCGGAAACGCATCAGCGGGATATCCATGACCTTAACGCTATGCATCTGTCCGATATCCGTAAACAGGCAGATCCGATCGGTATTCTTGCAGCGGATCACGGATTTGTTTTCCGCATCGGCGGCTTCCTTGTTGCGTTCATAGGTTGCAACATCCACGACTTTGGTATAGCCGAAGCGGTCCATAAGGAAGACCACATCCATCTCCTCAATCTTCTTTTCTTCCACCACGGCTTCCTTGACATTATCGATATCCGTGCGGCGGGGTCTGTCATAAGCTTCCTTGAAGGCATCCAGCTCCTTGACAAGGGCCTTTGTCATCTTCGCTCTGCTTCCGAGAAGCCCTTCGTAGAGCGCGATCTTTTTTAAAGTCTCCGCATGCTCTTTTTCCAAAGCCTCGATCTCTAAGCCGATGAGCTTGACCAGACGCATGTCCAGGATCGCCGTCGCCTGACGATCGGTAAAATGAAGACCTGCCGCCAGTTTTTCGGATTCCTTGGACTTAAAGCGGATCCCGTCGGTCACGCCCTGTACCAGGCAGGCCTTGGCCTGCGCCACGTTTTTGCTGCCCCGAAGGATCTCAATGATGAGATCGATCACGTCGCAGGCGCGGATAAGTCCCTCCTGGACTTCCTTTTTCTCCTGTTCCTTGGTCAGAAGCGTATTGTATTTGCGCGTTGCCAGCTCATACTGAAAATCCACGCAATGGGCCATGATATCCCGAAGAGACAGTGTCTCCGGCCGTCCGTCGCAGACGGCCAGCATATTGACGCCAAAGGTATCCTCAAGCCTTGTCTTCTTATATAAAAGATTGCACAGCGCCTCGATGTCCGCATCCTTGCGCAGGTCGAGGACGATCCGGATCCCCTCCTTGGAGGACTGGTTGGTGATATCCACGATATCATTCGTCTTTTTATCCTCCACCAGGGTGTAGATGTCATTCAAAAACTTGCCGATGTTGGCACCGATCATAGTATAGGGGATCTCGGTGATGACCAGACGCTGCTTGCCGCCCTTGCCCTTTTCGACCTCCACACGCCCGCGGATCTTGATCTTGCCGATCCCGGTCTCATAGATCTCCCGAAGCTCATCCTTGTTGCCGACAATGCCTCCCGTCGGAAAATCCGGTCCCGGAATGTATTCCATCAGTTCCGCCGTGGTCATCTTCGGGTTTTGCATAAAGGCCTTCATGCCCTCGATCACCTCACCGAAATTGTGCGGCGGGATATTGGTCGCCATACCTACGGCAATACCTTCGGCACCGTTGATCAAAAGATTGGGCACGCGCACGGGAAGAACGATGGGTTCCTTTTCCGTTTCGTCAAAATTCGGTCCGAAATCCACCACGTTTTTGTCCAGATCCGCAAGATATGCCTCCTGCGTCACCTTCTCCAAGCGTGCCTCCGTATAACGCATGGCCGCGGCGCCGTCCCCTTCGATGGAGCCGAAATTACCATGCCCGTCGATAAGCGGCAGTCCCTTTTTAAAGCTCTGGCTCATTACCACCAGCGCTTCGTAAATGGAGCTGTCCCCGTGGGGATGGTATTTACCCATCGTATCGCCCACGATACGCGCACATTTACGGTAGGGTCTGTCATAGCGGATCCCCAATTCATACATATCATAGAGTGTCCGTCGCTGTACGGGCTTTAAACCATCACGCACATCCGGCAGCGCTCTGGAGATGATCACGCTCATGGCGTAATCGATATAAGATTTTTGCATGATCTCCGAATACTCGGTTCGAATGATCTGTTCCTCAGTTGTCATGAAGTATAACCTTCCTATATTTGTTATGGTTTACATAAATCTTTAAACGTCAAGTTCTGCGTCTCCCGCGTGCTCATAGATAAACGCCCGGCGCGGAGGCACCTCGCTACCCATGAGCATCTCCGTTACCTCGGAGGCCATGCGGGCATCCTCGATCTCCACCTTGCGAAGGCGTCTGCGCTCAGGATCGAGCGTCGTCTCCCAGAGCTGCTCCGCACTCATCTCGCCCAGACCTTTGTAACGCTGCAGGGTAAAGGCGCCTTTTTGCCGCTTGCGGTATTGACTGAGCGCCTTGTCATCATAAAGGTACTCCTCTTCACCCTTTGCCGGCTGTGCCTTGTACAGAGGCGGCATGGCGATATAGACATGCCCTTCATAGATCAGTTCCGGCATAAAGCGGTAAAACAGGGTTAAAAGCAGCGTGGAAATATGCGCACCGTCCACGTCGGCATCCGCCATGATGATGATCTTGTCATAGCGCAGCTTCGTGATATCAAAATCATTGCCGTATCCTTCGGAAAAACCGCACCCAAAGGCATAGATCATGGTCTTGATCTCCGCGTTGGCAAGTACCTTGTCCATGGTGGCCTTCTCCACATTTAAGATCTTACCGCGGATGGGAAGGATCGCCTGGAATTCACGGTTTCTTGCCATCTTGGCGGAACCGCCCGCAGAATCTCCCTCCACGATAAAGATCTCGCATTTTTGCGCATCCCGACTCTCGCAATTGGCAAGCTTGCCGTTGGAGTCAAAGGAAAACTTCTGCTTGGTCAAAAGATTGGTCTTGGCCTTCTCCTCCGCCTTGCGGATCTTGGCGGATTTTTCGGCGCAGCCGATCACGCTCTTTAAGATCTCCACATTGCGGTCAAAATACAAAACGATTTCATCCCCGGTCACCTTGGAGGTCGCCTTGGAAGCGTCGGCGTTGTCGAGCTTTGTTTTGGTCTGCCCCTCAAACCGCGGCGCGGGATGTTTAATAGAAATCACGGCCGTCATGCCATTTCGCACATCGGTTCCCGTAAAATTCTCGTCTTTATCCTTCAGGATCCCCAGCTCTCTGGCATAGGAATTGATCACCTGTGTAAAGACGGATTTAAATCCCGTCAGATGCGTACCGCCCTCGGCATTGTAGATGTTGTTACAAAAACCGAGAACGTTCTCGCGAAATTCCGTGGTGTACTGGAACGCACACTCCACGGTGATATTTTCGGATTCTCCCTTAAAATAAACCACGTCATGCACGGTATCGGCATTGTGATTGAGTTCTTTGACAAATCCGATGATCCCGTCCGGCTCAAAATAATCCACGATCTCCGGCTCTTCCCGCCGTCTGTCTTCAAAGTGCAGCTTGAGATTGGGATTGAGGTACGCCGTCTCATGCAAACGGGATTTGATCTCATCCTCCTTAAAATCCGTACGTTCAAAGATCTCCGGATCCGGCAGGAAATTAACCTTTGTCCCATGCGCCTTGGTCTTGCCGATCACGGGCAGCAGGCCATGCTCGAGTGCCAGCACGGGGATACCCTTTTCGTAGCGGTCGTGATGGATCTGACCGTCGCGCATGATCTCCACGTCCATATACAAAGAAAGAGCGTTGACTACGGAGGAGCCTACGCCGTGCAGACCACCGCTCGTCTTATAAGCGGAGTCGTCAAATTTACCGCCGGCATGCAAGGTCGTAAAGACCAGTCTTGCCGCCGGAATGCCCTTGGCATGCATATCCACGGGGATTCCTCGGCCGTTATCCGTCACCGTACACGACCCGTCGCGCTCAAGGACCACGGAAATCTCCGTACATACCCCCGCCAGATGCTCGTCCACGGAATTGTCCACGATCTCGTAGACAAGGTGGTTTAAGCCCTTACGGGAAACGCTGCCGATGTACATACCGGGACGTTTTCTGACCGCCTCCAGTCCTTCCAGTACGGCGATACTTTTCGCGCCGTATTCTTCTTTTGCCATGTTCTAAACCTCTTCTTCTATCAAATGAAAACAAACGGAGTTGGGACTCTTGATCTCCAATGTTTTGGCACAACCAAGGAAATATTTTTCGTCCGCCCCCATTTTAAAAGTCGTCACCGTTCCGGAGTCGTTGTTTAAGGAAATAAAATGCTTTCCGTCCGGAAGATAGGCGATGGTCTTGGGGTATTCCCCGCTGATGGGATCACAGCAGAGGAAGGTGAGCTTGCCGTCCTTGCCTACCGCAAACGCAGACACGGTATTGGCGCCGGCGTGGGAGCAAAGCAGCCTCGTGCCGTCCGGAGACAGAACGATATCGCTTCCCGCAGACTCGGTGGTCGAAGCCTCTCCCATGGAATCAAGCTCCTCGATCCGTTCGAATTCGGGGAGTTTCCCGCTGCCGTTATAGGCATAGACCTCGATCTTATTGGTGATCTCGCAGATGATATAAAGGAACCGTCCGTCCTTGGAAAAGACCAGATGCCGTGGTGCACTCTCAAGCGGCAGATGGATCATATCCACCATGGAGAGCTTCCCGCTTTTGGAATGGAACTGGTAGACCTTCACGCAGTCCAGACCGTTATCCACGGCCAAAAGATACTTCTGGTCCGGCGTTAGCATCACGCAATTGACATGCGGCGCGGTATTGCGCCGATTCACGGTCTTGCCCACGCCCTTGTGGAAGATCCCTTCCGTCACTTCCCCGAGGCTGCCGTCCTCGTTGACATCCATCACGGTCACGCGGCCATCATAGTAACCGCCCACAAAAATATGGCGATCCGTCTCATCGATGGAGATATAGCATCCGCGGATCCCGCCGGTCCATTTGGTCTCCATCCAGGTCAGCGCTCCGTCGGGCTCGATCCTAAGATAAGCTACCCCCAGATCCGTGGTCGTATACAATCCTTTTCCGTTATGGGAGATACACATATGGGAGGGATTGTCCAGACGGATCTGCTCCCGCGGCGTCAACTGGCCGTTTGCAAGGTCCACGTCACAGACATGGATCCCCGCGATACTCTCCCTGGTATAACATCCGATGTAAGCAACATATTTTTGACTCATGCCTTTTCCTCCCCCGATCTTGCTGTAGGCTGTCGTAATATATCATAAGTTGCAAGCGGACGATCCGTGCGCAGGAAAATGGTTTCTCCCGCATGCGGGCAGGACTCCGCTTCCTCTCCGCTCTCGGTTACGATCCCGAGGATCTTTACGGGTGCATCCGTACCGTCGGGCCGCATGACCTCCAAAAGGTCACCCACACAAAACTTGTTGCGCTGGGTCAGGCGATACCCCCGCGGATCCTCCGTATCCTCAATAAATCCGTAATAAACGGAACCCTTCTCGTAGGTACTCTCCTCATAGATCTGCGCTTCCGGTCCCGGTTTGCCAAAGAAAAATCCGGTAGTAAACTTGCGGTAGGTACAGGAACGCACCTCGGCTTCATACCAGGGAAGCCTCTCTTTGTAAAGCGCCGGATCCTTCAGGTAATCATCAATGGCCCTGCGATAGGTCCTTGCCATGCTCGCCACGTAAAGCGCGGTCTTCATGCGCCCCTCCACCTTAAAGGAATCGATCCCCGCCTTCATAAGCTCCGGGATATGGCCGACCATGCACAGGTCTCCGGAGTTAAAAAGAAACGTACCTCTCTCATTTTCATAGACCGGCAGATATTCTCCGGGTCTTGTCTCCTCCACGATGGCGTAATTCCATCTGCAGGGATGGGTACATTCCCCGCGATTGGCATCGCGTCCGGTAAAATAATTGGACAAAAGGCAGCGTCCGGAATAGGAGATGCACATGGCACCGTGCACGAACGTCTCCATCTCCATGCCCTCCGGCATCCTGTCCTTCATCTCGCGAAGCTCCGACAAGCTCAGCTCCCTGGCGGTCACGATCCTTGTCGCACCGAGCGCATGCCAAAATGCCGCCGTCTCGTAATTGGTGTTATTGGCCTGGGTGGAGATATGGACCGAGATCTCGGGACAAACCCTGCGAAATACCCGAAACATCCCCGGATCGGAGATGATCACCGCATCCGGCTTTGCCTCTTTTAAAAAAAGAAAATAGGACTCCGCGTCCTCCATATCCGCATTATGCGCAAAAATATTGGCGGTGATGTAGACTTTCACGCCATGCGCATGGGCAAAGGCAATGCCCGCCTTCATATCTTCTTCGGAAAAATTTTTCTTGCCTGCGCGAAGGCCAAAGGCCTCGCCGCCGATATAGACCGCATCCGCACCGTAGATCACGGCCAGGCGCAATACCTCGAGGCTTCCGGCAGGGATCAATAACTCCGGTTTATTCATCAGACTTCCCTTCCTGTAGCGGCATCCGCCGTCTTTTTCACGCTGACAGCCACGCCGTCTCCCACCGGCAAAACCGTGGTCACAAGCTCCGGCGTATGGGTCAGTGCATACAGATACTCCCGCATCCGGCTGTGGATCGTGCGATCCCTGCGGCGTACCGCAAAGCGGGAGGAGATCACATCGCCGTCCTGCATGACATTGTCACTGACAAGAAGACCTCCCGGGGCAAGCAACCGCATGACTTCCGGCAAAAACCGGATATACTGTCCCTTGGCCGCATCCATAAAGATCATATCAAACGGTCCTGGTAACGTCGGCAGGATCTCGGTCGCATCGCCGCACAAAAGCGTGATCCTCTCATCAAGGCCGCATTCCGCAATATTTTCACGTGCCATCGCGATCCGTTTCTCGTAGTTTTCAATGGTAACGATCGGGCCCCCCGCAGGGTGCTCCGTAGCCATAAAGATCGCGGAAAACCCCGTAGCCGTGCCGACCTCAAGAATGCTTTCGGGCTTGGCAAGGGCAAGCAGTGTCGCCAGGATATCCCGGGTGGAGGGCCGAATGATGGGAATCCCGTTGGCGAGCGCCTGCTTTTCTACCCGCAAAAGATCGCCTGTCAAATCCGGCCGTAAGGAATCCAGATAATCCGTGTATCGTTTCTCCTCGATCATGATCCTTGCCATTCCTCCAAAACTTAGGTATCCGATGTGTCCTCCGCGTCCTCGTCTTCCGATACTTCCTTAAAGAACTCCTTTACGATCTCAGCGCCGGTCATGGTGGAGCTGACGCGATGCGTCCCCACGGCGAGTTCCCCGTCGATCCCTTCCACCTTCATCCGCAAACGGAAAAGCCAGGCACTCTCAATGATCTCCGCTTCCTCGAGCCTGTCCGCGATATCCGCCACGGTATCTCCGTCCTCCACATAAATGATGGAGGACTTTTCCTCACCGCCGGTAAGACTGTAGGGCTCGTCCGCAAAAAGTTCATAAGCATAATGATAGCAGCGCATACCGAAAAGAGCCAGCAAAAGTGCCAGCAAAAGCAAGAGCAATATGCCGATCACGGCGTGGATCCGCCGGTAACTTTCATGCTTTCTTTTCTCCGACAATTCCTATGCCTCCATAATGATGGGTAAGATCATGGGACGACGCTTCGTGGTCTTCCATACATAATCGCCCACGGCGTTTTTCACCTCGGTCTTGATCTTGCCCCAATCCATAATATTCTTGTCTTCACACCGAGCCACCACATCATCCAGGATGCTCTGCAATTCATCCATAAGGGATACGGACTCGCGCACGTACACAAAGCCGCGGCTGACGATATCCGGTCCGGCGATCACGCGACCGCTGCCGGACTCCAACGTCATGACCACGATGATGATGCCGTCCTCGGCCAGATGCTGTCGGTCACGAAGAACGATATTGCCCACATCGCCCACGCCCAGTCCGTCGATAAAGATATTGCCGACCTGGACATGATCGGTCACCTCGGCACCCTCCTCGGAGATCTCCAAAACGTCTCCGGAGGAAAGTAACAAAATGTTTTCTTTGGGCACGCCCATCTCCCTGGCGATCATGGCCTGCGCCTGTAAGTGCTTGTATTCGCCGTGCACGGGGATGGCATACTTCGGGCGTACCAGGGAATAGATCAATTTGATATCCTCCTGGCAGGCATGTCCCGATACGTGGGTATCCTCAAAGATCACTTCCGCACCCTTTTTGCAAAGCTCGTTGATGATCTTGGTCACGGCCTTTTCATTGCCCGGAATGGGACTGGAAGAAAAGATGACCAGATCCCCGGGCTTGATGGAAATCTTTTTGTGCAGGTTGGTGGCGATCCTCGACAACGCCGCCATACTCTCTCCCTGACTGCCGGTGGTGATGAGCACCGTCTTTTCGTCGGGGTAGTTTTTGAGCTGCTCCGTCTCGATCAGCGTATTCTCCGGCACATGCAGATAGCCGAGCTCGGAAGCGATGGAAATGATATTGACCATACTCCGACCTTCCACGACAACCTTGCGGCCGTATTTGTAGGCATGATCGATGATCTGCTGTACACGATCCACATTGGAGGCAAAGGTAGCAATGATGATCCTTTGCTTTGTATGCTCACTGAAAATATTATCAAAGGTTCTGCCGACGGTACGCTCCGACATGGTAAATCCGGGGCGCTCCGCATTGGTGGAATCGCACATCAG
>CAJOPA010000085.1 GCA_905236235.1 uncultured Eubacterium sp. | reverse complement strand
GTACAAGTTCTTTTTCAAACGGAAGATACTCTCCCGGCTGAAACTGCTGATAAATTGCCATTGCTAAGATTCCCCTTTCCATAAAAAATCTGGTTTCTTATAAAAATTATATGTCCCGCGGGAGTTATTTTCAATTTACAGTATTGTCAAATATTTGTTGCTTTTTCACGCTGAACGCTTCTTGATTTTTTTGAATTTTTGACATATAATTTTATTTGTTGAAAGGAGTAGATCCTATGAATCAAAACGGACGGGAGCGATGCGTCGAACTGGAGGAGCGTTTTCGCAATGCTCCGCGGGAAGAACTTTACAGACGGCTGATCCAGCGGCGCAATATGGGCATGCTGTGCCATTGCTCCGCGGAGATCGACAAGAGTACTTTGCTGTACTTTTCCGTCAACAACATGTTCCTCGGCACGGGGGATTACATCCTCCTTCTTTTTACCGAGACGAGCAATATCACCGAGGAGCAGAACGAGGGCATGGACGTTTTTTCACGGTCCTACACCTATACCATCATCCAGCAGGAGGTCGAACAGATCATGGGCGGGCATTTCACCCTCTACCCCTGCGAGCTTGACGGCAGACTCGTCGTTCTCATCCTGTTTCATTACGGGATCCTTGCTGCGCAAAAGGCGGGTCTTTTGGGGATCATCTCCGAGCATTGCACCGATGTGTCCATCCATTGCAAAAACGCCTATGATATGCATGTGCAGACCTATATCAGCGAGGTTTTTGACGATATCTCGCTGCTTTCTTCCATCTACCATAAGATGCTGTCCTTAGTCACCCTGCATCAGTTCCTGCACCGGTTTCCGGAAGATCCCGTCTATATCATCAAGCACCCCCGCGCTACGGACGCACCTCCGGTCGGGATTGATTTTAATTCCCACGCCGTAACGCTGGTCAATCTCATCATCAATGAAGAAAATGTCCACGACAGCGTAGAAGAGCTCCTTTCCGACTTTATCAACCTGCCGTTTATGTCCACGGACGAGTTAAAGATCCAATACGGTTCCTTCTTTGAATCCCTGTGCAAGCAGTTGAAACTGCGCGGCATTCGCTTTAACGATGCCGTCTTTCGTGCGGAAATGATCGGTTCCGTGATGAACTCCTCCCATTGGGCAAGTCTCGCAGAATGGATGCACCATTTTACGGACCATATGGTCGACGTATCCCATAACAAGTACCAATCCATTGCCACCGGCAAATACCAGGACGCTTTACACTATATCGACGAACATCTCGGCAATCCCATGCTCTCCGTACGCGATATCGCGGAGGCTTTGGGGCTTACAACACCTACGCTGATCCATGTTTTTAAGAAAAATCTGGATACCACACCGGCCAAATACATCCGTGAAAAACGCCTGGAAGAATCCCTTGCGCTTCTGAAAGATTCCGACAAAAGCCTGCAGGAGATCTGCGATCTTTGCGGCTTCGGTTCCATGGAAACCTTCCACCGTACGTTTAAAAGCACCTACGGACTGCCGCCGGGACAGTTTCGCAAATTGCATTCTTAAACCCGCTTTCCAAGGATCCGACATTTTCCGTCCGGGAACATGATTTTTTGACCGATCTGTCGTAACCCCCACATCCTGCGATTTTATCGGTGATACAACATTTTTCACAACAGGAGGTACTCTTATGAAAGAACTTTCAACCGATCTGCTCATCCTCGGCGGCGGCGCAGCCGGCCTGTCCGCTGCTGCGGCAGCTTGCGCACGGGGCATCGACGTCACCGTATGCGAAGCCAACGCCCAGGTAGGCGGCAACGGCCTTTTCCCCCGGGGCATCTTTGCTGCGGACAGCGTCCTGCAGCGCAAAAATCTGATCTTTGTCGATAAGGACGCCATCTTTTCCGCCTGCATGAAGGACGCCCATTACAAATTGGACGGGCGGATCGTGCGCGCACTCATCGAAAAGAGCGGAGACACCATCTCCTGGCTTACGGACATGGGCGTGGAATTTACGGAGGTGATCCACCACCTGCCAAACCAGAGCCCCGAGGTCTTTCATATCACGGATCCCAAGGAAAATACGGGACGTGTGGTCATCCGTGCGCTCCGTCGTTATTGTGAAGAACGCAAGGTTACGTTCCTCACCTCCACCCGCGCGATGCATCTGCTGACCGGAGATGACGGCAAGGTTTGCGGCGCCGTGTGCACGCAAAAAAATCCCTCCGATCCCGCAAGCGGCACCGAAGAGGATCTGTCCGTGACCATCCATGCCAAAAAAGTGATCGTCTGCTGCGGCGGTTTTGCCGGCAACAAAGAGCTGATCTCCCGCTTCTATCCCGGCTTTAAATCCGAGGAGGTCCCGGCCGGCGGCGGTATGCGCCATCCGGGAGACGGTGTCCGCATGGCCATGGAAGCCGGCGCGGATATCGAAGGGCATTTTACCATGGAGATCGCCGCGCCCAAGATCGCCGGCCACGCACCTCTTAATCTCCTTTTAGGCAAGCCTTACAATGTCTGGGTCAACAGCTTCGGACAGCGTTTTGCGGGCGAAGAGATCGTGTATCATTTTGCCATGTCCGCCAATGCCTGCATGCGACAGCCCGGCAGTAAGATGTGGGTGATCTTTAATGAAGACCTGATCAAGAAAACGCTCGCCGACGGGCGGGACCGCGTGGAAGAGATCCACATCCCGGAAAATGCCGAAGAGATGCTCCCGCAGACTTTGATCGATGCCGCCAAGGACGGCACGCTGGCAAAAAGCGATACCATCGAAGGCCTGGCTTCCTTTATCGGTTGCGATAAGAAAGTGCTTTGTGAGAGTCTATCCGAATACAACGCTGCCTGCGCAAGCAGACGAGACGGCCTGTTTGCCAAACCGGCACGGTATCTTCTTGCTCTTGACAAAGGTCCTTACTATACAATCGCGGCCGGATGTGATATGCTTATTACACATGGCGGTATCCGCGTCAATGCTTCCTTTGAAGCATTAAATGCCGCGCATCTTCCTTTGGGGAATCTCTATGTGGCCGGTGTGGATTTCGGCGGTGCCGATGCAGATGTTTACAATGTGGAAATGAGCGGTCACGGATTTGGCTTTGCCGTCAACTCCGGTAGGATCGCAGGCGAACATGCCGCAAAAAAAATCCTGTCTGAATAGGAACTACCCACTACTGACTTCATCATAGCGGCGGGATGATCTAAAAAAACGGAAAGGATTTTGCAGTCATGCACGTAGAAGTATGGAATCTTCTTATTGTGTACTATGTGGTATTTTTTATTACCGCTGTCTTTCTGCTGTTTAAATTGACGCCGGATATGGCAACCAAGTCCGAGCGCAATTCTTTTCAATATCTTATACTGCTTTACATGGCGTATCTGGCGGTCAATCTTTCCTGTATGTTGCAATTAAACGGCGTGATCTTCCCGCCGCGCCTTATTTGCTATGCGATCTGCTTTTTTTCACTGCTTACGGTCATATTCAACGGGGTGGCTCTCTATCACTTTATCATGATGCGCTTCCTAAAGCCGCTTCCGTTTAGTCCGCGATGCTATGTCACAATCAGCATCACGCCCCTTACCGTCATGATGGTCTGCCTGATCCTGTCGTTTACAAACGGCATGGTCTTTTCCCTTGATGAAAACAATGCTGTTGTCTATGGTCCCGCCTACTCCGTGCTGACCATCGGAAGCCTTTTTTACTATCTCGCCATCATCGCGCTGTTACTCCATCGCTTGGCCAAAAAAAATTCCTATAACCGCCGTCAGCAGGCGCTCACAAGCCTTGGTGCGGTGTTGCTTCTGATCGCGGCGATCCTGGTCAACACCCTGTTTCGTTCGGTCAGCATCCTTCCGCCCGTGATCCTTATCACGATCGTCATCCTTTTTATCAACATGCAGGAAGACGTGGTCCATACGGATGCGCTCACGGGGATGAACAACCGCCGCAAAGCCAATGAATATATCGGAGGGCTCATTGAGAACCTCTCCGAAGAAAAGCCCCTGATTTTGTATATGTGCGATATCAACCGCTTTAAGCAGATCAACGACCGCTACGGCCACGCCGAGGGCGATAAAGCTCTCCTGTTGGTGGCGAAAACACTCAAAACCGTCATTGATCGCTACGAAGGGTTCGCCGCGCGTTTCGGCGGAGATGAGTTCCTGCTGTCCCACAGTACCAAAGACACAAGCTCCGATACCCCGCAGGAACTGATAAAAAGCATCAACCAAATGCTTTCCGATGCCTGCAAAAAAGCCGACTGCCCTTATACGCTCTCTCTTTGCATAGGCCACACCCTATGCACGGATCCGTCGCGTCCCTTGCAGGATTATATTTACGAAGCGGATCAAGACCTCTATGTCTGCAAACGAAAGTTTCATGCTAAGAAGTAATGGACCTGACCCACTTTGCAAACTCTCCGGGAACATCCGCCTCTCCGTGCGGCTCTTCCCATACAATGGCATAGTCCACGTCCCTGCCGGCCTGCGCCAAAAGACAGGCAAGCGTCATGGATGACGTCAGCGGAGCATCCGCGTCGTTTCCTCCCACGCGGATCCGAAAATGCTCTGCCATCTGTCCGTTTTCTTTCTTTGCCACCATCCCGACAGGGTTATACATCGCCACGCGTTTTTGAACTTCTTCCGACGAAGCAAACGCAAGGCTCTCCATAAGCGGCGCAAATTTCTCCGGGTATTCATCTGCAAGTTCCTTTGCGCACGCAAGCAGCATCTCGTCAAAATGCACGGCAAACGCCCGGCTGTCTCCAAAGACTTCATTCTCACCCGTCGGTTTGATCCCACAACCGTCAAACGCCGTACAGGGCTTCATTCTCCGCCTCTGATGCAAAACATAGTCATCCAGAGAGGATATCTTTGCGCGGTCTCCGTCCCAGGTGATCCAATCCCGTTTATCCTCACCCTGCACCGTGATCATGGGCGGCTCCATCACAAAAGGCTCCTCTCCCTTTGGCGGACGGGACATCATATCGCCCAGTGTCGGCGGCTCATCGCCGCTCTGTCCGGGATCCACAGGAAGTGCCACACCCTGTCCGGCAAATCCCTGCAGCAGATCTGCCTGCGGACCTCCCGGACCTTCGGGGCCATTCGGACCGCCGGGGCCTCCCGGGCCACCCGGGCCCATGGGCGCCATTTTCTCATAGGTATACCGACCGGCCAGATAATCCTCCGCACTGTAATCCTTCCCCGGGATCCCTTCTGCAAGCCTGTGCAGATAGTCCGTCACCGCATCGGATAAAAGCTCCAAAAGATAATCATAGCCGCTGCCGCTGCGACCGTCCTTACCGATTGCAAGAAGTTCCCCCGTTTGGGGATGCTTTAATCCAAGATCATTGAAATAATCTATATAGCGCGAAGCCATGGCGCGACTTAATGCCTCCTCCGCCGATCCCATTTTGCCTGCCGGACCCGCGGGAGAAGCCTCGTTTTCTTTATCCGCCGCAAAGAACCACTCATAGCTTGCGGAAGCATGCTCCAAATCGATGATCGGGCAATAGATCTGCGCGGCATAGACCGCATCGCTCTCGTCCATGAAGGCGCCGTTTTCACGAAGATACGGATCATAGACCGGAAGATCTCCGCTGACAGACACCAAAGACGACATGGCGCCGCCTGCACTCCATCCGCTGACGATGATCCTGTCCATATCTCCCGGGATCTCGTCCCTGTTGTGACGGATGAAACGGATCGCCGTCTTGTAATCCACCAGATTGGCCGGACAACGTCCCACGTAATTCCCCTTGGCATCCTTGCTGTCGCGGCCGCGATTACCCGCTGTTACCACCACAAAACCCGCAGCCAGATACCCCGGGATCGCCGAACGCGGCCCCGCGGGCCACATATGCGGCATCTGCAGATACCCCGCAGCATTCCCCGCAAAAATGATCGGTGCGGTCTTTGCCGTATACCCTCCGCAGTTTTTTTCATAACACAAAGCACCGGACTCCTCGCGATAAGGAGCCGGTGCATAGATACTTAATCGTTGAAACTTTGGCACGGTTGCCTTGGGTGTATAAAGAATATCCTCCAGGCACCAGCAGTCAAATGCACTGTCATAAAACCAGGCATCCCTGCAATCCTTCAGTTCCATTGTCTTATTTGTGATCGATATCATTTTCTCCCCCATCATGCAATAGAATATTCCCTTCTATTATCCCTGTCGGGGCGAAGAAAGTCTATCTTTTTTTCTATCCGTACGGATTATTTCTTTTTCTTCACGATGATCACTGCCGCAATGATCGCAATCAGAATGATCACACCACCCACGATGAAAAACGTCGGAACCTTGGTTGCGGAACTGCTCGTTGCAATGGTCACATTCTCGCCGGTCACTACGATATTGCCGGTGTAGGTCTTGCTGGTCTCTACCGTCACGGTCTCACCGTCGATGGATACGGTACCCTCGATGGAAGCGCTGTCATTGACCGTCAGAGAGGAAAGCGTGGAGGTTCCTTCCACCTTCCATACGGAAGATCCGTTTAAAGTCAGGGCTACACCGTAGTCCGTCTCCCAGCTCTCGTCCGGCTGCCAGTTGGAGGCATCCTCGCCGTACTCTGCCCAGAGGTTCGTCCACTCTTCAAACGTACCGGAGATCACATCACCGGTCAGGGTGGTATCCGTCAGATCCACCGTCATACGTCTTTGATAATCCATATGTAAGATGTCGCCTTCAACCTCCATGTCCTTCATGGAAAGCGCGATGGGATCCACCTCGGCGCCGTCTCCTTCCGCAAGGAAGTTACCCATGCTGTCGGCATTTAAAACCGTCATCAAAAGCACACCGGAGTAGGTCTCCATGGTGTCATTCTCAAGCGTAATGGTCGCGCTGGTACTTCTGACAAGAAGGTCCGCACCACTGACATAATCCACATACGCACCGATGGCATCCCCGTAGGTTGCATAGTAATCTTCGGTGGAAACCAGGTCCTTGGTCGTCACGATCTCGGAATTGCTTACCGTAAGAACGGCTGTGGAAGCCGCACCCTTACCGCTGCCCATCATATCGGGAGCATGCATCATCACGGCATTGCGTCCGCCGGCGATCCGGCTGGCTGCGGTCGTGGTATCGCCTTCGTTATACTGCAAAACCTCTGCCGGCGTATTCTCACCGGAATCTGCCACCAGCTGACCCGTCTTGGAAATGATCACGCCGATCTCGGCTGCTTCCAGATCGGAACCGTACAGCCATACACGGCAGTTGGTGTCCGCATAGGTGCCGTATCCGCCGTTTCTGGCGATACCTTTGGTATTATAAGCATAAAGATCCAGTCCCGTGCCGGTTGCGGAATCCGTGGAGAGTGCTGCCCAGCCCTCAGCGATGCAGGAAGAATTGTAGTAATACGTCTGCGTTGCGCCGATGGAGAAGTTTGCGCGGGCATTGCCGCTGATCAAAAGCGCTCCGTTGGAACGGGGTGCGGAGATCTCCGAAGTATTCTCATTGTTGCCGGTCGACTCGATGGTAGAGTCATTGACTACCAGCGTGGAATTGTCATAGGCACTGGTAACGTAGCGGGCTGCGCCGTCTACGGTGAACGTACAATTGGAAATGTACATGATACCGCCGCCGCCGATACCCGTGGCGCTGCCGCCGGTATCCGAAGAAGCCGCCGGGCTGTCTACGGACAGATAGATGGTACAATTTTCCAAACGGATCACGGTCTGCTCTCCGGTGGCAATGATGCCGTTAAAGGTATAGTCGCCGTCCTTCATATCCAGATCCTTGATGGTGATCACACCGTCGGCCACCGTCACGTAGTCCGCATAGGCCTCTGCGATATACTCGCATCCGACATCCTCTGCGCCGTCCGTAAAATAGATCGCCGCCTCGGAAGGAACGCCGTCTCCCATGGGAGCACCGCCGCCCGGACCACCCGGTCCGCCTCCGCTCTGCGTCATGGCAAACTCCGCACCTGCCGCGTCACCGCTTCCGGTCGCTGCCGCAAAGGTGGGCATGCTCGTGGAAAACACGAATGCTGCGGTAAGCACCCATGTCATCAACACAGCTGTTCTTTTTTTCATGATTTTATCCCCCTGTCTGATGTTTACATGTGCAGAAAAAAAACACTGCACCTTTTCTCACTTTAAAAGATGCAGTGTCGTTTGACAAGGTCAGATTTCCGACAATTATCGGACTTTTTTCTCTGTGTTTTTTGAACGCGATCCGTCCCTTTTGATCCCTACGATACCCTAGTGGATCTCCTTATGGTATTCCTGCAGGGATTTCACGGCGGTGTCTCCGTTGGCCTTTACAAAATGTATGCCTTCCGCGGAAGCGCGTCCGGCCGCGACCGTCGTTACATAGGGGATCTTCGCCTTGATCGCCGCTTTGCGGAGATAGCTGTCGTCATGCACGGAAGATTTTCCGCTGGGTGAGTTGATGATCAGCTGAATCTCCCCGTTGGTGATCATGTCGTTGATATTGGGGCGTCCCTCATAAATCTTATTCACACGCTCCGCCTTAACGCCGGCTGCGGTGATCGCCTGATGGGTACCCTCGGTGGCAAGGATCCTGAATCCGTCCTCCTCAAAGATCTTGGCGATCTGTACGATCTCGTCCTTATCCTTCTTGTTGACGGACAAAAGCACGGTACCGGAAAGCGGAAGCTTGGAACCCACGCCCTCCTGCGCCTTATAGAAAGCTTCACCGTAGGAGGAAGACAGTCCCAACACCTCACCGGTGGAACGCATTTCCGGTCCGAGGATCGGATCCACCTCCGGGAACATATTGAAGGGGAACGCCGCTTCCTTCACGCCGTAATTGGGAATCACTTTCTCCTGCATGTCCACGATGGGTGACGGTCTTCCGGTCAGCTCCGCGGTGATGATGTCCGTGGCAAGCGGCACCATGCGAATGTTGCAGACCTTCGATACCAAAGGCACCGTACGGGAAGCTCTGGGGTTTGCCTCCAGGACAAAGACCCGCCCGTTCTCGATGGCATACTGCATGTTCATCAGACCCACGACATGCATTTCCTCGGCGATCTTCTTGGTGTATTCCTTGATGGTCTTGACGTTTTCCTCGGAAATATGCGCCGAAGGAACGATGCAGGCCGAATCTCCGGAGTGTACACCGGCAAGTTCGATATGCTCCATCACCGCCGGTACAAAAGCGTGGGTGCCATCCGAAATGGCATCCGCCTCACACTCCAGCGCATGATTTAAAAATCTGTCGATCAGGATCGGGCGATCCGGCGTTACGCCGACCGCTGCCGCCATATATTCACGCATGGAATCATCATCATAAACGACTTCCATACCACGGCCGCCCAGGACATAGGACGGACGCACCATAACGGGATATCCGATCTTGCCGGCGATAGCGATGGCCTCCTCTGCATTGACAGCCATTCCGGCTTCCGGCATGGGGATCCCGAGCTTGTCCATCATAGCTCTGAACAGATCCCTGTCCTCCGCCAGGTCAATCACTTCCGGAGACGTTCCCAGGATCTTTACGCCGTTTTTCTTAAGATCCGCCGCAAGATTAAGCGGTGTCTGTCCGCCAAACTGTGCGATCACACCCACGGGCTGCTCTTTTTTGTAAATACTGAGCACGTCCTCCAGCGTCAGCGGCTCAAAATACAATTTGTCCGAAGTGTCATAATCCGTAGACACCGTCTCCGGATTGCAGTTAACGATGATCGTTTCAAAGCCCAGCTTCTTTAACGCCATGGAAGCATGGACGCAGCAGTAATCAAACTCGATACCCTGACCGATACGGTTGGGGCCTCCGCCAAGGATCATTACCTTGGGCTTATCGCTCTTGATGGGGTTCTTATCCTCTCCGTTATAGGTGGAGAAGTAGTACGCACTGTCCTCGGTACCGCTGACATGCACGCCTTCCCATCTCTCCTCGAGTCCAAGCGCGATCCGTTTTTCACGAATGCTGTCCTCGGAGATTTCTAAGATCTGGCTTAAATATTTATCGGAGAAACCATCCTTCTTGGCGGCGATAAGCGCCTCATCCGAAGGAAGACTTCCCTTGTACGCCAGTAGCGCCTCCTCTTCTTCCACAAGTTCCTTCATGGCCGTAAGGAACTCTCTCTTCACCTTGGTGATCTCAAAAAGCTTCTCGATGTCTACGCCCTTGCGCAACGCTTCGTACATCAGGAAATACCGCTCGCTCGACGGTGTTATCAGGCGCTTTACAAGCTCCTCTGCGCTTAGACTGTCAAAATCCTTGGCATGGCCCAAACCGTAACGTCCGTTTTCCAGACTGCGGATCGCCTTCTGGAACGCTTCCTTGAAATTCTTGCCGATGCTCATGACTTCGCCCACGGCGCGCATCTGCGTTCCGAGCTTGTCTTCCACGCCCTTGAATTTTTCAAATGCCCAGCGGGCAAACTTGATCACAACGTAATCTCCGTCCGGAACATACCGATCGAGCGTCCCGTACTTGCCGCAAGGGATGTCCTTTAAGGTAAGACCCGTTGCGAGCATGGCGGAAACCAGTGCGATGGGGAAACCCGTCGCCTTCGATGCCAGTGCCGAAGACCGGGAGGTACGGGGGTTGATCTCGATAACGATGATCCTGTCACTGATCGGATCATGCGCAAACTGTACGTTGGTACCACCGATGACCTGCACGCGGTCAACGATCCTGTACGCCTGCTCCTGCAGTCTTTTCTGTACTTCCTCGGAAATGGTCAGCATCGGTGCCGCGCAGAAGGAATCACCCGTATGCACGCCCAAAGGATCGATATTTTCGATGAAGCAGACCGTGATCATATTGCCTTCACAATCACGTACCACCTCAAGCTCGAGCTCTTCCCATCCCAGGATGGATTCCTCTACCAGAACCTGTCCCACCAGGGAAGCCTGCAGCCCGCGGGCGCAGATCGTCTTTAATTCTTCTTTATTGTACACAAGGCCACCGCCGGCACCACCCATGGTATAAGCCGGACGGAGTACCACGGGATATCCCAGCTTCTCCGCAATGGCCAGTGCCTCATCTACCGTATAAGCCACCTCGGAACGGGCCATCTCGATCCCCAGTTCCTCCATGGTCTTTTTAAATTCGATCCGGTCTTCACCACGCTCGATGGCATCCACCTGCACGCCGATGACCTGCACATTGTATTTATCAAGTACGCCGGCTTTATTTAATTCCGCGCATAAATTAAGACCGGACTGTCCGCCAAGGTTCGGAAGCAATGCGTCCGGTCGCTCCTTTGCGATGATCTTCTCAAGTCGGTCTACATTCAATGGTTCAATATACGTAACGTCCGCTGTCTCCGGATCGGTCATGATGGTGGCGGGATTGGAATTGACAAGTACGATCTCATATCCCAACTTCCGTAAGGCCTTGCATGCCTGCGTTCCGGAATAGTCAAATTCACACGCCTGCCCGATGACGATAGGGCCCGATCCAATGATCAATACCTTATGGATATCTGTCCTTTTCGGCATTTTTCTCCTCCTTTACGTTCATCCTCTTAATATTATCCGGGGTATTATATCACATTTACCTGCCGGAGAGAAGAAAAATTTTGTTCTTTACGGCAAAAAATTTTTACAAAAAAATCGGAGGGTTCCCCGAAAGGTACCCTCCGATGAAAAAGATCGATATAACGCTTATTTATGCCTTTCCGGCAGAACCGAGCACATCCGTGATCTTGTGTGCCACGATGCTCTTTACGTTCGCGCGACCCACCTTTAAATACTCCCTCGGATCAAAGACTTCCGGGCTTGCCGCCATGACCTGACGGATACCCGCCGTCATGCCGAGACGAAGATCGGAATCAATATTAATCTTGCAAACCGCGCTTCTGGCTGCTTCACGAAGCTGATCCTCCGGAACGCCGATGGCATCCTTTAAAGCGCCGCCGTTTTCATTGATGATCTTTACAAACTCCTGCGGTACGGAAGATGCACCGTGCAATACGATCGGGAATCCCGGGAGCTTCTTTTCCACTTCATGCAGTACGTCGAAACGAAGCTGCGGATTCGTACCGGGTTTGAATTTGTATGCGCCGTGGCTGGTACCGATGGCAATGGCCAGGGAATCGCATCCGGTCTTGTCGACAAATTCCTCTACCTCTTCCGGGCGGGTGTAGCTTGCCTGTCCGGCTTCCACCTTAACCTCATCCTCAATGCCGGCCAATGTACCCAGCTCAGCCTCTACCACAACGCCTTTCTCATGCGCATATTCCACAACCTTGCGCGTGATCTCAATATTTTCGGCGAAAGGCTTCGAGGATGCATCGATCATGACCGAGGTAAATCCGCCGTCGATACAGCTCTTGCAGATCTCAAAATCCGCACCGTGATCCAGATGCAGTGCTACCGGGAGATCCGGTGCCTCCGCCATCACTGCCTCCACGAGTTTCATCAGGTAGTTGTGCTTTGCATACTTGCGCGCACCCGCGGATACCTGCAAAATAATGGGAGAATTGAGCTCAATGGCCGCATCTGCGATACCCTGCACGATCTCCATGTTGTTCACATTAAACGCACCGATCGCATATCCCCCGTCATAAGCCTTCTTAAACATTTCCGTTGTTGTTACAAGTCCCATGATTCTCTCCTTTCCTTGCGCCTGTCTCCTTGACGCAGTCCCTTGAGGTGTTTTCTCCGAAGGAGTTACAACCCTCTCTATCATACCACATTCTTACGAAAACGGTTCCAAATCTTCCTTCTCTATGGTAGCCAACGTTTCCCGATCCGCCACCGTCTCCATGGCAACGATCCGCCCCGCCTGGTTGGCGATGGCATGTTCCATAAAATTGCGCACATCCCGGGCATTGGCAAAATTCTCGGGCTTGTGCTCCACGCGATCTTTGATCATGGCAAACGCCGCTTCCCGCGCAGCGTCCGTCATATGATACTCTCTGGATCTTAGGTTCATCTCCAGGATCGCCAAAAGCTCTTCGGCGCTGTAATCCGCAAAATGGATATAGTTACTGAAACGCGATTTGAGCCCCGGGTTGGATGAGAGGAATTCCTCCATCAGATCCGTATAGCCTGCCACGATGACGATGAGCTCGTCCCTGTGATCCTCCATGGCCTTCAGCAGCGTATCCACCGCTTCCTGTCCAAAGTCCCCTTCGCCTTTACCGACAGTCAGGGCATACGCTTCATCCACAAAGAGGACGCCACCCATGGCTTCCGCGACCACTTCCTGCACGCGGGTGGCCGTCTGGCCCACATACCCCCGCACCAGTCCGGAGCGGTCTACCTCCACGAGCTGGCCCTTTTGCAGCACGCCCATATACTTATAGATCTCCGCAAGCTTGCGCGCCACGGTGGTCTTACCCGTACCCGGATTGCCGAGGAAAACCATATGCTTGGAGATATCCGTGGTCTTCATCTTCATGTCCTCGCGCATTTTTTGCACGCGCACAAGATTGACCATGGTATGCACCTGGTGCTTTACTTCCTCAAGTCCCACCAACGCATTAAGGTCTTCCAAAAGTTCCTCTAATCTCTTTTCCTTTTCCTCCGGCGTCTCCGTATCCTCGATCGTGGGCTCCACAGGGTGATACAGCTTCTGACTGCCGGCATACCATACCGCAAGATCCTTGATAAATTTCTCCATCACCTGCATCGCCGCGGTATAGCCGGAAATCGTCTTCTCGGAGACCTCCCGGGTCTGTACCGCCATGATATGCTGTCCGAAAAGCTTGAAGGTGTCATAGATGACCATGGCTTTTTGCCGGTGGTACGGATCGTTGGGGATCTTGTCCCCCGCATCCGCCAGCACGGCATATTTGAGTACCGACGGCACTTCGTGCCCAAAAAGAGCCTCCGCCGCCGTGAGCTTTTCTTTATCAAAAAGCTCCTTTCCGTCATCGGTCAGTTTTAAATATCTGCGGATGATCTCCTTTTCTTTTTCTTCGATATTCTGATCGGAATTGGCAAGAAAACCCGCAAAAAGAAGCAGCTCATAATGTAGCCGCTCCTTTAGTGTCATATGCTCTGCAGAGGCGTTTCCGACATTTGCGTCGGAAAGCGCCTTGCAGATCTCATCCGATAAATTGATAAACTCCTGTAATTCGAGTTGTTTCATCTTCCTATTCTACGCCCATGGATGCTTTGATTCTTGCAAGCTCCTCATCCACCGATGCAGACGAAGC
>CAJOPA010000084.1 GCA_905236235.1 uncultured Eubacterium sp. | reverse complement strand
CTTACATCTTTTATGGGTTTTCTTTTTTGTTAAAAAAGGTTATAATTCATTATTATGCGATCATGAACCTGAGACCTGATTGAGATTTCTATTTATAAACGGAGGTTGTGCATATGAAGACGATCATGAATACCGGTAATGGTAAGATTGCCATCAGCTCGGAGGTGGTTGCCACCTATGCGGGCAGCGTTGCCGTAGAGTGCTTTGGCATCGTGGGACTCGGCGCCATCAGCATGAAGGACGGTATCGTTAAATTATTAAAAAAAGAAAAGATCACGCGCGGGATCAATGTGAGGATGGAAGATGACACGATTTCCATTGATTTTCATGTGATCATTGCATACGGTGTGAACATCCAGACCGTTACGGATAATCTTGTGGACACCGTAAAATATAAAGTTGAGGAGTTCACCGGACTTACGCTTTCCAAGATCAATGTTTACGTGGAGAGCGTACGGGTGATTGACTGAAGACGGAGGATAGGATTGTGGAATTAAAGACCATCGATGCGGCATTGCTTCAAAAGATGTTTATTGCCGGAGCGAAGAATTTAGAGATACATAAGGAATACATCAATGAATTAAACGTATTTCCCGTGCCCGACGGGGATACCGGTACGAATATGACCATGACCATCCAGTCTGCGGTCAATGAAGTAAACGGTCTTGCGGATGTCTCCATGAAGCCGCTGTGTAAGGCGATCTCTTCCGGATCCCTGCGCGGTGCCAGGGGCAATTCCGGTGTTATCCTTTCCCAGCTTTTGCGTGGTTTTACCAAGGCAGTGCAGGATCAGGATGCAATCGACGTGCCGCTTATGTGCGTTGCTTTTGAACGCGCCGTAGAGACGGCATATAAGGCGGTTATGAAGCCGAAGGAGGGCACCATTCTGACCGTTGCCAGATGCACGGCGGAGAAGGCCAAAGAGATAGCGGGCGAAGTGGACGATCTGGTTGTCTTCGGTGAGATCGTTTTAAAAGAAGCGGAAGTTTCCTTAGAGAGGACGCCGGAGCTTCTTCCCGTATTAAAGGAAGCCGGCGTTGTGGATTCCGGCGGTACCGGTCTTTTGGATTTCTTAAAGGGTGCGTATGATGCGGCTCTTGGCAAAGAGATTGATTATGATGCCTTAAAGGAAGAGGAAGCGCAAAAAATGGCTGCGCCTGTTTTTGCATACCATGTGCAGATGACCCTGGCATTGAACGAGGATTTTCCCGAACGTAAATTAAATGCATTTCGTGGGAAGCTAGAGGAGTACGGCAAGGTGGAGGATTTTACTTTCCGCAAGCAGGAAGGCAATATCTCGGTGAGTACCGATCATCCGGGAAGCGTGCTTGAGGAAGCGGTTTCCTACGGTGTTATGTACAATGTCGAGGTGTCCAATCTGAAGGATGTTTCCGCTGTAAACAAAGCGGAAGATGACGGATCTGCCGCAGAGGGTGATACTAAGGCGCAGGAAGAAGCGGTCGCAAGCGATCCTTCACAGTGGAAGGAGTACGGCTTTGTCAGCGTATGCGCCGGAGAAGGTCTGGCTGCCATCTTTAAGGAGCTTGGCACGGATGAGGTGATCACCGGCGGACAGACGATGAACCCCAGTACGGAGGATATCTTGAATGCCGTACAGAAGGTTCCGGCCCGAAATATTTTCGTCCTCCCTAACAATAAGAACATTATCCTGGCATCGGAGCAGGCGGCTGCCCTTTGTGAGGACAAACATCTGGTGGTGATCCCTACCGCCAATATTCCGCAGGGTATCAATGCGCTGATCAATTTCAACGAAGACATCGGCGTAGAGGAAAATACCGCGCATATGAAGGATGATCTGGGGGCTGTGAAGACCGGTCAGGTGACGTATGCGGTCAGAGATACGACCATTGAGGGTACCGAGATCAAAGACGGGCAGATCATGGCCATCGGAGATCAGGGACTGCTTGCCGTGGGCGATATCAAGCAGGATGTCGTTGTAACCATGATCGCCAAGATGGCGGAGAACGATCCCGAGATCATCAGTATCTACTACGGTGAGGAGACCCCGGAGGAAGAGGCCAAGGCCATAGCGGATGAGATCGAGATCCGTTATCCGGATTGTGAGATCGAGTTGCATTACGGCGGACAGCCGGTGTATTACTATATTGTATCGGTGGAATAAACGGATCGGAGAAAGATATGAATAAAGACGCTTCTCTTCTGGAAATCAAAGGAATCGGCGAGAAGACGTATCATCTTTTTCAAAAACTGGGAGTATATTCTTTTGAGGATATGCTCCTTTATTTTCCGCGCACCTACCTGCAATATCCCGAAGTCCGTGAAAACCTCCCGAGAGAGGAAGGGACCGTTGCGATCTTGGCAAGGATTGTAAAACAGCCGCTTGTAAAGCGCACAAGGAAAATGGATATCGTTACCTGTGACGGGGTATGCGGCGGTGAAGCGGTGCATTTCGTGTGGTTTCGTTCGGTGTATCTGGCAAAGACCCTGCGGGTCGGTAGTACGTTTGTTTTCTACGGAAAATGCAAAATGAACGGACAGATCCTACAGATGGAACAGCCCAAAGTATTCACCATACCACAATATGAAGCTCTTCGTGCGGGACTGCTTCCCATTTATGATTTGACGGCCGGTCTTTCAAACGCTACGGTGATCAAGACCGTAAAGCAGGTGTTTGCCCGTCAGGATTTTGTACGGGAGAACCTACCCGGCGCTTTTCTTAAAAAATACAAATTACCGCAAAAATTGGATGCGCTGTATGCCATTCATTTCCCGAAGGATTTTGCAGAGGCAAAGGAAGCAAGGAGTCGTATGGCCTATGAGGAATTCTTGGAATTCATTCTTTGCATGAAAGTGCAAAAGGAACATACGGGGCGTCTTGTCAACGACTTCAATCTATCTTGCAATGCAATGCAGCAGCACGCCGCTGAGCATTTGGGGTATTCCTTAACGAATGCACAAAGCAATGCTTTACGCGAGATGAACGAAGCCGTGACGGGTGAACATGTGATGCATCGCCTTTTGCAGGGTGATGTGGGAAGCGGTAAAACGATCCTGGCTTTTTTAATGATGCTTCGGTTTGCCGAAAACGGTTACCAGAGTGCGCTCATGGCGCCTACGGAGGTTTTGGCTTATCAACATTTTTCAAGTCTTAAAGACTTTCTTTCACAACATGCGCCGGATTTTTCCGCGATCTGTCTGACGGGAGGCATGAAAGCCTCCGAAAAAAGAAAAGCCAGAGAAGAGATCGCAAAGAACCCGAAGGCCTTGATCGTAGGCACGCATGCGCTTATCGAGGAGCAGGTGGAATATTGCAATCTCGGCCTTGTGATCACGGACGAGCAGCATCGTTTCGGCGTGGCGCAGCGCACCAGGTTTTCCGATAAAGGCATCCGGCCGCATGTGCTCGTTATGAGTGCGACGCCCATTCCGAGAACGCTGGGCATGATCCTGTACGGAGATTTGGATATCAGTATTTTGGATGAGGTTCCGAAGAACCGTCTGCCCATTAAGAATTGCGTTGTCGGAAAGGAAGGCCGGCCGGCGGCGTATAAGCATATGGAAAAAGAGATCGTGGCCGGACACCAGGTCTATGTGATCTGCCCCATGGTGGAAAACGCGGAGGATGCCGAGATTGGCGATCCGGAGCTTGAAAACGTGATCGATTATGCCGATCGTCTTACGGAATGGTTTGGTGATCGGGCAAGGGTCGGTTTCCTTCACGGCCGGATGAAGCCCTCGCAAAAAGACGAGATCATGCAGGCATTTGCCGCCCATGATCTGGATATCCTGGTCTCCACCACCGTGATCGAGGTAGGAATCAACGTCCCCAATGCCACCGTGATGATGGTGGAGGATGCACAGAGGTTTGGACTGGCGCAGTTACATCAGTTGCGCGGACGCGTGGGTCGCGGAGATGCGCAATCCTATTGCATTTTTATCAAAACCGCCGGAGACGATGAGGCGCAAAAGAGACTCGAGGTACTGAATCATTCCAATGACGGATTTTTCATCGCGGAGGAGGATCTGCGGCTGCGCGGACCGGGAGATTATTTCGGATTGCGGCAGAGCGGTGACTTTGTGTTTAAGATCGGGGATATCTATCGTGACAAGGATCTTTTGACCGCAGCCTCCAAGGATGCATTGGAGATCCTGCGCACGGATCCGGAACTTACGGAACCGGAGCATGCTAATCTAAGAGCGATGATCGGGGATAAGATCGGACAGTTTACGTTATAAGAGGATAAAGGAGGAATCTGCTTGAATACGGAAGAATGCAGAAAACACAATCTTGCGGTCATTAAGGACTTGCATCCGGAGGAGGTATTTCGGTATTTTGCCGAGATTTCCGCGATCCCGCACGCGTCCTATCATACGGAGGCGATCGCAGCGTATCTCGTTGATTTTGCGAATAAGCGTGGTTTTTACGTGCGTACGGACGCATATCATAATGTGATCATGAAAAAACCGGCCTCCGTCAGTTATGAAGACGAGGAACCCATCCTGTTACAGGCACATATGGACATGGTCGCCGTCAAGGAAGCGGACTGTACGAAGGACATGCTTTCGGAGGGCATAGATTTTGTACTTCAAGGCGATGACCTTTCTGCTGAGAAAACATCCCTTGGCGGGGATGACGGGATCGCCGTGTCGTATATCCTTGCGCTTTTTGCATCCGATGAGATCAAACATCCGGCGCTTGAGGCCGTGATTACTTCCGAGGAAGAAGTGGGGATGGACGGCGTGCGCGGATTGGATCCGTTTGATCTTACCGCGAAGATGATGCTTAATCTTGATTCGGAGGATGAAGGTCATCTTTTGTGCGGCTGCGCGGGCGGAGCGACCTTTGATGCGGATTACCCGATGATAGATGCTGCGTTTGACGGCGGGAACGTTTATGGGATCCGTCTGACGGGTTTAACCGGAGGTCATTCCGGACAGGAGATCCATAAAAACCGCGGAAATGCCAATCAGCTGATCTGTCAGATCCTGCAGATGATCGCAAAAAAGGAGGATAGAATCGGGCTTATTTCCTTAAACGGCGGTGAAAAAGAAAACGCTATCCCCGTGTGGGCGGAAGCCATCCTGCGTACGGATCGTGCGTATGATGATTTTTATGATCTTTGCATTGATGCGGTGAAGGAAGTGATGGCGCCTTTTAAAGACACCGATCCCGAGGCCGTGGTGGATGTCTTTGAGGCAAAGGAGACATCCGGCAAAACTTATGCCTTACAGCCTGCCGTTTCCCTCATCTTAAGCCTGCCCAACGGTGTGATGGCGATGGAAAAGGATCGAAAGGAGCAGGTGGAGACTTCCCTTAATCTCGGTGTCATGTGCACACAGGAAGGGCATTTGCATCTGCAATACTGCGTAAGAAGCAGTGTGGATGAAAAAAAGGAAGACCTTTTAACCGATATGGAAAAAATCTGTGAGGAACATGGGGCGTTCGCGGAGATTTCCGGCATGTATCCGGGATGGCAGTATCAAAAGGATTCCGCCATGCAGAGTAGACTTCTTCGCGTCTATCGTGAGCTTTACGGAAAGGATATGATCACGGAAACCATTCATGCGGGCGTGGAATGCGGATTTTTCGTAGAAAAGATCCCGGGGCTTGATTGCGTATCCATCGGCCCGGATATGCGCGATATTCACACGACGCGGGAGACCCTGTCCGTCGCTTCGGTCAGTCGCACATGGGATTTTATATGTGCGATACTTGCTTTAAAAGAGGCATAGCATCCGCCGGTGACGCGGTCATGGAGTAATTGGTATAGTAGATGACAAAACCCGGTTTGGCGCCGTTTGGTTTCTTGACATCTTTACGTTTCAGATAGTCGATATCCACTTTTTGATCGGCCTGCCCTTTGGAAAAATAGGCTGCCAGAGAGGCGGCTTCCTCAAAGGTGCGGTCGGTCATTTCTTTTCCTTCGGTCTTGACGATCACGTGGGAACCCGGCATTTTTTTGGCATGAAACCACCAATCCTGTGCAGATGCAAGCTGGAAGGTGAGATAATCGTTTTGATAATTGTTTTTTCCGACATAGATGGTAAATCCGTCGGAGGAGACAAATTGCAAAGGCTCGCTTTTTTCATTGCGTGCCTTGCCTTTTTTCTCGGTTGAGCGCAAACGGATGTAACCGGATTGCGTCAATTCTTTTTTGATCTCGGACAGATCCTTAGGCGAGGTCGCCAGTTCAATGGAGGTCTGCACGGATTGCAGATACTCGATCTCCGAAGACGTTTCCTTCATTTGCTCCGTTAATGCTTCATAGGTGCGTTTGCATTTGGCATATTTGTCAAAATAACGTTTCGCATTATCGATGGCAGACAGTGTGGGATCAAGCGGAATGGTCAGAGGCTCGTCGGTATAGTAATTGGTCAGTGTCGCCTTTGCTGCGCCCGGGGCCACTTCGTAGCCGTAGGCGGTTAAGATTTCACCGTAAATGCGATAATTCTCGCGTTTTTCCGTATCCTTCATTTGATTTAACTGCAGATCGTATTTGCGTACGGCGCGTTCGAGCGAAGTCTGTACGATCTTGCGCAGATCCGCATTTTGCTCATGCATGCGGGTGTAGTGCGCCCTTTTTTGATAATACAAAAGCAGCACCTCGGAAGGCGTGAGATCGGTTGAAACCGTGAGATTGGAATAACGCGTTTCATAAAAAGCACCGAAGGAAACGGGCTTGTCATGATCATAAACGATATGCGGGCAAAACTGTTCCTTACGGATCTCCTGCACAAAAGCCGTAAAAACCGTAAAAAGCCGTAATTGTTCCTCGATGGTGCAGGTATTTGCCGGACGATCGGCATCCACCTCGGCGCGGTGGCACAGCTCCTGGCCCACATCCCGACCAAAACCGGTAAACGCATCGGATAATGCGATATAAAGCGGTTTGGCAATTTCCAAAATGTCTGCTGCAAAAGCGGAGGCATTCGACACGTCTTTTGCATATGAGAGCGGATCTTTCTTGTCCATGGTATTGGGGATAAAGTACTTCCGCTGGGGGAGGACCTCCCGGACGGAGCTTAATGATGCGGGAATATGCTTGATGGCATTAAGGATCGTGTCATTCTCATCGCACAGGATGATATTGCTGTGCTTGCCCATGATCTCTACATACAGCTGAAATTGACAAGGATCACCCAGTTCATTGTAATGCTGGATATGAAAGCAAAGGATCCTTTCCAAGGACGGCTGGGTGATATCCACCAGTTTCCCACCACCGATATGCTTGCGCAGGAACATGCAAAAGTTGGGTGCGGTTAAGGGAGATGTTTTGTTTTCTTCCGTCAGACACACATAGGGAAGGGAAGCGTTGGCGCAAAGGATGAGTTTTTTGATGCTGTCCTTTGTCTTAAAGCTGATAAAAAGCTCGTCCGGCTGGGGTTGTGCGATCTTATGGATCCGCGCATCCGTGAGTGTTTGGCAAAGCTCCTTTTTTAACGCCTTGATCATGATTCCGTCGAGTGCCATGCATGTCTTCCTTTCCCGTTTTTATCAGAGATTTCGTCTCATTATAAAGGGTTTTGGACGAAAAAACAACGACGCTTTTCCATTGACAGTCTGCGTGCAAAATGCGTATAATAGAGTGATTCATTTTACAAGAAAGAGGGAGCTACGGATGATTCGCAGTATGACAGGGTTCGGGCGTGGAGAATGTTCGAACGAACACTACAAGATCTGTGTCGAGATCAAAAGCGTCAATCACAGATATCTGGATCTGAATGTTAAAATGCCCAAGAAATGCAATCCTTATGAGGCAAAGATCCGAAGCATCCTTAAAGAAAAGATCTTTCGCGGTAAGGTGGATGTGTATATTTCGTGCGAAAATCTTTCCGTGGATGTGCATGACATTCGTTACAACGCTCCCGTAGCCAAAGTCTATTATCAGTATATTAAGCAGATTTCCGAGGAATTCGATCTTCCCATGAATCTTTCCGCTTCGAGACTTTCCATGTTTTCCGATGTTATTACCCAGGAGGAGACCAAGGAAAACGAAGAGGCACTGACGGATGCTTTGTTTGATGCACTTCGCCTTGCCATCGATCAGTTTGTCGAGGCAAGGACTGTGGAAGGAAGCGCCCTTAAAGATGATCTGATCGGGAAACTGACGGATATGGAAGGCTATGTGGATACGATCGAGAAAAAATATCCTGCCATCATTGAAGCGTACCGGAGAAGGATCGAGGATAAGGTCAAGGAGCTTCTGGAAAATACTTCCGTGGATGAGAACAGGATCGCCTCCGAGGTGGTGATCTATGCGGATAAGATCTGCGTGGATGAGGAAACGGTTCGTTTAAGGACACATATCCGCTCCATGAAGGATGTGCTGACAAAGGGCGGAGCCATCGGCAGGAAGCTTGATTTTATCGCACAGGAGATGAATCGCGAATCCAATACCATTCTTTCCAAATCAACCAATGCCGAGATCGCCGATGTGGGGATCCTCCTTAAAACCGATGTGGAAAAGGTCAGGGAACAGATTCAAAATATAGAGTGATCAGGAGTGAATATGGCTTCAGATAAAGGAATTTTGATCGTGCTTTCCGGGTTTTCCGGAAGCGGTAAGGGAACGGTGGTCAAGCACCTTCTCGCAAAATACCCGCAAGACTTTGCACTTTCCGTATCTGCCACAACCAGAAGTCCCAGAGAAGGGGAAGAGGAAGGTGTTTCCTATTTCTTTCGGAGCAGGGAGCAGTTTGAGCAGATGATAGCACAAGGGGAATTGCTGGAGTACGCGGAGTATGTCGGCAATTATTACGGGACACCGCTTTCCTATGTCCGTGAGAAACTTGCCGCCGGGCAGAATGTGATCTTGGAGATTGAGACGCAGGGTGCCATGAAGGTGAAGGCCGAGCATCCGGATACCTTGCTTTTGTTTATGACACCGCCCGATGCCGGAGAGCTGATCCGTCGGTTAAAAAACCGTGGCACGGAGGATGATGCGACGATTACGGCCAGAATGAAACAGGCCGCGGAAGAAACCCGTGTGATGGATGCGTATGACTATATTGTAGTCAATGATGATGTGGATGCGTGCGCCCAAAAGATCCTTTCGATCATACAATGTGAGAAAAGCAGTGCAAAGCGCAATCCGGAACTGATAGAAAAATTTCGCCTGGGATTACAGGATATTTTGAAAGGAGAATAAATTCATGTTACATCCCTCTTATACCGATCTGATGGATATCGTAAACAGCAATGTGGAAAACGGAGAGCAGCCGGTCGTTAACAGTCGCTACTCCATCGTTATGGCGACGGCGAAGCGTGCGCGCCAGATCATTGACGGCAAGGAACCGCTTGTTTATGCCAAATGCAACAAGCCGTTCTCCATCGCCGTGGAAGAAGTGTATCGCAAGAAGGTACAGGTCTTAAACGACGAGGAGGCGCAGGAATATAAAGAAAAAGAAGAGGAAGCCAAGCACCAGAAACAGCTTGCCGAGGAAGAAACGGCAAGACGTTTGAGAGAGGCTGCTCTTGAGGCAGAACAGGCTCAGCTTGAGGCAGAAGCTGCCGATGAAGAAGAATTGTTTGAAGTCAGCGAAGATGTTGAGGACGCAGAGGCAGAGGGTGTTGCGGATGCCGACGCTTCCGATGCGGAAGAATAAAGTTTCAAGACAGAATGGATAGGAATGATGGCAATACCCGGGTCGAAAGCCCGGGTATGAAAGTTTTCATGATCTCCCTTGGGTGTGATAAAAACCTTGCGGACTCCGAAGAGATGCTTGGAATCCTTCGGGAAGCGGGGTTTGTTTTGACGGACGATCTTAAAGAGGCGGATGCTTGCGTTGTCAATACCTGTGGATTTATCAAGGATGCCAAGGAAGAAAGCATTACGACGATCTGCGACCTGCTTCCTTATAAAACTCAAGGGAAACTGCGATATATCCTTGTGACCGGATGTCTTGCGGAGCGTTATTTCGCGGATTTTTCGACGGAATTTCCCGAGGTGGATGCCATTCTCGGAACAAACGCCTACGATAAGATCGCAGAGGCGTTGCTTACGTTATCCCGGCAGGAAAAAAGAGAGGTCTATGCCTTTCGGCGGGATTTTCAAACGCTGTGTAAAACCGATGCCAAGCGTGTTCTTTCCTCGCCTGTGTGTTATGCTTACCTTAAGATCGCAGAGGGGTGCAACAAACACTGCACCTATTGTGCGATCCCTTCCATGCGCGGCGGATATCGGTCTGTTCCTATGGAAAAACTGGTTGAGGAGGCAAGATGCCTTGCATCGCAAGGTATCAAGGAATTGATCCTCGTGGCACAGGAGACGACGATCTACGGCGTGGATCTTTACGGAGAAAAGCGTCTGGCGGCCTTATTGCATGCGTTGTCGGAGATCGACGGGATCCTCAGACTTCGCGTCATGTATTGCTATCCCGAGGAGATCGATGATGCCTTGATCGGTGAGATCCGATCCAATCCCAAGGTCTGTCATTATCTGGATCTGCCGATCCAGCATGCTTCCGACAGGATCCTAAAGCGGATGGGCAGAAGATGCGATCAGGAGATGCTTCGGTCTTTGATCGCAAAGCTTCGCAAAGAGATTCCCGATATCTGCCTGCGCACGACCATGATCGTCGGTTTTCCCGGGGAAACGCAGGAGGACATGCGGGAATTGATCGATTTTGTGGATGATATGGAGTTTGACCGTCTCGGTGCATTTACGTATTCTCCGGAAGAGGATACGCCGGCGGCTTCCTATCCCGACCAGATCGATGAAGAGGAAAAGGAAATCCGCTATGCGGATGTTATGGAATTACAGCAGGCTGTGTCCGCGGATATCTCTAAACGTTTCATCGGAAACCTGATGGAGGTGATGGTGGATGGGTATCTGCCCGAGGAAGATGTCTATGCGGGACGAAGCTTTCGGGATGCCCCGGATGTGGACGGATTGGTGTTTTTTACTTCCGACAGGAATCTCTATGCGGGAGACATGGTTTCTGTCCGGATCCTCGATGCCAAAGCCTATGATTTGATTGGAGAAATGCTATGAATCTGCCCAATAAATTAACCTTACTTCGTATTTTTATGATCCCCTTCTTTGTATTTTTTCTGTTAACGGACCGTTGGGGGGATCTTTCGGATTATTTCGCGCTTGCGATCTTTATCCTGGCGTGTTTGACGGATCTTGCGGATGGCAAGATCGCACGTAAATACAATCTGATCACCAACTTCGGCAAATTCGCGGACCCTCTGGCGGATAAGCTCTTGGTATGCTCCGCCATGATCTGCCTTGTCGCGATGGGACGATTGTCCTGCGTGGTTGTGATCGTGATCATCTGCAGGGAATTTATCATCAGCGGATTTCGCCTGGTGGCTTCCGATAACGGCGTGGTGATCGCGGCAAGTTATTGGGGCAAGTTTAAAACCACATTTCAGATGCTCATGGTGATCGCCCTGTGCCTGCCGTTTTACCATCCCTACTTTGTTTTGCTGCAGCAGGTTCTTGTTTGGATTGCGCTCATCCTTACGATCGTTTCCCTGGTGGATTATCTTTGGAAAAACAAGGCGGTCCTTAAAGAGCAGTCTTAGATCGGCAGGAGAGCGCACGGACGCGGAAAGGCGTGTTATGGAAGCATCTTTGGAACAAAAGATCTTTGCATTGTTAAAAAAAAGAAATGAGACCGTAACCTTTGCGGAATCTTTGACCGGTGGTCTTGTCAGTGCACGTTTTGTGGATGTTGCCGGTGTTTCCGCCGTTTATAAGGAAGGCTACATTTCCTACAGTGATGATGCCAAAAAGAAATTTTTTCACGTTTCCGAAGAGGTCCTTCATGTGCATACGGCGGTATCGGAGCCCTGCGCAAGGCAGATGGCGATCGGCGCGAGGGATGCGGCCGGATGTGACTGGGCGTTATCCGTTACCGGAGAAGCCGGGCCTGTTCCTTCCGGAGATCTTCCGGTGGGACTGGTGTATGCGGGAATATGTCACGGAGACTTTTCGGCAGTAGAGAAGTTTACGTTTCAGGGTGACCGGAGGCAGATTCGGGAGGCGGCGTGTGAAGGCGCGCTTTTGCTTCTTTACAATTCTATATTGCAAGCGGAGGAAGGATCATGAGAGTTATCGCCGGCAGCGCCAGACATTTGCCCTTAAAAACCATTGCCGGTAATCAAACCCGTCCCACCCAGGACAAGGTAAAGGAAACGTTATTCAACATATTGCAGGATGACATTGAGGATTGCCGGTTTCTCGATCTTTTTGCCGGAAGCGGAGGGGTCGGGATCGAGGCTTTAAGCAGAGGTGCTTCCCATTGCGCATTTTGTGATAAAAACAGGGCTTGTACGCAGGTGATCCGCGAGAATCTCGTATTTACAAAGCTTTCGGATCGCGGCGAGGTTTCCTGTGCCGATTACAGATCATTTTTAAAAAAGATTCCGGAAGGAATGGGATTTGATATCATTTTTATCGATCCGCCTTACCATGGCGGGCTTGAGAAAGAGATCTTTGAAGAGCTTCGGGAATCGCATGGTTTAAAAGAGGATACCTTGTGTATTGTTGAGGCGGATAAGCATACGGATTTTTCATTTCTGGGAGATCTCGGATTTGAGATCCGCCGTATCAAAGAATATAAAAATAATCGTCATCTATTTATCGTCAGAAAGGAAGATTTATGAAACGAGCTATTTATCCCGGAACCTTTGATCCGGTGTCCTTAGGGCATATTGACATCATCAAACGGGCGTCCTTGATCGTGGACGAACTTATTATCGGCGTTCTTCACAACCCTGCAAAAACTCCGTTGTTTTCTGTAGATGAACGTGTTAAGATGTTAGAAGAGATTGCGGAAGATTTTCCGAATGTCAGGGTGGAGACGTTCGACGGATTGCTGGCGGATTTTGCAAAGAAAATGGACGCCAGACTGATCGTTCGCGGACTGCGTGTTGTAACGGATTTTGATTATGAATTACAGATCGCACAGACCAATCGCGTTTTGAATCATGAGATCGATACCATGTTTTTCGTAACGGATCTCAAGTATTCCTACCTTTCCTCGACTACCATACGGGAAACAGCTTATTTTGGGGGAGATGTTTCAAAATTTGTGTCGCCCAAGACGATCCCGTGGATTGACCGTAAGATGAAAGAGCTTCACAAATAATTAGAAAGGGAAGATAAATGAGCAGCAAGATTGAGCAGATCATTGAAGAGATCGAGGATTACGTATCCGAGTGTAAATATCAAACCTTTTCCAGTAAGAATATCATCGTTGACAAAGATGTTTTGGAAGAATTCCTGGGCGAGCTTCGGATGAAGATACCGAGTGAGCTCAGACAGTGCCAGTCGATCATCAGCAATCGGGAGAATATTCTTTCCGATGCACAGGCCAAGGCGGATGAGATCATCGCGCAGGCGCAGATCCAGACCAACGAGCTGATCAGTGATCATCAGATCATGCTGCAGGCGTATGCCCGGGCCAACGAGATCGTACTCTCTGCCACCAATCAGGCGCAGGAGACGATTGACCGTGCCACGGGAGAGGCGAACGCCATCCGGCAGAGCGCCATGGACTATACAGATGAGCAGCTTCGGACCATCGAGGCGATACTTACGCATGCGATCGATGCGCAGAAGAGCCGCAATGATGCGCTCCTTACCAATCTGCAAAATTGCCTGGATGTTATTGTTGCCAATCGACTGGAGCTCAATCCCCCGCAGGAGGAGGTAAGAGTTGCGGAAGCACAGGCACAAGTGCCGCCGGCAGCACCATCTGCGCCCGGAGCACAAAAAGTCACAGCGGATACCGCGGATTTGGATATTCCGATCTAGGATCCTTAACCAAAGGCATTTTACGATATGTAAAATGTCTTTTTTCACTTAAGGAAGAGTTATTTATGCAAAAGATAACGATCGCAAATGAGGATGCGGGTCAGCGGCTGGATCGATACCTGAGCCGGTATTTTAACCAAGCAGGATCCGCCTTTATCTATAAAATGCTCCGCAAGAAAAACATTACATTAAACGGCGGGAAAGCCAAAGGGCCCGAGAAGCTTGCTGCCGGTGATGAGATCTCTCTTTTTTTGTCGGATGAGACGATCTTCAAATTTCACCGACCGGAGGCGCTTTTTTCCACGGATCGGTCCGTGCCCACCGCCTTTTGCCCGGAGCACATCCGCGTTGTATACGAGGATCGGGACCTCCTTTTTTTGGATAAACCCTCCGGTATACTTTCGCAAAAGGCAAAGCCGCAGGATGTTTCCCTAAACGAAGAGATGCTCTGCTACCTGCACGAAAAAGGGGAGATCTCCGAGGGAAATGAGACGATCTTTCGCCCGTCGGTATGCAATCGGCTCGATCGCAATACCTCCGGCATCGTTTTGTGCGGTAAAACGCTTTCCGGATCGCAGTTTCTTTCCGAAATACTGCGTGACCGCTCGTTGCATAAGTATTATCTTTGCCTGACCTACGGCAAAGCAGAGCATGATTTTGACCGGGAAGATTTTCTTCTTAAGGATTCAAAAAACAATAAGGTACAGATCTTTTCCGAGCCTCGTCCCGAAGCCAAGAAGATCCACACCCGTGGCAGAGTGCTTGGATGCAATGCCGATTACAGCGAATGGGAATTGGAGCTTTTAACAGGTAAAAGCCACCAGCTTCGCGCACATATGGCCTATCTCGGATATCCTTTGGTTGGAGATCCGAAGTACGCCGCGAATAAAACCGCAGGCAAGGCAGGGAAGACTTTTGGCCAGGCGCTTGTGGCCTATCGGGTTGTTTTTCCGGAAGTTTCGGGAGATTTTTCCTATCTTTCCCGCAAAGAGTTTCGGATTGAGCCGCCTGTTGCATATCAAAAGATCAGGAAGGATTGTCATTTATGATCGTAGATTTTGTCAGACACGGAGAGACACAATGGAATAAAGAACGTCGCCTGCAAGGCGATTCGGATATCCCCTTAAATGATAAGGGCATTGAACTGGCTTTTGTTACGGCAAAGAAACTGAAAGAGGAAGGTTTTGTCTTTGATCATGCGTTTACTTCGCCGCTTGTGCGTGCAAGCAAAACATGTGAGATCCTTCTGGATGGCAGTGGTCTAAAGCCGCAACCCGATCAAAGATTAAAGGAGATCTGCTTTGGCGGATACGAAGGCATGCGGTTTGATGAATTAAAGGAAGCTGTGGGAGAGGATGCGCTGGCGCCGTTTTTTAATGATCCTGCAAATTATGTTGCAAAAAACGGTGCGGAAGACATTCCGCATCTCCTTACGCGTCTTAAGTCTTTTTGGGAGGAGGAGATCCTTCCCTTGGAAGGCAAATGCGACAGGGTGCTCGTGGCTTGTCACGGCGCGGTCTGCCGCGGATTTTTGGTGCTTTTAAAACCGTATCCCATCGCGGAGTTTTGGGGGAACCATCAATTTAACTGTGCGGTCAACGAGGTGAAGGTCATTGACGGAAAGCCTGAGGTGCTTTGGGAAAACAGGATCTTTTACGATCCGTCGCTTGTAACTTTTATCCCGAAGAAGATAGCGGATGGAGAGGCATAGGCTATGGCGACTTGGAATTCCCGCGGTTTACGAGGATCGCTTTTAGAGGAAATGGTAAATCATACGATAGAAATGTACAGGGAAAAGGAGCTTGCTCTGATCCAAAAGATCCCCACGCCCATTACACCGATCGAGATCGACCAATCCTCCCGGCATATTACTCTGGCGTATTTCGATGCCAAGAGTACGGTTGATTACATCGGCGCCGTGCAGGGGATCCCGGTATGCTTTGACGCAAAGGAGTGTCGGGAGACCACTTTTCCGCTGCATAATATCCATGAACATCAGGTGAAGTTTATGGAGGATTTTGAAAAACAGGGCGGGATCAGCTTCTTTTTGCTGTATTTTACGAAGCTTGAGCGATTCTATTATCTGACGCTCGATGAGCTTTTGTTCTTTTGGAATCGCATGGAAGACGGCGGGCGTAAAAGTTTTCGTATGGACGAATTAAAAGAGGAATACTTTTTTGAAAGTCCCAATGCACTGTGGGTGCCTTTTTTGCCCATGCTGCAGAAGGATTTGGATCGCAGGTGAGATGTTATTAAAAAAAGGTTGACTATGTTGTGCTACCATGCTACCATGCTAACATGGTAGCATGCTAAAGTGATTATAGGAGACAGACCATGCCAAAAAGATTATTACATACTCCCGAAGGCGTACGGGACATCTATAACGGAGAATATCGTCAAAAGATGCGATTGCAAAATCGTTTGTTTTCCGTGGTGACATCCTACGGATTTTCGCCGATTCAAACGCCGACGTTTGAATATTTTGATATTTTTTCCGCGGAGATCGGGACGACGCCCTCGAAGGATCTTTACAAATTTTTTGACAGAGAGGGCAATACCCTGGTACTGCGGCCCGATATTACACCTTCCGTGGCAAGGGCGACGGCAAAGTATTATATGGACGAAAACCTGCCGGTCAAATTTTGCTATGCCGGCAACACATATGTTAACAATACGAGTTATCAGGGAAGATTAAAGGAGACGACGGAGCTTGGCGCCGAATATATCGGCGACGGGAGCGTGGATGCGGACGGAGAGATCATCGCGCTTGTGGTGGAGTGTTTTCTTGCCGCAGGTCTTTCGGAGTTTCAGATCTCCGTCGGACATGTGGAGTTTTTTAAAAGCCTTTGCGAGGCAGCTTCCCTTTCACCGGAGCTTATCGAGGAGATCCGGGAATGCATCAGCATGAAAAATTACTTCGGCGCACAGGGCATTTTGGAGGATGCAGGCACGGATCCGCGTTTCCTGGAGCTTTTCTCCTTACTGCCTGTTTTCGGCGAATCGCTGGATGCTTTAAAGGCCGCCAAGGAGAAGGTCAGCGATATTCCCGGATGCGTTCGTGCGGTAGAGCGGCTGGAGAAATTGTATGAGATCCTTTCTTTCTACGGATATGCGCAATACATCAGCTTCGATCTGAGCTTCCTCAGTCGTTATGATTACTATACCGGCATCGTATTTGATGGATATACGTACGGAAGCGGTGAGGCCATTGCGAAAGGCGGACGCTATGATGAACTGCTTTCGCATTTTGGCAAGAACGCGCCTGCGGTAGGTGCCATGATCCGTTTGGACAGCATGCTTACGCTGCTTGAGCGAGGCGACCTTCTGCCGGAGATCCCAAAGGATGATGTGCTGATCGTTTATGCGGCCGAGAAGCGAAAAGATGCGATCAATGAGGCCGTAAAGCTGCGGCAGGCGGGAAGAAGCGTGCAGATCATGCAGAAAACCTTCGGTGAGGATCCCGAGGTTTACGAGGCTTATGCCAAACGTTTAGGGATCGGGGAATGGAAGATACTATAGGAGATGGATTTGGAATGTCTATGCGATATTTAACTTTTGCGCTTACCAAAGGTCGGCTTGCCAATCAGACCATGGATCTTCTTTCGCGTGCGGGGATCACCTGTAAGGAGATGGAAGACAAGGACACGAGAAAACTGATCTTTGTAAATGAAGAACTCAAAATGAAATTTTTCCTTGCCAAAGGACCGGATGTACCCACTTATGTGGAATACGGTGCAGCCGATATCGGAATCGTAGGGAAGGATACACTGATGGAAGAGGGACGAAACCTCTTTGAGGTTTTGGATCTCGGATTCGGCAAATGCAGGATGTGTGTCTGCGGACCGCAGTCTTCTGCGGAAATGCTCAAACACCATGAGCTGATCCGCGTTGCCACCAAATACCCCGCGATCGCCAAGGATTATTTTTATAATACCAAGCACCAGACGGTAGAGATCATCAAATTAAACGGATCGATCGAACTGGCGCCGATCGTCGGATTATCCGAAGTGATCGTGGATATTGTGGAGACGGGTTCCACGTTAAAAGCAAACGGGCTCGTGGTATTGGAAGAGATCTGCCCGCTTTCCGCGAGAATGGTTGTTAACCAGGTTTCCATGCGGATGGAAAACGAAAGGATCCGCGATCTGATCCTAAAACTCAGTACTTTATTACAAGATGCACAGTGAGGCTTGATCATGCGTATTATTACCTTAAACGAAGAGACAAAACAGGATATTTTGAAAACATTGCTAAAGCGTACACCTTCTTCCTACCCCAAGCAGGAGGAGCAGGTGAAAACGATCCTTGACCGGGTCCGTGAAGAAGGAGATAAGGCTTTATTTTCCTATACCAAAAACTTTGACGGGGCCGAGATCACGGCGGATAATATCCGCGTGACCGGACAGGAGATCGCCGATGCCTACAGACAGATCGAGGAAGAAAACCCCAATCTTTTGGGTGTCATGAAACGTGCGCTTTTTAATATTCGTGATTTTCATAAAAAACAATTGCAGAAAAGCTGGTTTGAAGACCGACCGGACGGCAGCATTCTGGGGCAGCGTGTTACGGCGCTTGAAAGAGTCGGTGTCTATGTTCCGGGCGGGAAAGCGGTTTATCCTTCCTCCGTATTGATGAATATCGTACCGGCCAAGGTTGCGGGCGTAAAGGAGATCGTGATGACGACGCCGCCCGATGCTTCCGGTCAAATCTGTGCTACCACGCTTGTGGCTGCCGATCTTGCCGGAGCGGATGTGATCTATAAAGTGGGAGGCGCACAGGCGATCGGAGCCCTTGCCTTTGGTACGGAGTCCGTTCCTAAGGTGGATAAGATCGTTGGCCCGGGCAATATCTATGTGGCTCTTGCCAAGAAGGCTGTCTTTGGCCATGTGAGCATTGATTCCGTGGCAGGACCGAGCGAGATCCTTGTGCTTGCGGATGATAGTGCCGATGCCCGCTATGTGGCGGCGGATCTTTTGTCCCAGGCGGAGCACGATGAGATGGCATCCGCCATCCTGGTGACAACGAGTGCGAGACTTGCCGAGGATGTTTCCTGCGAGATCGACGGATTTTTATCGCAATTATCCCGCAGGGAGATCATGGAGAAATCCCTGGACAATTACGGATATATCCTCGTGGCTTCCTCTATGGAAGATGCCTATGATGCTGTGAATGACATTGCTTCTGAGCACCTGGAGATCGTAACCGCCAATCCGTGGGAGTCCATGACCAAGATAAGGCACGCAGGCGCCATCTTTTTGGGTTCCTATTCCAGCGAGCCTCTGGGAGATTATTTTGCCGGCCCCAATCATGTGCTTCCCACCAACGGAACGGCAAGATTTTTCAGCCCCTTGGGCGTAGATGCTTTCTTAAAAAAGACCAGTGTGATATCCTATTCCAGAGAGGCATTGCAAGAGGCGCATCGGGATATCATTGCGTTTGCGGAAAGCGAAGGATTAACGGCGCATGCCAATTCCATCAGGGTACGGTTTGACGACGAGTCATAAAGGAGATAAACAATGGAGAGAATTGCTGAAAAAACCAGAACAACCGCCGAGACCGACATCTATATCAAGATCAATCTGGACGGAAAAGGGGAGGCAAATATCCACACGGGCATCGGATTCTTCGATCATATGCTGGCTTCTTTTGCAAAGCACGGTCTTTTTGATCTGGAGATCAAAGCCAAAGGCGATCTGGCCGTGGATTGTCATCACACCGTAGAGGATACGGGGATCGTCCTGGGACAGGTGATCCGTGCTGCCCTTGGTGACAAGAAGGGGATCAAACGTTACGGACAAAGATATCTGCCGATGGATGAGACGCTTGCGCTTTGCGCCATCGATCTGTCCGGTCGTCCCTATCTGGTTTTTGATGCGGATTTTCCCGCGGAGCGTGTGGGACTGATGGATACCGAGACGGTGCGTGAATTTTTCTATGCTTTAAGCTATACCGCCGGTATGAATATCAATATCAAGATCATCGACGGCAGCAATACGCACCACATGATCGAAGCCATGTTTAAGGCGTTTGCCAAGGCATTGGATGAGGCAAGCATGCCGGATGCGCGGATCGACGACGTTTTATCCACCAAGGGAACGATCTGATCACCAACAGAAAGGCAACTTTCGCAAATAGAAAAAAGAGGTAAGTAAAATGCAACATCATTATTTGATATCCTGTGTATATTTAAAAGACGGGAAAGCGGTCAAAGGTTTTCGGGAGGATTCGTCCGTTGTGATCAACGAAGATCCCGTCAAACTTGCGCAAATGTACTGTGACAGCGGCGTAGATGCCATTTATGTATTTGATCTTTCGGACAGCGACAAGGATCACGAAATGCATATGGGTCTTTTAAAAAGCATTTGTCTCAGGTCCGAGATCCCGGTTTTTGCGGGAGGTAGGATCTTGCGCTTAGAGGATATCAAGAAGTATCTGTATGCAGGCTGTATCGGTGTGATCTTAAACGGCGCAAAACCGGATATCCAAAATGTTTTACGCGAAGCATGCGCACGTTTCGGACAGGATAAGCTTGCCGTGACACTGGACAATGTAGATATTCTGTTTAAACAGAAAGCGCTGGTGGAGGAAACTTGTCGTTATCTTGTGGTATTAAATGAAAAGACCATCTCTTCCTTCGAAAACGTTACGGACATGCCGGTCGTGGCATTGCTTGATACATTAAACGAAGAAAAGATCCGTGAATTATTCTTAAAGGGTTACGTGAACGCCGTCAGCGGCGGATGCCTCGATGATCCGGAGACGGATATCATGCTTCTTAAAAACGATCTCGAAAAGGATGGGATCGTCGTCAATCGTTTTATGTCGAAGCTTTCCTGGTCGGATCTGACGCCGAACGAAAACGGCCTGATCCCGACGGTGGTGCAGGATTATCGTACGAATGAAGTATTGATGGTGGCGTATATGAACGAGGAGTCCTTCCATAGGACGATCGCCACCGGCAAGATGAATTATTATTCCCGCAGCCGCAAAGAGCTTTGGTTAAAAGGTGAGACCTCCGGTCATTACCAATACGTAAAGAGCCTTGTGGCGGATTGCGATAAGGATACCATCCTTGCCAAGGTGAGCCAAGTGGGTGTAGCATGCCATACGGGAAGCAAGAGTTGCTTTTTCAATGAGATCGCGAGGAAGGATTTCAAAGAAAAGAATCCCTTAAAAGTGTTTGAGCAGGTATATGCCACCATTCTGGATCGCAAGATCCATCCCAGGGAAGGCTCCTATACCAATTATCTTTTTGATAAAGGTATCGATAAAATACTAAAAAAAGTGGGTGAGGAAGCCAGCGAGATCATCATCGCTGCCAAAAATCCGGATCCCGAAGAGATTAAATATGAGATTTCCGATTTCCTTTACCATGTGATGGTTCTCATGGCAGAGCGCGGTGTGACGTGGGAAGATATTACCAACGAGCTGGCCAATCGGGAATAAGAGGTATGCATGAAAAAAACCGCACTTTCAGATGAAATTCTGATGACCATTGATAAACCTGCCAGGTATCTTGGCAATGAGATGAACCGCATCGTGAAGGATCCTGCATCCGTCAAGGTGCGGTTTGTCATGTGCTTTCCGGACGTTTATGAGATCGGGATGTCGCATCTTGGCATCCAGATTTTGTACGGGATGTTTAATGAACGGGAAGATGTGTATTGCGAGAGGGTCTATTCCCCCTGGACGGATCTTGATTCGATCATGCGCAAAGAGGATATCCCTTTGTTTTCCTTAGAGACGCAAACGCCTCTTGCGCAGTTTGATTTTCTGGGGATCACCATGCAGTATGAGATGTGCTATACGAACGTCTTGCAGATCCTCGATCTTAGCAAGATCTCGCTTTTATCAAAAGACCGTATGGAAACCGATCCCATTGTGATCGGCGGCGGACCGTGCACTTCCAATCCCGAACCTGTTGCGGATTTCTTTGACATCCTTTACATGGGTGAGGGAGAGACTTCTTTTGATGCGCTTTTCGACCTGTATATTGCGCATAAAGAAAACGGATGGGACCGAAAGAGGTTTTTGCATGAAGCGGCAAAGATCCCGGGGCTTTACGTTCCGGAACTTTACGAGGTTTCCTATCATGCGGACGGAACGATACAAAGCTTTCGACCGATGTTTGACGATATTCCCGAAAAGATTAAAAAGCAGGTGGTAACGGACTTTGACAGCGCCTACTATCCGACAAGGCCCGTGATCCCCTATGTAAAAGCCATCCAGGACCGCGTGGTTTTGGAGATTCAGCGAGGCTGTATCCGCGGATGTCGTTTTTGTCAGGCGGGGATGATCTACCGTCCGAATCGCGAAAAAAATATTGAAACGTTAAAAAAACAGGCGCATGAACTTTTGCAAAGTACGGGTCATGAAGAGATCTCTTTGGCGTCTTTAAGTTCCAGTGATTACAAAGAACTCGGCGAATTGGTGGAGTTTTTGATCGGAGATATTGCGCAGACCGGCGTTAATATTTCTCTGCCTTCCCTTCGGATCGACGCCTTTGCGCTCGATGTCATGCAAAAGGTGCAGGACATTCGCAAAAGCTCGCTGACTTTCGCGCCCGAAGCCGGATCGCAGCGCATGCGAAACGTGATCAATAAGGGGCTGACAAAGGAAGACATCCTTAAAGGCTCCTCTCTGGCATTCCACGGCGGCTGGAATAAGGTCAAGCTCTATTTTATGCTCGGACTTCCGACGGAGACGGAAGAAGATATCCGTGAGATCGTTTATCTTGCGGAGGAGATCTGCGAAACATATTATGATGAGATCCCCAAGGAGGAGCGAAACGGCAAGGTGGCTGTCACCATCAGTACGTCCTTTTTTGTGCCGAAGCCTTTTACGCCCTTCCAGTGGGTACCCATGGACACGCCCGAATCCTTCCTAAAGAAGGCGTACCTGGTAAACGAGACGCTGCCGACGCAATTAAACAAAAAGAGTATGCGTTATCATTATCATGAGCCGAACCTGACGTATCTGGAAGGTCTGCTTGCAAGAGGCGACAGGAGATTGTCCAAACTTTTGATGATCGCGTACCAAAACGGATGTATGTTTGATTCCTGGACGGAATGCTTTGATTTTGAAAAATGGAAAGAAAGTATCCGGCAATGGGGAGGCGATCCCGATTTTTATCTCTACCGTGAGCGCACCAAAGAGGAGATCTTGCCTTGGGACTTCATCGATTGTGGTGTAAAAAAGGAATTCCTGTGGAAAGAATGGGAACGTGCTTTGCGTGGCGAAGTGACGCCGAATTGCCGCATGCAGTGCTCCGGTTGCGGTGCTATGCTATACAAGGGAGGTGTGTGCTTTGAAGATCAGAATTAAGTTTTCCAAGCACGGACTGATGCGTTATATCGGACATCTGGACACCATGCGTTTCTTTCAGAAGGCGATCCGCCGTGCGCAGATCGACATCGCCTACAGTGAGGGTTTTTCGCCGCATCAGATCATGTCCTTTGCCTATCCTTTGGGTGTGGGCATGGAAAGTGACGCGGAGTATTTTGATATCGAAGTCCGTACTTTTACAGATGCGGAGGACGTCCGAAGCCGGCTTGATCTGGTGACGGGAGAGGATGTATCGATCCTGTCCGTGCGTATGCTTCCCGAGCGTGCGGAAAACTGCATGTCCGCCGTGATCGGCGCTGATTACATGATCGGATGCAAAAAAGGCTATGATCACACGTTACTTCCCAAAGATCGTAAACTCTGGGAAGAGGCACTTTCGTCTTTTATGGCTCGGGAGACGGTGATCGTCGAGAAGTCGACAAAAAAGGGAACGCAGATGACGGACATCCGGCCGTTTATCATAGAGTGCCGTTTGTGCGATGCGGTGGAGACGGATGCATTTTCATCGGAAGATATCATGGATACGGAGTGCCCTGTGCTCTTTTTAAAGGCCTGTGCCGGCAGTCGCGCCAATCTAAAGCCGGGATTGTTTATGCAGACATTTCTTGACTATGCCGGCTGGGAAGCCGAGGAGCTCGGGATTGCCGTTACAAGAAAAGAATTGTATGCTTTATCCGGGGAAACATGGATACCTTTGGAGGATGTGGGAACGGAATGATGGCAAAGAAAAAACTGCTGATCACGCGCTACGGCAAAGGAATCCTGACAGGACTTTTGCTGGACGGTAAATTCGTTGAGATTTCTTATGAACCTGACAGGGAAGCCTCTCTTTTGGATGCGATCTATGTCGGCCGTGTGAGTAAGATGTTAAAAAATGTTAATGCCTGCTTCGTGGATATCGGGATCGGACAGGATTGCTTTTTTTCGATGGAAGACAATCCTACGCCTTTATTTGTAAAAAAATACTCGAAAGAATCCATTTGCGTGGGGGATGAGTTCCTTGTGCAGGTGGTCAAGGAGGCACAAAAAAACAAACTTCCCACCGTTTCGAGTATCCTGCAGTGGAAGGGGCGTACTATGATCCTGACGCTCGGAAAGGGTGGAGTAGGCATATCCCACAAGATCACGGGCGAAAGACGGGAGGAATTATCCCGGTTTTTTGCAGATGCAGTGGCTGAAACGGGCGGATCGGATGAGGATGCTCTTGATTGCGATCTTCCCTGGGGCGTGATCGTGCGTACCAACGCACAGGATGCCGGGGAAGACGATCTGCTTCGGGAATGGGAAGAACTGACGGAGCGGATGAAACAGCAGATTCGCACCTGGGTCCATGCCGTGACCTTTCATCGTGTGGATCAGCCGGAGCCTTCCTATATTTCATTTTTAAAGAACACGTACCGTTTTTCCTATGAGGAGATCCTGACGGATGATGCCGACATCCATGCCGAGCTTATGTCTTATATCCGCAGGTATCAACCGGAGGATCTGCCCAAGCTTACCCTGTATGAAGATCCTTATCCCTTGGAAAAATTGTATTCCATCGAACATCAGGTATCATTGGCGCTCTCGCCAAAGGTATGGCTTAATTCAGGGGCGTATATCATGATCGAACACACGGAAGCCTTAACGGTGATCGATGTGAATTCGGCAAAAAATGTGGATCGTTACAATAAAAAGGAAAATCATCTGCGGATCAATAAGGAGGCTGCGGTAGAGATTGCAAAACAGCTTCGATTAAGAAATATTTCCGGGATCATCGTGATTGATTTTATTGACGTCAGCGGTACGACGCAGGAAATGATCGAATTCATGAAAAACTGCGTCAAAAATGATCCGGTCCCCACGTCCGTGATCGATATGACGGGCTTGTCCCTCATGGAATTGACGCGGAAAAAGATCCGAAAACCGTTGTCCGAACAGATGAAATATTCCGAATGACCGTAGGAGAGCGAGTTAAAAAGTTTAACTTGACTTGTTTTTGCGGAAATGGTATATTGTCAGAGTATGCCGCACAGTGAGGTCAAAGTCTGCCCAGGCAGCACCGCAACTGGCGAGTAATGATAATAGGAGGTGCCCTATGTACGCGATCATTGCAACAGGTGGAAAGCAGTACAAAGTTTCTGAAGGCGATATCATTACCATTGAAAAACTTGGAGTTGATGCCGGAGAAACCGTTGTTTTCGATCAGGTGCTTGCTTTAAGCGATGATAAGCTTACTGTCGGAAATCCCACCGTATCCGGTGCAACCGTTTCCGCATCTGTCATTGAAGAAGGCAGAGCTAAGAAAGTCATCGTTTACAAGTACAAGAGAAAGACCGGCTATCATAAGAAGAACGGTCACAGACAGTCGTATACCAAGGTGAAGATCGACAAGATCAGCAAATAAGCCTATACGATGTACATGTATGATTGAGATAGTATTTACCAAAGACGAAAAAGGAAATTATCGCGGGTTTTCATGTCACGGACATGCCGGTGCCGGTGCTTACGGGGAAGATATCGTGTGCGCCGCCGTCAGTGCGCTTACCATCAATGCCGTCAACAGCCTTCAACTTCTCGCACATGCGGAATTTGATCTGGAAACGGATGAGGAGGAAGGGCTGATCCGGGTGGATCTTGCATCCGCGCCCGATGCATCCTCTTTACTTCTTTTGGATTCCCTGCATTTGGGACTGTCTTCCATACAAAAAGATCACGCAGATACTATGCATATTCGATACGAGGAGGTGTAAAACGATGCTTAGCATGAATCTTCAATTCTTTGCTCATAAAAAGGGTGTAGGTTCTACCAAGAACGGACGTGACAGCGAGTCCAAGCGTCTTGGTGCAAAGCGCGCGGACGGTCAGTTCGTAAAGGCGGGCAATATCCTTTACAGACAGCGCGGAACCAAGATCCATCCGGGTGTAAATGTCGGAAGGGGCGGTGACGATACCTTATTTGCTACGGCTGACGGTATCTTACGCTTCGAAAGAAAAGGAAGAGACAAGAAGGTCGCTTCTGTTTATCCGGTAGAAGAGAAATAAGAATGCATGAGACTGGCTGCCCGTGAATATGGGCAGCCTTTTTAAACGGAGTAACCCTATGTTTGCGGATTTTGCAAAAATTACAATCAAGTCCGGAAACGGCGGAAACGGCCATGTCAGTTTTCGCCGTGAAAAGTATGTGCCGAATGGCGGTCCTGACGGCGGAGACGGCGGTAAGGGCGGCGATGTTATTTTTATTGTGGACGAAGGTTTAAATACCCTGACGGATTTTCGCCATAAGCGCAAATACTTTGCGCAAAACGGTGAAGAAGGCGGTAAACGCAATTGCCACGGTAAAAACGGCGAGGATATGCTTGTAAAAGTTCCTTTGGGAACGGTTGTAAAAGAAGCTGCGTCCGGAAAAGTGATCGCAGATCTTTCCGGAGAGAACCGGTCACAGGTGATCCTTTACGGAGGCTACGGCGGAAAAGGCAATCAGCATTATGCCACGGCGACCATGCAGGCTCCGAAATACGCGCAACCCGGCAAACCGGGACTTGAGCTTGAGGTCATCCTGGAATTAAAGGTCATCGCGGATGTCGGTCTCGTCGGGTTTCCCAATGTGGGCAAATCCACGTTTCTTTCCAGGGTTACCAATGCGCAGCCAAAGATCGCAAATTACCATTTCACTACGTTAAATCCCAATCTCGGGGTGGTGGATCTTAACGATGGGCAGGGCTTTGTGATCGCGGATATTCCCGGACTTATTGAGGGAGCTTCCGATGGAGCCGGTCTCGGTCACGAATTTTTGCGCCATATTGAGCGTACCCGTGTAATGATCCATATTTTGGATGCAGCCGGCGTGGAAGGCAGAGATCCGATCGAGGATTACTACGCCATCACCAAGGAACTTGAGGCTTACAATCCTGCCCTGATGGAAAAACCGGTGATCATTGCCGCTAACAAAATGGACGCGGCAATAGATCGGGAAGCAGTCCTTTCGACCTTAAAAGAAGAATTTGAACCCCGCGGCATCGCGGTTTATCCGATCAGTGCCGCCACGGGAGAAGGCGTGCGCGAGCTTTTGTACGCCGTATATGCCAAGTTAAAGGAATTAAAGACAAAGCCTGTTGTTTTTGAACAGGAGTATTTCCCGGAGCTTGAACGTTTTTCGGAAGAGCCGTATACGGTATACTATGACGAGGAAGAAAAGGAATATGTTGTGGAAGGCCCGCGGATCGAGAAAATGTTGGGTTATACCAATATTGAATCCGAAAAAGGCTTTGTATTTTTCCAGAATTTCCTTAAAAACAACGGGATTCTTAAGGAATTGGAGGATCTGGGCATTGCAGAGGGAGACACCGTAAGGATCTACGGTCTGTCGTTTGATTATTATCCGTAAAAAGGAGTCGGTATGACAAGTAAACAAAGGGCGTATTTAAAAGGACTTTCCCAGAATATCCAACCGATCTTTCAGATCGGAAAAAGCGGGATCACGCCGGAGATGACGGCCGCTATTGCGGATGCACTTGAAAAAAGAGAGATCATTAAGATCTCCGTCTTAAAAAACTGTTTCGAGGATCCCAAAATCCTCGCGCAAACGCTTGCAGAGCGTACGTTGTCCGAAGTTGTCATGGTCATTGGGAAAAAGATCGTATTGTATAAGGAATCGAAGGAGCACAAAAAGATCGTTCTTCCGTAAAAGGTCTTCCGTAAAGGGGGTAGCATCATGGCGGATGCAAACAAAAAATCGAAGAGGATTGGGCTCATCGGCGGGACTTTTAATCCTATTCATTATGGGCATTTGATCATAGCGGAAAATGCACGGGAGCAGTTTGCGCTTGATCGCGTGGTTTTTATTCCCACCGGTTTGGCGCCGCATAAAAGCGGACCGCAGATCCTGCCAAAGGAGCATCGTTGCAGCATGATCGAGGCGGCGATCCGTGATAATACGCATTTTTTCATGAGTCGGATGGAAGTGGACGCCAATGAGATCTGCTATACATATCGTACGCTGGAAATCCTTACCGAAGAACACCCCGATACGGAGTTTTTCTTTATTCTCGGAGGAGATTCCTTAAAATACTTCGATCATTGGAACAATCCGCAACGCATCTCCGATCTTGCAACGATCATTGTCGGCGCAAGAGATGAGATCGAGGCTTATAATCTTGCGGAATGCATCCTCAATCTTGAGACGCGGTATGATACCCGGATCGAAGTGATCAATTGCCCTGCCTTTGACATTTCTTCCGAGCTGATCCGCAGCAGAATCGCGGCTGGACAATCCATTCGCTATTTTTTGCCGGATGCAGTGGTTGATTATATTAAGGAGCATCATCTTTATGAGTACCATGCTTGAATTTAGTGAGATCCGCAACAAATTAAGAAATACGCTTTCCGAGCAGCGCTATGAACATACGTTGGGCGTTGCCTATACGGCAAGCGCTATGGCCATGCGTTACGGTTCTTCCATGGAACAGGCCATGTTGGCGGGACTGTTGCATGATTGCGCGAAATATCTTTCCAAAGAGGAGAGTATCGCGCTGCTTAATGAAAACGGGCAGAAACCCACCGAGATCGAAAAGATCAACCCGGTGTTGCTTCATGCAAGGTGCGGGACGATCGTTGCGCGGAAGGAGTATGGGATCTATGATGAGAAGGTGTTACATGCGATCCTCGTACATACGACCGGAGAGCCCAATATGAATCTTCTTGACAAGATCATCTATGTAGCTGATTACATCGAGCCCAATCGTGACCAGGCACCGCATTTGGATCGTTTGCGCAATCTTGCTTTTGTATCCCTTGACAAAGCTTTAGCCATGATCCTGCGCGATACGGTCGATTATCTGCAGATCACAGGAAAACCCATCGATCCGAGGACGATGGATGCCTATACATATTACAGAAATGTGGAGGAAATCTGATCGATGAACAGTAAAGAAAAGGCAAAGATCATTTGCCATGCATTAGAGGAAAAAAAGGGTATGGACATCAAAGTGATCGATATCCATGAAGTTTCCGTGCTGGCGGATTATTTTATTATCGCTTCCGCATCCAATCCCAATCAGCTGCTTGCCATGAAGGATGAAGTGGAAGAAAAACTGTATGAAAAAAAGATCCATCCGAAAGCGATCGAAGGAAATCGCGATTCCAGTTGGATCTTAATGGATTATCAGGACGTCGTTGTCCATCTCTTCCCACAGGATCAAAGAATCTTTTATGATCTGGAAAGGATCTGGAGAGATGGTGTTATGATCGACAGTGAAGAATTATAGGATCTTCACTGTCGATATTTTTTTGAAATCATATCACGATCGTTTTAGAACAGACGGATCACCCCGAATACCTTCCCCAAAATCGTAACATCCTCAAAGATCATGGGATCCATGGTGTCGTTTTCGGGTTGCAGACGAATATGGCCGTCTTCTTTATAAAACGTCTTTACCGTGGCGGAATCGTCAACGAGAGCCACCACGATCTCACCGTTTCTGGCAGTGGACTGCTGCTGTACGAGGATCAGGTCATTGTGCATGATCCCGGCATTGATCATACTCTCACCCTTAACCCGCAGAGCAAAGGTAGACACATTGGGCATGTATTCCGCGGGGATCGGAAAGTAATTCTCAATATTTTCCGTAGCCAGGATCGGAGCGCCTGCAGCAACACGCCCCACCATGGGGACATTGACCACCTCGCGCCGAGCCAGTTGGAAATCATCATCCAGGATCTCGATCGCACGCGGCTTGGCCGGATCTCGGCGGATATAGCCCTTTTTCTCCAAGGCTTCCAAATGCGCATGCGCGGTGGAAGTGGAACGCAGATTGACATGATCGCAGATATCCCGCACCGTGGGCGGATATCCTTTATTTAAAATCTCATCCTTAATAAAATTCAAAATACTTTCCTGACGTTTGGTTAATGCAGCTCTGTCCATACAAACCTCCTCGATACCAAAAACCCTGGTTACAAAAATATTGTAGCATGGCATATCTGAAAAAGCAAACATATATTCCGAAAATTTGTTCGATTTTCTGCTTGACAAACATCTGTTCGTGTTTTATATTGTAATCAAACAGATGTTCGCAACGAATAAAGGTTCTCGTGCCGCAGGCGGAACAGATCGGAAATAGTAGAAAGGATGGAGTATATGAATCAGGCAGAATTAAGGGAAAATCTCAGAAATGATGTGATCATGAAGCGCAATGCCGCCAAGAAGGCAGCCAGGGTGCGTCAGCTGCATCGCAGAAAGATGATCGCGATCACGATTCTGGGTGTGGCGATGTTTCTCCTGTTGTCCGTTCTGCTCGGGATGTTCTTTTTAAAATCCGCGCAGGCTGCTGTACGTGAGGGAGAGATCACGTACCTGAGTATTCAGGTAAAGGACGGAGATACGTTAACGTCCATAGCTGCATCCTACGGAGATACGGATGTGGTATCCGTTTCCGAGTATGTCTCCATGGTAGAGTCCATGAATTCCTTACAGGATGATGAGATCCACGCCGGGGAATATCTGATCGTTCCCGTGATTACGGAGTTGCAATGAGCCGGCGGATTCATTGTCAAGCGGCCAAGTTTATGATAGCATGATGGAAGCGGTTCTTTTGAATATTAATATGAGCAATGTGACAGCAAGGAGATTTCTATGGCTTCCAGTTATTATAATGAGGACGAATTAAAGGATTTGGGATTTGCAAAACTCGGGGAACATGTTTTGATCAGCCGATATGCCAGGATCTACGGCGCCGGTCGTATGGTGATCGGCGATCATGTGCGGATTGATGATTTCTGCCTGTTATCGGGCAATATTACGTTGGGGAATTTTATCCATATCGCAGTAGGATGTAATCTTTTTGCCGGTAATGCAGGGATTGAATTTCGTGATTTTTCCGCTATTTCCTCGCGTAGCGCCATTTATGCCGAGAGTGATGACTACGGTGGCGATTATTTTACCAATCCGATGGTGGGAGAGGATTATCGTCATATCATTTCCGGTAAAGTTACTTTGGACCGCCATGTGATCATTGGGACAGGCTCTACGATTTTACCCGACGTCACGCTTGGGGAGGGTGCTGCCGTGGGAAGCATGTCTTTGGTCAATAAATCGCTGGATCCTTGGGGGATTTATACCGGGATTCCGTGCAAATTTATGAAGGAGAGATCAAAGGGCGTACTTGCGCTTGAAAAGGAGTTTTATAAGACAAGATAAGAATAGGGATTCCCTTTTCTTTTAACGATATGTTTGCTATAATAAAGCGTATTTTTGATTTCTATGATTGAGTTAAAGGGATGGGACATGTTTCGATATATTTATGTTATTTTGATCAATTTCTGGAGATATCCTTTCGTATTTCCGACGCTTCACCGCATGATCAAAAATAAAGAAAAATATCCGCTGGAAAAACGTTATAAATACGTTCTTCGTCTTATGAATATCGTTCGGTATTCTCTACACGTCAAAGTCCATGCCTACGGCGTGGAAAATATTCCTTCCGATGGTTCCTATGTTATGTACCCCAATCATCAGGGCAAATTTGATCTGTTGGCCATCTTTTTGAATCATAAACGTCCCTGCAGTTTTGTGGTTGAAAAAGAGGCGGGACAGATGCCGCTCGTGACGGAGATCGTGGATCTGTTAAATGCAAAGCGTCTGGACAATACGTATCCGCGTCAGGCCGTAAAGACGATGAATGAAGTGACGGAAGACTTAAAAGACGGTATGCCTTTCGTTATTTTTCCGGAAGGTTATTATGATAATAACGAAAATCAATTAAATGAAATGAAGCCCGGTGCTTTTAAATGCGCCGTACGCGCCAAGGTCCCCATTGTTCCGGTTGCTTTGATCGACACCTACAAAGCGATGCGCGGTACGTTTCCTTTGCGGGCCGTACATACGAAGGTCGTTTTCTTGCCACCGATCTCTTATGAGGATTATAAAGATCGTAACACCGTAGAGATCCGGGATATGGTGCAATCACGTGTTGAGAATTGTATTGAGGAGTATCTGCATGCCTGATGGTTTTCTCCCTGTCACGAAAGAAGAACTGCTTGCCACCGGATGTACGCAGCCGGATTTTGTCTTCGTCACGGGAGATGCTTATGTGGATCATCCTTCCTTTGCTCCGGCGATCATCAGTCGTGTACTTGTTTCCCATGGATATAGTGTATGCATGATCCCACAGCCGGATTGGCATGATGAACAGAGCATTTCTGTCTTTGGAGAACCGCGTCTGGGTTTTCTTGTCTGTTCCGGTAATATGGATTCCATGGTCAATCATTACACCGTTTCCAAAAAGAAACGTAATGAAGATGCCTTTTCTCCCGGCGGGAGAGTGGGCTGTCGACCGGACCGTGCGGATATCGTCTATTGTAATCTGATCCGTAAAATCTACAAAAAGACTCCCATTATTCTTGGTGGTATTGAAGCAAGTCTCAGAAGGCTTGCACATTATGATTATTGGTCCGACAAGATGCGTCGCTCGATCCTGCTCGAATCCGGGGCAGATCTTATCATCTATGGCATGGGGGAACGCGCTGTCGTGGATATCGCAGATGCTTTAGCGTCCGGTCTGCGCGTGCAGGATCTTTCCTTTATTCGTGGGACGGTTTTTAAGACCAGGGACAGAGATCTTTTGACGGATGGGATCATGCTTCCTGATTATGAAGAGATTTGTGATCAACCGAGATCCTATGCGCAAAGTTTTCGTATCCAATATGAAAATACGGATGCCATCACGGCAAAAGCTTTATGGGAATGCTATGACCATTCTCTGTTTGTGGTTCAAAATCCACCCGCCATGCCGCTTTCTGAGATGGAATTGGATGATGTTTATGAATTGCCCTATATGCGCGCTGCGCATCCAATGTATGATAAAGACGGCGGGATCCCTGCGATTTCCGAGATCAAATTCAGCCTGACATCCAATCGCGGATGTTTTGGCAATTGCCATTTTTGCTCTTTGACGTTTCATCAGGGGCGTCATGTACAGGGGCGGAGTAAAGATTCTTTAATCCGTGAAGCGCAGGTCATGATCAAGGACAAGGATTTTAAGGGATATATTCATGATGTCGGCGGACCCACGGCGAATTTCATGCAGCCGTCATGCAAGAAACAATTGGAGAAAGGTCTCTGTAAGCATCAGAATTGTATGACACCGACGCCTTGTAAGCAGTTAGAGGTCACGCATGAGAAATATCTTGACATATTGCGTTCCTTGCGAAAACTTGACGGAGTCAAGAAGGTCTTTGTTCGATCCGGTGTGCGTTATGATTATGCATATTATGATCCGGATGATACCTTTTTAAGGGAATTGATCAAATATCATATCAGCGGACAGTTACGTGTTGCACCGGAACATGTAAATGAAAAAGTTTTGGAAGCGATGGGCAAACCCTCCAAAGAGGTGTATTTCGCATTTTTAAAGCGTTTTGCGCGAATTCAGGATTCTGTCGGCAAGAATAGGCAAAGCCGCGATATGGACAAATTAGGAGGAAATGCGGGCAAATCCGGAACAAATACAAGCAAAAAACCTTCGGAATTGTATGCCGTTCCGTATTTTATGTCTTCGCATCCCGGATGTGGATTAAAAGAAGCCGTGGAGCTTGCGGAATATATTCATGGGATCGGTTTTATCCCCCGTCAGGTGCAGGATTTTTATCCGACACCTTCCACCATGTCAACCGTCATGTACGCCACGGGGATCGATCCCTTGACCATGAACAGGATCTATGTGGCAAAATCGGCGCACGAAAAAGCAATGCAACGTGCCCTGATGCAATATAACGATCCGAAAAATTATGATCTGGTAAAGGAAGCTTTGCTTACATGCGGCAGAAGGGATCTGATCGGATTTGAGAAAAAATGTCTGATCCCTCCGCGCCGGATTGGCGAAGCGAAAGACAAAAAGCCCAAAAGAAAGAATGTGAGATAAACCCTGTTAAATAAGCGCTTTTAAACAAGAGCCTTTAAGAATCCTCGCGGGGAGAATCGTCTCTGAGCTTCACCATTTTGGCAGCATACCGACGTCTGTCTTCCTCAATGGCCGCATAATGTTTCCGTGTGGTATTGACATCTTTGTGGCCAAGGACATCCGCCACGAGGTAGATATCCCCGGTTTCTCTGTATAAAGATGTACCGTAGGTGCTTCGTAATTTGTGCGGTGTGATATTTTTTAACTGCGTAACGGTCTTGGCGTACTTTTTTACAAGATTTTCCACGGACCGTACACCGATGCGTTTGTTCTGCATGGATAAAAATAAAGCATTCTGATGGCCGTCGCAGGCGATGATGTTTTCGCGTTCCGCAAGGTAGGTGCGCAGGGCTTTTTCGACCTCGTCACCAAAGTAAACGATGGTTTCCGCACCGCCTTTTCGATGGACTTTAATCCCGTTATTCTTAAAATCCACGTCATCGATATCGAGACCCACGCATTCGGACACACGGATTCCGGTGCCAAGAAGCAATGTGATCAGGGCTGCGTCGCGGATTTTCGTCTTTTCGTGATAGATTTTCTGTTTATCGGTCAACCCCTCACCGGAATCTACCTTGTCAAGCAAGGATGCGACCTCATCAACATCCAGACGAATGATGTTTTTCTGGTGATTTTTTGGCATATTTACCAATAAAGCCGGGTTTTTTTCAATCTTTTCTTTCTTATAGAAGTAATTGTATAAACTACGTAAACTTGCGAGTTTACGCATGATTCCGCGTTCGTCGTTGGTGTGTTCCACACCGTCTTTTTCGTAATATTTCAGATAGGAGAGATATTCCTCGATATCGGTGGCAGTGATCTGGTCCAAAATATCGATGGGAAAGGCGTTAATATCTTGCTTTGCATAGTAGGGATTGGTCTCTTTGATAAAATAAAAGAACAATCCGAGATCATATGCATAGGCCAATCGTGTTCTGGATTGGGTATTGGGCTCGATTCCGATAAAAAATTCTTTACAGAAATACGGAAGCTCTTTTAATTGTTCGCGTATTTTGATTTCGTTTTGTACATTGACCGTATCATTGTAACTTCGTTCAGCCATAGTGGAATCCTCATGAAACGTGTTTAAATTGTAATAGTTCGTATTTTTGTACTATTTTGCACAATTACATTTCGTAAAAGCTGTCTTTTGCGAATAGTTATAGATCTATTTTACAATCCTCTGTTCTATCTGTCAATCGTCGATTGCCCGGATTTCCTGCGCAGTTTTTGAAGCGCATCCTCCATTTCTTTGGGTATGGGTGCTTGAAATTCCATGTAAACCTTTGTTGTCGGATGGATAAATCCAAGTGTTGCCGCATGCAAAGCCTGGCCATCGAAATGAAGCGGATTCTTTTTGGGTCCGTACAACGGATCACCGGCTAAGGGATGTCCTATGGATGCCATATGCACGCGGATCTGATGCGTACGACCGGTTTCGAGGATGAATTTGGCATAGGTGTATTCGCCGAAGCGTTCCAACACTTCATAATGCGTGATGGCATCCCGTCCGTTTTTTGCACGAACAGACATCTTTTTGCGGTCTTTTTCGTCTCTGCCGATCGTTGTATGGATCGTACCCTTATCTTCTTTCACATTACCGCATACAATGCCGAAATATTCGCGTTTAACGCTGTGTTCTTTGATCTGGGATGCGATATGCTGATGGGAATGATCATTTTTACAAACGACAAGAACGCCGGTCGTATCACGATCGATACGATGCACGATACCTGGGCGGATCTCTCCACCGATGCCGGATAAGCTGTCTTTACAGTGATACAGCAAGGCATTGACCAATGTATCATCAAAATGTCCCGGAGCCGGATGCACGACCATGTGCTTCGGTTTATTCACCAAAATAACATCTTCGTCTTCGTAAAGGATCTCCAAAGGAATATCCACCGGTTGGATCTCGGTTTGTTTGGCTTCGGGCAATGTCACGGATATGCAATCCTCTTCGCGGATGCGAAGCCCTGCCTTTGTCACGGTCTCTCCATTGATGGAAACGGCCTTTTCTTTTAGGATATTTTGAAAAAAAGAACGGGATTTTTCGGGATAGATCAGACTGAGGTATTTATCCAGGCGTTCTCCCTCATATTCCGGGGACACCATAAACGTAAGCGTTACATTCAAGAATGTAACACCTCCTTTAAGTCCTCTTCCGAATAGAGGAATAAAAAGCAAATAAACAAACCGATCGCAGCAAAGGTGACATAGATGTCCGCTACATTAAATACAGGAAAATCGATCAGCTGGAAATAGAAAAAATCCACAACGTAAACGTGTGTCAAACGATCGATGAAATTACCCAAAGCACCCGCGATCAATAGGATCGCCGTTAAATTTAAGGGATAATACTTCTTTTGGTGAGGAATCTTAAGATAAACAAAGGTCACGGCAGCGACCACAACGATGGTAAGAAGGATGAAAAAGATCTTTTTCCCTTGAAGCATACCGAAGGCTGCGCCGTTGTTTTCGAGATATTGTAACACAAAAATATCTCCGAGAACGGGAACCTGCTCCCCGCCTTTGAGATATTTTACAGCTAAAAATTTGGTGAATTGGTCTACGAACAGCATAAGAAGGATGATAAAAATCCCTCCTGCTTTATATTTCCATTTAAACATAGAATTATAAATCTGTCATAATGCCGCCGGAGGATCCCAAATGATCGATCAGATCGGCAAAATCTCCGGACACTTCTACATTAGAGGGAGCGATCAGGAACATGCAATTGTTGATCTTCTGGAAATTACCCTGGATCGCATAGCAGGAACCGGATGTAAAATCAATGATCCTCTGTGCTACATCAAGATTTACACCTTCCAGATTTAAGACAACGGTTCTGCCCCGTAAAAGAGTCTCGGTAATCTCTCTTGCATCATCAATGGATGTGGGTTTGATCACGCAAACGCCCAATTCTTCCACCTGCTTTCTGTTTGTTCTGAATGGAGTAACTTTTCTCTGCGGCTCCGGGCTCGGAGCAGGTCTGCGAGGAGGAACCTCTGCCATGCGCGGCTTAACTTCCTCTTCTTCCTCTTCTTCGATGGCTTTGTTTTTATTGCGTTTAAAAATTCCTCGTTTGGATGAAGATTCCTCTTCAAGATCCTCTTCTTCCGGATCGTCATATTCATCTAAATAATCATCATCTTCGTAATCATCATCCGGATTCAGGTTGATCACATTCAAAAACCTGTCGATCACATTCATATCCTAAACTCCTTAATCATAGTGCCGTTCCCCAAAAATACCGGTGCCTACGCGAAGGATCGTCGCGCCTTCTTCGATGGCGACATCATAGTCTCCGGTCATCCCCATGGACAGTATATCCATAGAAATATTATCTATGTTTTCCGATTTGATGTCAACAGATAATTGGCGCAAAAATCGAAAATATTGACGATTTTCTTCAGAATTTACTACATATGGTGCTATTGTCATCAATCCGCGGATTTTTACATGCGCAAAATCAGCGATCTGTTTTGCCGTCGTCAGGACCTCTTCCGGGGCTAATCCAAACTTGCTCTCCTCTCCCGCTACATTTACTTCCAGAAGAATGGGAACCTCCACATTTTTCTTTGCGGCCTCCTTTTCGATCTCCGCCGCAAGACGAACGGAGTCCACGGAATGGATGAGGGATACCTTATCAACGATGTATTTTACCTTATTGCGCTGCAAATGGCCGATCATATGCCAACGGATGTCTTGCGGAAGCTGCCCGCTCTTGTCGCATAACTCCTGTACTTTGTTCTCACCAAAATCACGCCCGCCGCCCTCGTAAACCTCAAGAACGGAGGATGCGGAATAGGTTTTGCTGACGCTAAGAAGTGTGATCTCTTCGGGATCACGTCCGCATTTGGCACAAATCTCCGCAATCTGCGCTAGTATCTGTTGATAATTGGAAACGGCTGACATAAAAATACCTCCGTGCTAAAGATGAAGAGAAGTGGGTTCCTTCCTATCGTACGATCTCGCCTTCATAGATCTTTGCGGCGTCGATCGCTATGTAATCATACTGCGAAAGACCATAATCCGTTCCGTTCTTTACGATGGCGTACTCTTCGTTTTGGAACAGAACCTCGATTTGCTTGAATATGGCATAGCCTTTGTTGATATTGTAAACACCGGTCAAAGCCGCCGTGTTCTTAACCTCATAGAGATTGTTGGAAACGGGATGTATAAGGATACTCCCCAAAGGAATATCGCTGTCGGAGATGTAATACGTGTCCTCCGTCTCGTAATACAGCGTTGTCGGTACAAACTGCACGGAAGTATTGCCTTCTTCGTCCGTTGTCTGTACGATGAAGCCGTTTTGTGAACTGTCTCCGCCTTTGGTCAAAAATTCCTTGGGGATGACTTCAAATTTCTTTTGCGTAATGGCGCTGACCGGGATCTTTAATCCGGTGACCTCGTCAAGATTAAGCTTAACATCAAGAAAACGGTCATCCGCATAACGGGAAACGGAATTGGAAAACGTAAATACCGCGTAATCTCCATCCTGCTTATACAGTATGGACACGTCGCCCCAAACGGAAATATCATCCTTTAAAAACATGACTTCCACACTGCTCTCTTCGGAAAGACGCTCAGCCATAGAAGAAGAAACGGGGATCACGAGCTGCCACGATTCATCCGTGATCAGCTTGTAAACGACATTGCCCATGTAGATCGTTGAGCCGTTTTGTACGGTATGAACCTCGTAGCTTGATTTTTTAAACATAAAGGAATTGACCGTCTCGGGTGTAACGGACTCATAACCGTCCGTATAAAAGGCCACGATTCCGGGTGTGGATGCATAATGAAACTCCAGTGCATCCTCCAAAGACGCATCTCCGGACGCGGAAAGCAAGCTAAGAGCCTTGTGATTTTTGATCTCCGTGAGTTCTTCATGGACGGAATCCGTCAAACGATAGAGGTCGGTATATTCTTCATTCGTGTAGGTCGCCGTGAAATTTTCAAGAAGTTCCTGAAAGGAATCCAATTCATCCTTGGATAACGTATTCAGATCATCCGCATAGCGCTCAAACAGGGAGGACAATACATTATCCGAATCCATGGAATAGACAAGGGAACGTACAGATACGCGATCCCCGGAAGAAACATAAAAGTTCACAACGCCGGAGGAATTGCTGTATACGACGGATTCCTGTCGTAAAGCGATCCCGGTATAAGTTGTATTTTGTACGATCGATCCCTCCGTGACCTCATAAGCCAGGATATGATCCGTACGAAAATATTGGATAACAAAATAGAACGTATAGATCAGGATCAATACAAAAATAAAAATACCAATATTAAAATGAAAATGATGTCGAAGCTTTACGACATTGGAATCCTTCATGATTTATAAAGCCAGATATACGTAGGGCTTCGCTTCCTCGGGAAGATTGGATTCATCAACACTGATGCAGATCACAAGATTGACATCAAACACCTGACTGACTTCATGCAAACGCGTGATAGCCGGTCCGATTCCCTCTTTCGGAAGGCAGGCGATGCTCATAAAATTATCTAAAAAAATGGTATCCAGATCGTGATCTTGAGAAATGATGCCACATAAAAAACCAACAAATTCGGGACAGGACTGAAGGGGATATTCCGAAGCATTGATCAAACGTACGCGATTGTTCAATTCGTACATATGCTTCTGGCTCTTGTCGATATAGACCAGAGATCCGTTGGAACTCTTGACAGCCATATCCACGCGCTCCAAAAGCTTCTTCGTCTTACCTTTTCCCTTTTCACCCACAATTAATTGAATCATATGCTCTCCTCCTTTGCATACCCGCAAAATAACTATCTAAATTATAATGGAATCCAAAATAAAACTCAACCTCATTTCCGTATGTATCCAAGGAAGTACTAGATGACCGTGATGGATAAAATCTGGGACATATGCGTATATAACTGGTCACGGCTCTGGGCGCCGAGAACGATGGAAATATAGTATTTTCCGTTGGCTGTACTGTAAAGCACCAGGCACGATCCCGCGGAGGAAGTGGTGCCGGTTTTGCCTCCCAAAGGCGAAACGCCCGAAGGCGGCGTATAGGTCCCCGAAAGATACGCATTGGTGGAAGTCCAGGTCTGCGTTACTTCATTGCCGGAAATATCATGGTAGGTAGCCGTATAGCTTGCCGTGGTGATCACATTCTTAAAGAGGTCATATTTTAAACCTTCATTGATGATCAGATACAGGTCATAGGCCGTGGTGTAATGATCGGGATCAGTCAAACCATGCGCATTGACATAGTGCGTGGAGGTGGCGCCGATCTCTTGGGCTTCCTTATTCATCATCTCACAAAACGCTTCCACGCTTCCGCCGACGTGCTCCGCGATCGCCGTGGCCGCATCATTACCTGAGGGAAGCATCATGGCATAGAGCGCATCCCGCAAGGTGATGGTATCGCCTTCGTTAAATCCTGCCCGTGATGACAGATATTCGAGATTAACCGCATTCTGACTGACGGTAATGGTATCGTCCAGGTTACCGTATTTGATGGCGCAAAGGCACGTTAAAAGCTTTGTGGTACTTGCGGGATTTAATTTCTTAAAGATATTCTTGCTGTAAAGGACGGTCTGATCATCCAGGCAAAACAACAACCCCGCAGCGGACATGCTGTCGTCTACGAGGGAATTTTGCAAAAAGATATCATCCGTTACGACCAGATCGGAGGCAAACCCCTCGACCAGATGATCTGTTTTAACATCCGTACCGATATGGTAGGAAGCAGCGGTTTCAAAATCGGCAAAGGAGACTTCCGCAGAAAAGGATTTGCCGCAGCCGCCAAGTAAAGCCAAGGTCAGGATTAAGGCCGACAGCCTTCTTTTTAAGGGACTATTTATAATTCTCACGCCACTCTAAATCTCCTCTCTCCAATGCCTTGATCATGAGCTCTGCCGTTGCCAGATTCGACGCAACGGGAATATTGTAGGCATCGCATTTTTTCATGATCTCTTCCGCCTTCGGTTCCCCGGACTTGGGATGCATCGGGTCTCTTAAAAAGATCACGAGATCCATTTCGTTATTTTCAATTGCGGACGACAACTGCTGTTCGCCGCCCAAAGGACCCGCCAGATATTTGTGTACCGTAAGATTGGCAGCCGCCTCGATCAGGCTTCCTGTCGTCCCTGTGGCAAACAGTGTATGTTTGGAAAGGATACCGTAATAAGCGATACAAAAGTTCTGCATCAGATTTTTTTTGGAATCATGTGCGATCAATCCGATATTCATACGTAACCCCCTTAGGTCTTCTTTTGCAGACCGACGTTTAAACAGATCCCTATACCGATAAAGAGACTTACAAGGGACGTAAGTCCGTAGCTGATAAAGGGAAGCGTTAAACCGGTGTTGGGCATGAGCCCCGTAACCACGCAGATGTTGACAAATCCCTGAAATCCGATCCACACACCGATACCGCATGCGATCAGTTTTCCTTCGAGATCCTTTGCTTTACGACCGACGTGGATGGCAAGGACGGTGATGACAAGAAGCGATAGGATGATCGCTGCCGTGCCGACAAATCCAAGCTCCTCTCCTGCGATCGCAAAAATAAAATCCGTTTGAGGTGTGGATATATAATTGCCGTTTTTGACGGAGTCGACCGCTTCGTTATTTAAGCCCTTGCCCCAAAGCTGCCCGGATCCGACAGCCATCACCGCATTTAACTGCTGATAGGCAATATTGGTCCATTCTTCGGGATGAAGCCAGGCGAGGACTCGTTTGATATGATAATCTTCCACAGTTGCGGGATCAAGGCTCTCGCAATAGGAAATGATCGCAAACACGCCGGCAATGCCAAGACCTAAGACGGGGACGATCACTTTATAAGTTAATCCGGCCAAAAACCAAAGGCATGCGCAGATCACGAGGATCACGATACTTGTGGAAAGATCCGGTTGATCCTCCACCAGATAGACAGGGATCAGGATGCAGATCAGTGTCAGTAACAGGGTTGGGATCTTGTTGATCTTTTCTTTTCTTTTGGCAAAAAAGCCGGCAAGAAACAGGATCATTAAGATCTTTGTCAGCTCCGTCGGCTGGAACAGGATCCCGGCAAATTCAAACCATCGCTTGGCACCGAATTTTTCCACGCCGAAGAAACGCACCAACAGCATAAGAACGATATTGAATGCGTATAAAAGCCAATAAAATCGCAGATAGAAATGGTAATCGATCAGGGATACGACAAGCATGGCTGCCAGTCCCAATCCCAGTCCCAAAATCTGTCTTTTTTCGTAGTAACTGCCGCCAGCACTGTTGACGATCATGATCCCCAATATGGATAATCCCGTACATGCCAGTACAAGCAAAAAATTGTAATGCCTGATCTTGTAGGACTTTAGTTTTTCCAGCATACTTAATCCTCTGCCGTAATCACACTTGCATTTCCCACTTCCGCGGAGGAAAGGGTTTCGTAATCTTCAAGATTAAAATAGTATTTTAAGATCGTTGCGGCTGCTTCGGCTGCGTTACCGCCATAGCCGTAAGGAATACGGACCGCAATGGAGATCTCCGGATCATCACTGGGCGCAAATCCAAGGAAAAGGCAGTGATTCGGCCTGGTTTTGGACTCCTGCGCCGTACCTGTCTTACCTGCGACGGTAATGTCGGTAAACGCGGAGAAATAATTATTATCCTGCACCATAAGCTCCATACCTTCGGTCAAAATATCCCAGACATCATCCGTGATCTCATCCGCCGTACTGTGCACTGTGGGCGTAAATGTGGACAATGTCGTTCCGTTGGAATCCGTGATCTTATTGACCAGAGAAAGGTCGTATACGGTTCCACGATTGGCGATCGTCGAAACATATCTTGCCAGCTGCGTCGTTGTATAGTTGTGCGTACCCTGTCCGATGGCGGATCGTACGGCATCTTCATCGGAAATGCTCGGTTCCGACTCCGCGATTTCTATTCCGGAAGTCGTATCCAATCCGTACATGGAGGCATATTTTTCAAGATAGGCCAATCCTGCCTCATCATCATACTCCGCAAGATTATTCTTGGTACTCATACGGTATCCCATTTCAAAAAAGAAATAGTTGCAGGAAACCCGGATCGCCGTCATGACATTGATGGCACCGTGACTGTCCGGATAGATCCAGCAATTGGCGCTCGGCGTGATCTTTGTAAAGGTGCCCTCCGTCACGACCAGTTCGTCGGACGATACGAATCCTTCCATCAAAGCTGCGGTCGCCGTGATCATCTTAAAGGTGGAACCGCAGGCGGTTTTTTGTTGCGTCGCATAATTAAGTAGCGGTCCCGAAAGATCTCCGGTAAGGGAAGCATAGTATTCCGCATCCACTTCGTTGGCCAGTTTATTATTGTCATAGCCCGGATAGGTGACAAGGGCCAAAACCTGACCGCTGTTGGGATCCGTGATCACGCAGGAGGCGTTGCAGGGATCCAAAGCCAGCTGCGCCGGCGTGATGCGCTGATCCTTGATCACGGTACGGATGAAATCATAGGCAGACAGGGATCCCGCCTGAAGCCCTTCATACTCTTCGCCCGCATCTTCGATGCAATCCTGATCAAACAAGGCCAGACAGATCTGCTGTCCTGTGATCACTTCCTCGTAGATCAGCCATTTGTAGATGAGTTTTTCAAATTGCTCATCCGTGGACAACTGATCAAGCACATAGGTATAGAGTGCAGTATAGATCTCCGTGGAATCCGCATATTTGTTGGTAAGGTTAAGATCCTCGGTTTGGATATTGTTGCAGCTGATGCAGTACAGAAGGTAATCCCGAAGCGACAGATCTCCGCTTTTCCAAAGATTGTATTCCGTACTGTTGGCATCTACGCTGTTTCTATCTACGATCCCATAATCATCATAGATCTCCTCCATGATGTAGATCAGGTATTCCCGGTATTGCGCATTACAGTTGTTAATGGTAGGCGCTGTATCCGAGGTAAGCAGGGAGTTTAAGTAGGAAAAGACTTCATTTTTGCGGGAAACAAAAGCGGAATAGATCTCCTTTTCCGTCGTGGAAGCCTCTGCGTTTGCAAAATGATCGATGGAAATCACGTTGTTGTTTAAGAGCGCAAAATAAACATCGCCCACCCGGGTATACTGGTTGGTCTCCGTTTCCTCGTAAATGATATTAAAGATCTTGTTGTAGAGGATACCCGAAAGTTCCTTTTCCAAGAGATTGTAAATGGCAATCTGCAGATCCATGTCAATGGTGAGGTAGACATCATTTCCTGCGCTTGCCTCATCATATTCGGTGACTTCGAGGATATTGCCCACGCTGTCCACATAAAAGGATTCATAGCCGCTCTCGCCGCGAAGCTCGCTCTCCATGGCTTTTTCGATACCGGACTTGCCGACAACATCGGTGGTCGTATAGCTGTCATCGATCTGACTGTATTCCTCATACTCTTCCGTGGAGATCTTGCCCGTGTAGCCCAAAAGCTGCGCAAAATATTTGCTGGAATTGTAGACTCTGACCGTATCTGTCTCAATATCCATACCGGAGATCCGATCCTTATTTTCCATAATCTTTGCCATCGTCTCCTCGGAAACATTGGTTGCGACCACGGTAGAGATGTATTTCTGGTAGGAATTTTGGCTTAAAGCATAGCGGATCATGGCGATCTGATATACCTGCTTTAAAGTATAGGTCTCCGTATCGATCCCATAATTGTCCGTGAAATAGGCAAGAACCTGCTCGGGTGTGGCTTCGGCGGGATTATAGCCGAGTTTTTTGTCATATTCCATATCCGAAACATAACTGTAGCCGTAAATGTCTGCAAGAAAACGCGTCAACTTGGATCCGTCGACCGAAAAGGATAATTCACCGTCATCGGATAAAAGCAAATAAAAAGAAATGTCGATGGAATCACCGTTTTCTTCGATCATGGAAACCATTTCAGCAATGGCGGCGTTTTTGGTTGCATTCTTGGAATAGGTACCGTCATCCTCAAAGGTAACGGAATACGATAATTCGTTATAGGCCAAAAGATTGCCGTTACGATCATAGATATTGCCGCGCGTACCCTCGATGGAAACCTCTTTTTCCAGACGGAGCGTGTAATTTTGCTGATAGGACGCGCCGTTGATGATCTGGAGCGTAAAAACGCGAAATAAAAGAACACCGCTTAACAGGATCATAAAAATCGTTAAGATCGTTGTACGTCCTTCGAAGATGAATTGAAAAAAATCTTTGATCTTACCCAAATTTAATTGCTCTCCTCTTTTCATGTTCCTCGATCAGTGTATTGATCCTGATGATGACAGGATAGATCAAAAGGGACACCAGCGTTGTAAAAACAGCCTCGGGGATCATGATATTGATAAAGTAATAGCCGAACATGAATTTGCCACGAAACAGGAATAAAAAGACATAGACCGCGCAGCCCATGAGCAGATCTTCCACAAAGACCATCAAAAGCGGCAGTTTGATCTCATCCGGAAAGAAGCGTTTATGAAAATAACCGGACAAATGCCCGAAAAGCATCATAAAAAGCGCATAGAATCCCAGGATGCTTCCAAAGAAAACATCCATTAGAATGCCACAAACAAGGCCGGTATACATACCGCTCTTCTTTCCCTTCATAAGCCCGTAACATGTACAAAATGCAAGCAAAAGATTGGGCGTTACAAAAAGAATGGAGATACGGGAAAGTACAACGGTTTGTAACAGAAACAATAAAATGATGGTAACAGTCAAAAAAATCTTGCGAAGCATCCGTTTCCTCTTTTATTCCGTGGTGTCCTGTTTTAATTCCAGGATCACAAGTACATCTTCCACGTGCGTAAAATCAACCGCAGGCGTTATGGTGCCCGACTTGGTCAATTGATTGTTGTCTTCATGGATCTCGCTGATATAGCCGATCAAAAGTCCCGGCAGATAACGATCGCTGATGTAGGAAGTAACAACGCTCGAACCCACCTGGGCATACTCTCCGTCATCACGAAGCTGTGAGAAAGAGATGGTGGAGTTTTCGTTCATCGTATAGAGATTGCCGGAAACCACCATATGATCCGAAGATCCCAGCACCATGGCGGAAACATTGGAATTATCGGAGATAATACTCTTGACCGTGGCGCTGTGTGATGAAACCTCGGTAACGATACCCACCAGACCGTTGCCGGCCAAAACGTTCATATTTTCCTTGATCCCGTCTTCGGAACCCTTATTGATGATAAATGTCGTAAAAAAATTGCTGGAATCCGAAGCGATCACTTTGGCGCCGATCTTTTCGTATTCCTCATATTCCTGATCGATCTCGTATAATTCCTTGAGATTTTCAAGTTCATATACATCCAGGATTGTATTGTACAATTCCTCTTCTAAGGAGGTGATCTGCTCTTTTAATGCCTCATTTTCAGCGATCAGTTCCTGCTTGGATTTGAGATTGTTCGTGACAAGGACGAGCTTGCGTCCGACTGCATTGATGCCGTTTTGCATCGGCGTAAATATCGTGGAAGCCACGGAATACAAAGGGCCTCCGGAAATATTGAGCGTCGCGGAGGCAAGCATGAGCATAATACAGATCCCGGAGATGGCAAAAAGGATATATTTACTTGGAATTCGTAATTTCTTCTGTGTCTTTTTCATATATTAACGGGAATCTATCTTTTTCCTTTTCCCTTTTTTAATGTGATAAGGTTAAGCAAATGCGGGTCATCGGCAATGGCACTTAAGCCGAAGGCGATATTCTCTATGGGATGCTCGCTGATGTTGACATCAAGCTCTACTTCCCTGGAGATCAGCTTGGCGATATTGTTGATCTGCGATACCCCGCCGCTTAAATAAATGCCGTTGTCAATAATATCGGAAGTCAATTCCGGCGGCGTACGCTCCAAAATGAATTTGATCGAATCCACGATCTGATTAAAGTAGGATTGGATGGCGTTATAAACCAATTGGGAATCGATCTCCACGCTGAAGGGGAAGCCCGTCAGCATATTGCGGCCGACCACCTTGATGGAGGTCTCCTCCACGTCGCACGCATAGCCGATGGTACTTAAGATATTGGTGGCGGTCTTATATCCGATCACTAAGGAATGCTCCGTCTTGATGGCGGAAACGATGGCATTGATCATATGATTACCACCAACTTTTAAAAGGCGACTGATCACGATACCACCGAGCGAAAGCACGGAAATCTCCGTGGTGTCCGCGCCGATATCGCAGATGAGCATACCGCTTGCATCATTGATGGGCAAGCCCAAACCAACCGCCGTAGCGATCGGCTTCTCACAGGCATATATATTACCGAGCTTGTATTTGTTGGAATCCACAAGATCAAAATAAGCACGCTTCTCCACTTCCGTGATATCCGTGGGAACCGCGATCAGTACGGTCGCTCCTTTTAATTTGTTGCGAAAATATTTCTCAAGAAAACGGTTCAACATGCGCTGCATATTGTTGTAATCCGCGATCACTCCGCTTTGAATGGGAAAAGAAACCAGGATATTGTCCGGAGACTTCTCATACATCTCAAAAGCATCGTCCCCATAGGCATATAAATGACCGTTCTCCAGTGCGATGATGTTCTTTTCGTAGGTTAAGAGATGGCCGGGTTTGCCGCTGAATTTAATATTGCAGGTACCAAGATCGATACCGATCACTGTTCCGTTCATTGCTTGCTTTCATCCTTTCTTATCCGATAAGCGTTCTTAGTATTTTACCATATTTCCGATATGATGTATAGAAACGATGCGAACTTTTCCTCTTCTATTCGAGATTGATCAATCCCCGGGACAAAAGCATTTGCGCTGCGGACAATACACCCAGTTTTCCGTGGGAAAACGTCAGCGCTCCCTGCATATAGGCGGCATAGGGCTCCCGCATGGGGCCGTCGGCGGACAGCTCGATGGAGGATCCGGACACAAAAGCGCCCGCAGCCATGATCACGGGGCTGTCATACCCCGGCATATCCCATGCTTCCGGCGTCACGTATCCGTCGACAGCGGAGGCATACTGGATCCCGGCACAAAAAGCATTGAGCGCTTCCGGGGTACGCAAGGTAACGGATTGAATGATATCCGCGCGATCTTCCTTCCATCTCGGAAGAACAGGGAACCCTAGTTTTTCAAAGACACAGGCAGCAAAAATCGCGGTCTTTACCGCAGAGGCAACCACCGTTGGTGCAAGGAAAAATCCCTGGTAAAATTCTTGCAATACGCCCAAGGAGGCGCCGACTTCTTTTCCGAGGCCGGGAGATGTCAGGCGATAGGCGGCATTTTCGATGCACTCCTTGGTTCCGCACAGATATCCGCCGATGGGTGCCAAGCCTCCGCCGGGGTTTTTGATGAGCGATCCCACCACAAGATCGGCTCCCACATCCGAGGGTTCGATTTCTTCCACGAATTCTCCGTAGCAGTTGTCAACCATGATGATGACATCCGGTTTGATCTCGCGGATAAAGGAGATCAGCTCTCCGATCTGCCCTACGGAAAAGGAAGGACGCACCTGATATCCCTTGGAACGCTGGATCGTGATCATTTTGGTGTTGGGGCGGATATTTTTGCGGATCTCCCCGTAATCAAATGAGCCGTCAGGAAGAAGGTCCGTCTGTCGATAGGTGATACCGTATTCCGCAAGCGACCCCTTCGACGGGCGGATCCCGATCACTTCCTCTAAGGTGTCATACGGCTTTCCCGCAGGAGCATAGAGCTCATCGCCGGGTCGCAGATTGGAAAACAGTGCGAGTTGCAATGCGTGGGTTCCGCAAGTGATCTGCGGGCGCACCAATGCATCCTCCGTATGAAAAACGGAGGCATAGACTTTTTCCAAGGTATCTCTTCCAAGATCGTCATAACCATAGCCATTGGTCTGCATGAAACATCCGTTGTTGACGCGGTGCTCTTTCATGGCGGAAATGACTTTGCACTGGTTGATCTCCGCGATACTGTCCGCTTTTTCGAGTTTGTCTTTGCAAAGTGCAAGGCACTCCTCACCGAGGTTGTAAATCTTGGGAGAAATGCCGAATTGTTCATAATAATCCTGTTTTGTCATGGGGTGATTCCTTTATCTTTTATCATTTGCAGCATTTTTTGACACAAAGCTTCTGTCTCGTTTGCGTCTTTCGGACGGGGTAGCCTTATCACATCCGGTTCGCGTTTTAACCATGTGATCTGTCTTTTGGCAAAATGGCGCGTTTCTTTCTTGATAAGATCGATCGCCTCAGCAAGGGAAAGCTCTCCTGCAAGATATGCGCAGATCTCCTTGTAGCCGAGTCCCTGCATGGACACCAAGTGCCGGTCGTATCCGGATGCAAGAAGATTTTCAACCTCATCCACAAGCCCCTGCGCCATCATCTGATCCACTCTTTGTTCGATCCTTTGATAGATATCTTCTCTGGCATCCTCCAGGGCAAAATACAAATAATTGTAGGGGCTTTCCTTTTGCCGCATCTTTTCGTTGTGCTCGGAAATGGGATAGTCGTTTTTTTCGTAAAATTCCAAGGCGCGGATCACACGCTTGCGATTGTGCGGGTGGATCTGTAAACATGCATTGGGATCCTTCTCTCTTAACAGCGCATAGAGCGCCTCGATGCCTTCCGTATCGGCTTGTCTTTCGAGGCGTTCTCTGATCTCGGTATTCTCGTCTTCCGACTCAAAATCAATATCGTATAAAAGCGCCTGGATATAAAACCCGGTACCGCCCACCACCATGGGGATCTTGTGGCGGCTTCGAATCTGCAGATACGCTTCTTTGGCCATTTGCTGAAAGACGACGACATTGAATTCCTCGTCGGGATCAAGGACATCGATCAGATGGTGCGGGATCCCTTGCATTTCCTCCGGCGTGATCTTTGCGGAACCGATGTCCATATGGCGGTAAACCTGTATGGAGTCGGCGCTTATGATCTCCGCGGGAAGGCGTTTGGCAAGCTCTACCGCCAGAGCGCTTTTCCCGGATGCGGTCGGACCGGCGATTATGATCAGCGGTTGTACATTCGTCATGGTATTGTCTTCCTAACCTCTTCCTATACGATACGGTGAAATTTCTTTTCCAATTCCGTCTGGGACATGGAGATCATGGTCGGTCTTCCATGCGGACAATGGTAGGGATCCTTTAAAGCAAAAAGCTGTCGTAACAAGTCTTCGGCTTCTCTTGCGCTTAATACATCATGTCCTTTGACGCTTGCCTTACACGCGGCGGTAGCGATCCTTTGCGCGATGATATCCGGCGCTGTATCCCTGCTTTTTCCTTCATCAAATTCATCCACCAAAGCACGGAAAAATTCCTCCGGCAAAAACCCGTAGAGATCCGTAGGAACCGCATAGATCCCATAATCTCTTCCGCCCATGGCTTCGATCTCAAATGCAAATGCGCGGAAGATATCCTGATGTTGCAGATAGATCTCTTCTTCTCTTGCGGTTAAGGTTAAAACAATGGTCGGCGTGATCATCTGCGATTCAAAATCCTTATTTTCAAAACGCTGCATGAATTTCTCGTAATTAACTTTTTCATGCGCCGCATGCTGGTCAACGATATACAGATGATGATCGTATTCACAGATGAGATATGTCGCCATCACCTGCCCGATATATTGAAAATACTTGACTTCCGTCGCGGGTACATCCATATAGTCCGTGATCTTCATCTGTTCCGTTTTGGGAAGGGCAGGCGGACGTTGATCCGGATGTCCGATCGGCGCATGAATCACAGGCTTTTTGTCGGAAAACTTCGGCTCATACGGCGTATCCGCAGCGATCTCCTTTTGGATCTTTAAAAGACTTTCACGCTCAAAAGGCTGCGGAAAACGTTGCATCGTTTGACTGCTTTTATCGGCGCCCGATGAAGTACGTACAGGAGTTTCAAATGACGTGCGTATCTTAGGTTCCGAAACCTCGGGAACCAGATCCTTGGGAGTTAATGCCTCTTCCACCGCCCGGTAAACAAGATCATGGATCATGGAGCCGTTGGCAAACCGGACTTCCCTCTTGGTGGGATGGACATTGACGTCCACATAGCCGTCGAGATCCGTGTCCACACACAAAAAGACCATCGGAAACTGATGTTGCATCAGATATGTATGATCGTGATACACGGCTTCCACGGCTTTGCTTAGGATCTTGTCCTCCACCATGCGGCCGTTTACAAAAAAGCATTCGTAATTGCGATTGCCACGGGAGATCGCAGGCTTTGCGACATAACCCCGGATGCCGATACCGTTTCCCGTATGCTCCACTTCCACAAGTTCGCGGTAGATATCCCTTCCGTAGATCTGATAGATCACATCCTTCAGACTTCCGTTTCCTGAGGTATGGAGCTTTTGCCGGCCGTTTACAATCAGACTGAAGGAGACTTCCGGATGGGAAAGCGCCAGTTGCTCCATCAGACTGTTTATGTAGTTTCCTTCCGTAACGTCGGATTTTAAAAATTGCAATCGGACCGGCGTATTGTAAAAAAGATCTTTAACCAGAAACGTCGTACCGTTCGGTACGCCGACGGTTTCCATGCCTGCTTCCCTGCCGCCTTCGATCAGGTACCGTGTACCCATCAGTTCGCCTTCGGTCTTTGTCATGCATTCCGTACGGGATACGGCCGCAATACTTGAAAGCGCCTCACCGCGAAATCCCAAGGTTTTGATGTGACTTAATTCCTCTGCATGGCGCAATTTGCTGGTCGCATGCCTTAAAAAAGCCACCGAGAGCATATTCTTGGCGATCCCGGATCCGTTATCGGTCACCCGGATGAGCTCCTTGCCGCCGCCTTTGATCTCCACGCTGATCGCGTTCGCACCGGCATCCATGGCATTCTCCACAAGCTCCTTCACAACGGAATAGGGCCGTTCGATCACTTCTCCGGCCGCAATCTGATCAATGGTTTCCTGATTTAAGATCTGAATCTCATTCATTTTCAGCCATATCCTTTAATTCATAAACAATATGCAAAGCTTCCAGCGGAGACAAATCTTCGGGAGACAGCTCCCGCAATCTGCGAAGCAGTTTTTCCTGTCCGCTGTTTTCTTCTTTCCGTTTCGATGCCAGTGCGCCGATGGACGTTTCATCCACATACATGGCATCGTTTGCGTCTCCGGCATCTTCCTTTTGTTCGGAGATCTCCAAGGCGATCTCCTTGGCACGATGGATCACATCTGCGGGAACACCGGCCAACTTCGCCACCTGGATGCCGTAGCTCTTATCTGCGCCTCCGGGGACGATCTTTCTTAAAAATACGACATCTTCCCCTTCCTCTCTGACCGCAATGCGATAGTTTTTGATATGGGGAATCCTCCCCTCTAATTGCGTAAGTTCATGATAATGCGTTGCAAACAGGGTCTTTGCACAAATACGCGGAGTCGTGGAGATATGTTCGATCACCGCCCAAGCGATCGCAAGACCGTCATAGGTGCTGGTGCCGCGTCCGATCTCATCCAGGATGATGAGACTGTTTTTGGTGGCATTGCGCAAAATATTGGCCACTTCATTCATTTCCATCATAAAGGTACTCTGCCCCGTGGCAAGATCGTCTGATGCGCCCACGCGGGTAAAGATCCTGTCGCAGATCCCGATTTTTGCCGATGTGGCGGGGACATAACTGCCGATCTGCGCCATCAGGCAGAGCAAAGCCACCTGTCGCATATAGGTGGACTTGCCGGCCATATTGGGGCCGGTAATGATATTGATGCGATTCTCATTCTCGTCCAAAAGCACAGGATTGTCAATAAACGGAGCATCCGTCATCTGTTCCACGACAGGATGACGTCCGCCTTCCACACTGATCCGATCTTCCCGGTCCACCTGCGGACGGATATAGTGATTTTTATCCGCTACATGGGCCAAAGAAAGAAAAACATCCAGATCCGCGATCTGATGCGCCGTTTTTTCGATACGGATCACTTCCTTGGCGATGGTATCACGGACATTGCAAAACAGTTCATATTCCAACTGCCAAAGACGTTCTTCGGCACTTAAGATCTTGTCTTCCAACTCCTTGAGCTTGGGCGTGATGAAGCGCTCCGCGTTGGTTAAGGTCTGCTTGCGAATATAATCCTCCGGCACCAGGGAAAGGTAGGAATTGGTCACTTCCAAATAGTACCCGAAGACCTTGTTGTAACGGATGCGCAGATTTTTGATCCCGGTTCTCTCCTTTTCCTCTTCTTCAATGGCCGAAAGATAGCTCTTCGCATCCTTTTGCAGGCTGCGAAGCTCATCCACCTGCGGATGAAATCCTGTTTTGATGATATTGCCTTCCCGAACGGTAAGCGGCGCTTCTTCATCGATGGACTGCAAGATCAGATCGCAAAGATCCGTCAAAGGATCCATGTTTTCCGCAAGAAAAAGCAGCTTTTCACTGTGAAAATCCCGAAGGATGGAGATAATGGGAGGAAGCATCCTTAAAGAGGACGCAAACGAAAGCAGATCCCTGGGATTGGCATTCTGGTAGGTGATCCTTCCCATGAGGCGCTCCAGATCGTAGACCGGCTGCAGATACTCCCGTAATTCTTCCCTGGAGACAAGTTGCTCGATCAGCTCGGCCACGGCATCCTGTCTTACAACGATCTCATTGACATCCAAAAACGGCTGTAAAATCAAATTTTTCAGCCTTCTGGCACCCATGGCGGTCTTGGTCTTATCCAAAACCCACAAAAGGGAACCGATCCGGTTTTTATCCCGCATCGTCTCGGTCAGTTCCAGATTCCTTCTGGTCTGGGAATCGAGGATCATAAAAGAGCCCCGCGTATAGGGATGGATCTCGAGAATATTCTCAAAATCATTTTTTTGCGTTTCTTTAAGATACCCCAAAAGCGCGCCGCAGCTTACAACCGTCAGCGGAAAATCATGAAGCCCCAGGCCGTTTAAGGACTGCACATGAAAATGTCGGCACAGGATTTCAAAACAGGTGCTTTTATGAAAATACGTTGATCTCAATGCCGTGGATGCCATAGGATTTCTGCGATTTGCATTGTCGATATAGTCTTTGATCCCGATCGCCATTTCTTCATAAAGGATCTCAGAAGGATGAAATCGTTCGATCTCATCATAGGCCTCCTCTGCAGACGGCAGTTCGCATACGGCAAGATAGCCTGTGGAAAGTTCACAAAAAGCGAGGGCGTAACGCCCCTTTTCCTCGTAAACGCAACAGATGTAGTTGGATTGACCGGCATCGAGCGCCGTGGCACTCATATTGGTGCCGGGTGTAATGATTCTTACAACCTCACGTTTGACAAGGCCTTTGGCAAGTTTGGGATCTTCTACCTGCTCGCAGATGGCAACTTTATATCCTTTGGCGATCAGCCGATTAGCATAGGTTTCATATGCATGATAAGGAACGCCGCACATGGGCGCACGCTCCGGCATACCGCAGCTTTTACCGGTCAGTGTTAATTCCAACTCCTTGGATACCAAAACGGCATCCTCAAAAAACATTTCATAAAAATCACCCAGACGATAAAATAGAATCGTGTCCGGGTAATCTTTTTTTGTAGCAAGATATTGCTGCATCATTGGTGTATATTCTGCCATGATTTCCTCCGTTTCCTACGGACAGAATACCTCGGCAACAGCCTGCGCCACACGCAGTCCGTCTATGGCCGAAGAAACGATACCGCCGGCATAACCGGCGCCTTCTCCGCAGGGATAAATTCCTTCGATCTGACTTTGACATACGTCATTACGAAGGATGCGTACCGGTGAGGAGGTTCTGGTCTCCACACCGGACAGGATCACATCATCCGATGCAAATCCGGGCATAATCTTATCAAAATGAGACATGCCTTGTAAAAAAGCTTCCTTGATGAAGGAAGGATAGATTTCGCTCACATCCGTGTTGACACCTTGACCGCGCAACTGACTCTCGTAGGGACTGCGATAATTGGTGGAGATCCCAAGTTTATAATCGCGCAGCGTCGTCTGCGGGATCAGCCCATGCCCTGCCTTATAAGCGGCCTGCTCGATCCGATCCTGGAAGGTGATCCCGGCCAATGGCTCCGTGGAGCCGAAATCCTGGGGACCTACCGTGACAACAATGGCGCTGTTGGCATTGGTACCGTTTCTTAAGGAGTAGCTCATACCGTTGACAGCACATGTTTCACGTATGGAGGATGCATTGACGACATAGCCTCCCGGACACATGCAAAACGAATACACGCCCCTACCCGAGGGGGTTTTTGCTGTCAGGCGATAGGCCGCCGGGGGCAATTGTTTGGAATAGAATTCTCCGTACATGCTGCGGTTGACCCAATCCTGCAAATGCTCCACGCGAAATCCCACGGCCAAGGACTTGGCTTCCATGGGTACGCCGGCCTTATATAATCTGCGAAATGTATCCCTTGCGCTGTTTCCGATCGCAAGGATCAAAACTTCGCAGGGAAGAACCTCTCCGCTAGACAAGGTGATGCTCTTTACCTTTCCGTTTACAAAGGTCAGATCGGTCATGGTCTGAGAAAACCGAAAGCTTCCACCTAAGGAAAGGATCTCTTTGCGCATAGCTTTGATGACGGGGACGAGCACATCGGTTCCCACGTGCGGCCTGGCATCATAAAGGATCTCCTCTTTCGCGCCGAACTTTACAAATTCTTCCAGCACCTTGCGATTGCGACCGCAAGGATCTTTGACAACGGTGTTGAGTTTGCCGTCCGAAAACGTGCCGGCGCCGCCCTCTCCGAACTGAATATTGCTGTCTTCCCGAAGGATACCCCTCTGCCAAAAGGCATCCACGTCTCTTTTTCTTTCATCTACGGGTTTGCCGCGTTCGATGATCACGGGATGATAACCGTGACGCGCCAGTTCCAAAGCACAAAAAAGTCCGGCCGGCCCGGCGCCGATAATCATGGGCGGGACGTCTAATTTGCGCGTTCCGCTCACGCAAAATCGATAGGGACGATCATCACAAGGCACGACATCGCGATTTCTGCGCTTTAAGAGCTGCTGTTCGTTTTTGACACTGAGCTCTACGGTATAAACCTCAAAGATGTCCGGTTTATTGCGGACATCCATGGATCTCCTGACGACCCTTAGTGACGTGATCTGCTCCGGCAGGATATGCAATTTGGAGGCACAAAAAGTAATCAGTTTCTCTTGGGGAGTTCCGAATCTCATTTTCACATTATGCAATCGAAACATACCTGCCTCCTATAAGATCTGCGTATATAACGAACCTGTCTGCGCCTTATGAATGATTCCTTTGGCGGCAAGAGACGCCGTGGAAAATGCCCATTGCAGATTGTATCCGCCGCAGATCCCGTCCGCATCAAGGATCTCACCGGCAAAATACAGCCCGGGGACTTTTACGGATTCCATGGTATCATTAACTTCATGAAGCAAGACGCCACCGGAAGTTGTCTGCGCAGAGTCATAGTCCTTTCCTTTCGTAACCGCAAAAGTAAGATCCTTCAACTCTTTTGCAAGTTTCTCAAAGACGGCATCCGGAAGTTCTTTCAATCTATCCGCATTGGAAACACCACAATGCAATGCAAGGTAGCTCATGATTTTATAATGCAACAAACCGGAAACATAATCTCCGAAGGTTGTCCCGGGCGCAGAGAAAAATTGTTTTCTTTCAAGCAAAAAAGCCGTAAGCTCCTTTAAAGTATATCCCGTCATCAGATCGATGTGCAATCGCACTTCTTTCTTATCGGCGATCGCACGGCATGCCGGAGAACTTAAACACATGATGGGAATGCCGGAGATAAAATCCTTATGGATCTGCAATTCACCTTCGTACTCTTCCAAAAAGGTACCGTTTACATTAAGGGACACCTTTCCCGTTACACGAACGCCGTCCGCGATCTTTAGGTGCCCATCCGTGACACACAAACCGCACAAGGCAGGTTGCGGTGGCCTTATCTTATGCCCGAAGCCTCCTACTATGCTATACATACTACCATCACTGCCGGTCTTTGGATAAGATTTTCCGCCGCTTGACAAGAGAACGACGGGTGCTTTGAAAATATCATGTTCACATTGCACAACAAAGCCGTTCTTTTCCCGATGAATATCCGTTACGAACGTGTCGTAAGAAAATACGCCGCCGTTTTTTTGACAATTATATACAAGCAGATCTCTTAAGGTCTGCGCCTGGTTGGTAACGGGGTAAACATAGCCGTCTCTTTCATAAAGCATGCACCCCATTGCTTCAAATGCCGCCATGGTGTCCATCGGAGAAAAATCGGTCAAAACCTGCTTTACCCTGTCTGCATCTTCGGAATGATAACAGGTCTCGTCCCAATACAGATTGGTAAGATTCCCTTTGCCGTTTCCTGTCATGAGCAGCTTCTTGCCGGCCTTGGGATTCCTCTCCAAAACCGTGGTTGCCAATCCGTTTTCGGATAGGATTTTCGCGGCAAACAGTCCGGCCGCACCGGCACCGATAATGATCACATCCGGGTTGTTTTGATCTTTTCCTTT
>CAJOPA010000083.1 GCA_905236235.1 uncultured Eubacterium sp. | reverse complement strand
TCAATTTTAATGTCTTCTTCAACAGCTTTTAAGAGAAAATCTTTTGCCTGTTCGGAGGTTAAACCGGAGATTCTTTCCAGTTCCTGTACTCTCTCTTGGTTGAGTCGCGCAATCTCTTCGGATCTGCGATCAAGTTCCGCTTCACGAACCGCGAAATTGGCTTCCTTCTTTTCGACCGCTTCTAACTTCTTATCCAGGGTCTCTTCCTTCTGAAGCACACGATTCTCATAACGCTGAACCTCTTTACGACGTTCCTTCACTTCCCGATCCAATTCCTGCTTGGTGCGAAGAGCTTCGTCCTTCGCTTCCAATTCCGCTTCTTTCTTCTTGGCCTCGGCAGTGCTGATGGCATTATTGATAATCTCTCGCGCCCGCTCCTCTGCGCTTCCTACCTTGGAAGCCGCATCGGACTGCTCCTTCTTCTTGCCGAAGAGGAATGCAACCGGAAATACGATCACCAGTGTAACCGCAACTGCAATGATTACTGCTACCAACAGGAGCACCTCCTTATAAAATTTTCATTGTACAATATAACAAAAATCGCTAAAAATTTGATTGTCATATAAATATCAACTATATGATTTTATAATGAAACCCATATTATGTCAAGCAACAATGGCCCCCTGTCACGTCCTTTTTCGCATACATTTCAGGATGTCTCCGGAAGTGTATCCTTTTCCCGCCAGATGCCGGTAAATCCTTGCTTTTTCCTTTTCATCGGCGCGATCCCACGAGAAATCCTTTTGTATGAGGATTTTCATGATCTTCTCCTCCTCCGTGGGAAGATCCTCATCTTCCTCGTTGGATTCCTCAAAAACAGCTGCAATCACGTCCTCCGCAATCCCCTTTTCCCGCAGATCCTTCTCGATCCGGCGGCGACTGCATCTAATACCGTAGACCAAAAGATAGTGTCTCGCAAAACGATGATCGTCCAGGTAATGATAGCCGTAAAGATACGCCACCACCTCTTCGATCACCTCCGACGGATAACCGTCTGTCCCCAGTTTTCTGCGCAGCATCGCCTCCGTAAAATCCTTGCGTTCCAAAAGATGCATGGCGCGTTTTTTGGCCCTGGGCAGGATCACCTCTGCGACCCAAGTATCGTATTGCGCAGATGTGATCTGCGCCCCCTCTTCTATGCCGTAATTCAACAATTCCCCTTTGTAAAATACAAGGGGGAATCGTTCATCGAAATGCACGCAAAAACGTCCTGAAGACAATTTTTCAATGATTGTGATCTTCATCATCTTTCCAAATTTACTCTTCTGCAGGTGCACTTTCTTCCTGCGCACCCAATCCAAGGTTCTGACGGATCTTTGCCTCGATCACCTCTGCAAATTCCGGATGCTCGCGAAGATAGATCTTGGCATTCTCGCGGCCCTGACCGATCTTTTCTCCTTCATAAGCATACCATGCACCGCTCTTATTGATGATATCCATATTGGAAGCAAGATCAAGCAGATCGCCCTCCTTGGATATACCCTGTCCGAACATGATATCAAACTCCGCTTCCTTAAACGGCGGAGCCACCTTATTCTTAACGATCTTGATCCTGGTACGGTTACCGATCACTTCACCGCCCTGCTTTAACGTCTCGATCTTACGCACATCCATACGAACGGATGCATAAAACTTTAACGCGCGTCCGCCGGTGGTCGTCTCGGGATTGCCAAACATCACACCGATCTTTTCACGCAACTGATTGATAAAGATCACGACGCAATTGGACTTGCTGATTACGGCGGTCAGCTTGCGCAATGCCTGCGACATGAGTCTTGCCTGCAGACCCACATGGGAATCTCCCATATCTCCCTCGATCTCGGCCTTCGGTACCAGAGCGGCAACGGAATCCACGATCACGATATCCACGGCACCGGAACGCACCATGGTCTCCGTGATCTCCAAAGCCTGCTCGCCGTTATCCGGCTGGGAAATATAAAGATTGTCAATATCCACACCGATATTACGCGCATACACGGGATCGAGCGCATGCTCGGCGTCGATAAATCCGGCGATGCCGCCGCGCTTTTGTACCTCAGCAACCATATGTAACGCCACCGTGGTCTTACCGCTGGACTCCGGTCCGTAGATCTCTATGATCCTGCCCTTCGGCACACCGCCGACACCCAAAGCAATATCCAGGCTCAGGGAACCGGTCGGTGTCGTCTCCACATTCATGGTACTGCCCGCATCCCCCAGCTTCATCACGGAGCCTTTCCCGAACTGTTTCTCTATCTGCGAGATCGCAGCATCCAGTGCTCTCAACTTCTCATCATTTGCCATATCTCTTCTCCTTTTCGAACTAATGTTCGCTTCTGTAACTAATATACATGTTATTCATACATTTGTCAATGCCGTTTTGGGGAAAAATCGAAAAAATGTTCGATATAAGAAAGGACAGCCGCAAGCGACTGCCCTTATTATAAAAATCTCAGGATTTTCCGTCAAGTGGCATTTTCTTCCGCATCCTCTTCGGATGTAGTTCCATGCTCCAGCTCCCGTACCTTTTCGCGGATCTGCTCCACCATGGCCACCACATCTTCCATGATCTCCATCCCCTTTTCGGAACTGTTGTACGTCTCATTGGCGTGGGTGCTCACCTGCTGCGTCACCGCGCTTAAGTTCTCGATATTGTCGATAATGCCCGTGTTTTCATGCTTTAATCCCACAACCACCTGGGATAATCTGTCGGAGTTTCGGATGATGTTTTCGGAGTTTTCTCCGATCCTGCGGAAGCTCTCACCCGCGCCGAAAGCGTATTCTCCCTGACGTTTGCTGCTCATAATAAAGTCGTTGACGGACCCGATCACATCCTCCAAGGCACGGTTGATCACGCCGATCAGCGCATTGATCTGCTCCGTGGCTTCCCCGGTCTGTCCGGCAAGCTTGGAGATCTGCTCGGCAACAACGGCAAAGCCTTTGCCGGCCTCTCCCGCACGCGCCGCCTCGATATTGGCATTTAAGGCCAAAAGACTCGTCTCATCCGCGATATCATTGATGATATCCACGATCTCGGACATCTTTGCGGTACTGCTTTCGAGTCCCGACAGCTCTTCATTAACGATATGGCTGGCCTTCTCGGAGTCCTTGGTGCTGTCCATCAGGCCTTCCATGGACGTGCGTCCTTCCTCGATGGCCTGCTTCGTCCCTTCGATATCTCCGCCGATATCCTGACAAACTTCCTCAATATTTTCGATATGCGCACCGATATTTTCGGTATTGCGCGCCTGCACCTGGATCGCTTCGGCCGATTGGGAAGTCCCCTTGGAAACTTCCTGCATGGCCAGACAGTTTCTCTGGGTGGCATCCCGCAATTCGTTCATTTCCTCCACAACATCCGCCACATAAGCAGACAAAGAACCGGAAAGCTCGATATTGCGGCTGAGCAATCCGCTTGCCACCTTTTTCTCCTCTTCGGCTTCCTCTACCTTTTGATCGTTCACCTTGCGGATGGTATTGGAGATCAGCATGGAAAAGATCGCAAACATGATCAACAAGATGATCTGGATTTCCGTCGATGTCAAAAGATTCGCATCCATTTGGCCGTTTACAATCTCTATGATCACAGCGATCACATTGACCGCCACGGCCCAGACGCTCGATAGGATCGTAAGGCGCATGTCAAAATAGATGATGGCCGTTAAGATCACCAACAGAATATACGTAAATGTCAGCAGACTGTTGGATGTCAAAAGTGCAAAGGAATACATCGTGGAAAACCCGATGACAAAGATATAGCGGATCTTGTCGGAATCGGGCTTTGCATGATAAAAATAGTAAAAAATACCGAGCGGTATCAGATTTAACAACAGAAATACAACAGTATAAGGCAATCCCCGGTTGCCCTTTACGAATTCAAGGATATACGCCAAAATAAGGATCACAGACAGACTCGTATAGATGATCCGTGTCGTCTTGTTTTGTATGATCCTGGCATAGGAAGCATTTTTTTCCTGCATAATGATCCCCTTTCTCAAACCTCCCACATCTTGTGGTATTATTTATACTTACCTCAATATTAGAGGAATGCGCCCCTCTTGTCAACCATTTATGTAAACTTTAATACCCCGGATCATCAGGTGTTTTTCCCAAATTCGGAAAGGATAAGCCCTTCGTTTCTCTCCAGCGTCATCCCCACGCTCCATGCATTGACGAACAAAAGCAAAGGTCTGTCCTTTAAGTCTTTGATCTTTTTCATGTCCGACGTTCCGGAGATCTTATCAAGGTCCACATCCTCATTTTCAATCCAGCGGATATGCTCATAGGGGAGATTTTCCATTTTGATCTCCACATTGTATTCGTTTTCCAGGCGGTATTTCAAAACATCAAACTGCAATACGCCCACCACGCCCACGATGATCTCCTCCAGGCCGGTATTGTACTCCTGAAAGATCTGGATGGCTCCTTCCTGCGCGATCTGCGTAATGCCTTTGACAAACTGCTTACGCTTCATGGTATCCACCTGCTTCACCCTGGCAAAATGCTCCGGTGCAAATGTGGGGATCCCTTCAAACGCAAAGGCTTCCGACGCCGTGGTTAACGTATCTCCGATGGCATAGATCCCCGGATCGAAGACACCGATGATATCTCCGGCGTAGGCCTCCTCCACCATCTTACGTTCCTGTGCCATCATCTGCTGCGGCTGGGACAGTCGCAGTTTCTTGCCGCCCTG
>CAJOPA010000082.1 GCA_905236235.1 uncultured Eubacterium sp. | reverse complement strand
GGCAGCATGACACGGACTCCCTTTTTGTCCAAAATCTTACCTGACAGAGACGTGGAAACGATATTTAACAACACCGCGGGGATGAGCAGCGCACCAGAGACGGCACTCGAAACCAAAAGCGTCTCCTGCAGGTACGTCGGCGTCAGCACGCTAAGCGAAAAATTCGTCAGCATGGCAAAGCACATAGCCGCCAGTCCCACGCAAAACTGTCGATTGCTAAAGGGACTTAAGTTTAAGAACGGTTCCGGCAGCTTTTTTTGACGCAATACAAACCATCCGATAAAGAAGACGCCCACAAGGATATAGATCACCGCCGTCTTCGGTGTGGCAAACACGGTATTGATCCCATAGAGGAATCCGGCCAGCCCCAGCGTCGACAAAAAGATGGAAAATACGTCCACCTTCGGATGCGTCAGCGTCGCCACATCTTCGATAAATACAAAACCTGCCGCCATACCGACACCGGTAAGAAGGATCATAAACAGGAAGATGGCGCGCCAGGAAAATACCTGCATCACGAACCCGGCCACGACCGGCGCAAAAGCAGGTCCCATCGTGATCGCGCATGCGCAAAGCGCCATCGCCAGCCCCAGGTGCTTGCGCGGCGCAACGATGAGCGTGGTATTCATCATCATCGGAACGAGCATACCGTTTCCCATGGAAACAACCATGCGGAAGATGAGCAACGTGATAAAATTCGGTGCGAAATAGCATCCCACGGTTCCGAGCAATACGATCCCGATGGAAAGAAGAAACAATCGCTTCGTCGGAATGCTCAAAAAAAGGAATCCGCTGACCGGAACCATCACGGCCGTCACCAGCATAAACGCGGTCGTCAGCCACTGCGCCGTACCGATCGTTATACCGAGATCCTGTGCGATCGTGCTGTAAGCTACATTTAAAACCGTTTCATTAAATGCCGAAACCATGGCGCAATACATAAAGGTTCCCACCATGATCCACGGGCTTCTCATCTTTTTTTCCAAAATGCTATCCCCCATCTCTTTTCTTTGATAACCGCGCAATAAAACATAACGGCAATCCCGGCATTCAAAAGATCAGCGATCGGCTGCGACCAGATCAAACCGGTTAATCCCAGTATTTCATTCATAAAAACCATGATCGGAATTAGGAGTACAATATGCCGTAGAATCGCAAGTACAAAGGAAATCTTGCCTTGATTTACCGCATTCATAAAATTCATTACATGATAACCGACCATGACAAACGGAAGTGCCAGACACCTCCCTTGCAAAAAGGAAATCCCCTGTGCGATCGTTTCTTCATTCGATATAAAGCCCGAAACGATTGCCTTCGGAAACAGCCGGAATAATAACACACATACAACGGAAAATGTCACGATCGCGGCGCATGCGATCCCGGAGATCCGTTTCATTCTCTCCGTGTTCTTTGCGCCGTAATTGTAAGCCACAAGCGGGACCATACCCAGACACACGCCCAATCCGACATTCACCGGAATGCGCTCCAATTTTAAAACGATTCCCATAGCCGCAAGAGAGATATCTCCATACTGCGCCGTTAATCGATTGGTCACTATGGTAACAAGATCATAAAGAACAACACTGCATGCCGCCGGAAGACCGACAGAATACAGAGATCGCAAATTTTCCCTGCCGATCTTTTCCAACTTTACGGGAATCACCAGTACCGTCTTGTCCCGAAGCTTTCTGAATTTCACAATAAAATAGAGCAGGGAGCAAACATTGGAAACCATGGTCGCGATCCCCGATCCCAATACCTCATATCCTTGCGGCAGCAGGCAAAACATAAAGATCGGATCCAGTGCAACATTGAGAAGGCTTCCGAAACTCACACCAAAACCCGATTCTTTGGCATACCCGGCATTTCGCAAAAGCTGGGACATACTCATGGAAAGTACGGTTGGTACGCCACCGAGCACCGTGGTCGTAAGTGCGTATTGCTTCCCATACAAAAGCGTATTCTCGCTCGCTCCCAAAAGCCTAAGCATAGGTTCCATGAAAACAAGCGTCAGTAAGGAAAACACCAGCGCCGAGATACAGGCCATGGCCACACTGTAGGAAGCCACACGCCTTGCCTCTTCCGTTCTTTTTTCTCCGAGCAGCCTGACCATCAGGCTACCGCCACCGACGCCAAACACATTCGCCAACGCCACGATCGCCAAAAAAATGGTTGCCGCAAGTGTAGATGCGGCAATCATATAAGGATCATTGGTGCGTCCGATAAACCAAATGTCCGCAAGGTTATACACAAGAATAACCACCTGGCTTATGATGGTCGGTATGGCCATGATCGCCAGTGCTTTCCCCGGTTTGACCGATGTAAAAAGCTCGTTTTTTTCCATTGCGTGACACCCCGGTTTTCCTGCGGGTAACAGGACTTGAACCTGCACGGTCTCCCACCAGAACCTAAATCTGGCGCGTCTGCCAATTCCGCCATACCCGCTGATTATTTTTTGACGCGCCACGGCTACCCCGTCCGGCGCGTCTCCTATTCTCGAATTTCATTCGAGAATCAAGCATTCCGCCATACCCGCTGATTAAATATTATCTATACGACCGCCTTCTCCTTCCACTTGCCGCGTCGATACCGCCAGATGCAGAGTAAAAATACATAGCACCAGCCCACCGGCATCGCATAGCAGATGGAGCGATATCCCCAATCGGTAAAGGCAACCAAAGCATAACTTAAAATACAACGGAGTGCAAGGGAACTCAAGGTACAAAATGCGGTAAACATGACGTCTCCGCTACCCTGTAAGAGGCCGACATAGCACTGATAGATACCAAAGATCACAAACAGCGGCGCCACAAGATGCAGATAGGTGATACCCATGGACAGCGCATCTCCCTCCACGCCAAAGAATCCCACAAGCGCTGTGGCTCCGAAAAAGGCGACCATGCTCAGCAAAATACTGCTGGCAGCTGCCATGAATACAGATTTATGTAACCCTTCGATCGTTCTTTTGATATTCCCGGCACCGATATTCTGACCCGAAAACGTAGACACACCCGTGTTAAATCCGAGGGCCGGGATCACGAGATAACTCTCCACGCGGCTGGCGGCGGTAAATCCCGACATAAACTCCACGCCAAAGGAATTGACCAAACGCTGGATGGCGATATGTCCGCAGGAAACCACGGCCTGCTGCAAGGTGGTAGGGATCCCGAGCTTGAGTGCAAGGATGCATTTTTCTTTGGAAAAAACAGTCCTGCCCTTTTGCGGTTTTAAATAGGCATAGCGGCGCGACATATAAAGGATACTCACCAGGGCCGAGACCGCCTGGGAGATAATGGTCGCCACGGCTGCCCCGGGCACGCCGAATCCGCAGGGAACGATAAAGACATAGTCCAGGATGATATTTAATACGGAAGATACCAAAAGGAAGTACAGCGTCGCCTTGGAATCCCCCAGCGCGCGCAATACCGCGGCCACAAAGTTATATACAAACTGAAAGACCAGTCCGTAGCAATAGATGGAAAAATAGCGGGAAGCGTCCGGAAGCTGCGCCTCAGGCACGGCCAACACATATTTTAACAAAGGCTGCGATATCATGCCTCCGACAAGAGACAATACCAGGCCGATTGCTGCCAGCATGATAAACGAGGTGGATACGGAGATCTTTAATTCCTCATCCTTCCCCGCGCCGAAATACTGCGCCACGATGATACCGCTGCCGGTACTCAGTCCCAATGCCAGGGCGATAAAAAGGATCGTCAGCGGCGCGCAGGTCCCGATGGACGCAAGCTCGGCCTCTCCGATAAACTGTCCCACGATGATCCCGTCGACCGTGTTATATAATTGCTGCAGGAAAAATCCCGCCATGATCGGCAGCGTAAAAACAAAGATCTGCTTCGTCGCATTGCCGCTTAACATATTTTTTGTTTGATCCATAGCTTTTGTTTCTTCCATGTTGTATCACTCACTTCCGATCTTCCTACCGGATCTCCCGCATGCGTATAAGACGCGACAGCAGGATCCTGCCGCGTTCCTCCCATGCTTCGCCGCAAAGGAGCTCTCCCGAAGCATAAAACGTGGTACGGTGCAGGATGTCCTTCAGGATCTCCTGTTGCATCACCGTATCCTCCACCGGAATATGGCGATCGGCCTGTTCCTCCGGATCCCGTCCCACTTTGCGCATCAGCTGCTTTGCCGTCCCGGCATTGCCGTCAAAAAATCGTACATACTCCGGCAAAAAAGCGCGGAGACTGTCTTTAAAATAGTTAAAATGCGTGCATCCCAAAACCAGGAAGCCGCAATTGGAAAAATCATAATCTCCCAGGGTTTCTTCCAAATAAGAAAGCACCGGCCCATCCGCAAAGTCTCCCTGCTCCGCCAGGCGCACGAGTCCGGGAAGCGCCCGGGTATCCACCAGATGCCGGGCGTCAAACCTTCCGATCAGTCGCTGCAGCTTTTCGCCTTCCACCGTGATCTGCGTGGCGATCACCAAAACCCGTTTGTCCTCTCCGCAGTCAAGCGCCGCCTTGGCCGCCGGCTCCATGCCGATGATGGGAAGATCATAGCGTTTGCGCAGGTATTCCCCCGCCATGCTGGTGGCGGTATTGCAGGCGATGACCACCGCCTCCGCCCGGTGATTTACGCAAAATTGCAAAGCCTCATCGGCATAGGAAACGATCTCCTCCGGCGTCTTTTCACCGTAGGGGACGTGCTCCGTATCACCGTAAAAAAGAAATTCCGCATCCGGAAGACGAAGGGCCGCTTCCAAAAGAAGATTCAGCCCACCGATCCCCGAATCATAGATCGCAATCTTCATAAGGCCTCCGAAAAGAAATACGGAAGCCATGCCGGCTTCCGTAAACTCTGAGACATCGGGGACTCGAACCCCGGACAACCTGATTAAAAGTCAGGTGCTCTACCACCTGAGCTAATGTCCCATATTCGCTTGCAGGATCCTGCAAACTGGGCTAGCAGGATTCGAACCTGCGAATGCGGGAATCAAAATCCCGTGCCTTACCGCTTGGCGATAGCCCAACAACGGTCAAAACATCCCTGCTTCCCGTATCCCGAAAGGGAGGGTGGATAAAGGGATTCGAACCCTTGACCTCCAGAGCCACAATCTGGCGCGCTAACCAACTGCGCCATACCCACCATGATTGGTTCTAAAAACCAGCGTGTCCGAAGGGATTCGAACCCCCGACCCACGGCTTAGAAGGCCGTTGCTCTATCCAGCTGAGCTACGGACACATAACAGAAGCGGGTGATGGGAATCGAACCCACGTATCCAGCTTGGAAGGCTGGTGTTCTACCATTGAACTACACCCGCATGTCTCAATTGAATTGTACAGAACCGTCGGGGTGACAGGATTCGAACCTGCGACCTCCTGGTCCCAAACCAGGCGCTCTAGCCAAGCTGAGCCACACCCCGATAAAAGGGTGCCCGATGAAAAGGATGACCCTCACCCTCGCGTGACGCATGTGTTATTATATTTCATGGTCAGGTAATTGTCAACGACTTTTTCTTTAAATCTCACGCTCGGAAAGAAGCTTATACATCTGCGTCAAAGCCTTGCCCCTGTGGCTGATGGCATTCTTCTTTTCGGGCAGAAGTTCCGCGGATGTACACCCGTATTGCGGCAGATAAAAAATAGGATCGTAGCCGAATCCGTATTTCCCCTTCATCTCATAAGCGATCCGTCCTTCGACCTCGCCGCGTACCACGAGTTCCTCTCCCGTGGGCAGGATCGCCGCCAGCGCACAGACAAAACGTGCCGTTCTCCGTGGCTCCGGCACGGCTTTCATACGGTTTAACAGCGTTGTGTTCTTAATATCATAGGAAGTATCCTCGCCCAAGTAACGCGCCGAATAGATCCCCGGTTCTTTATTTAAGGCATCAATCTCCAATCCGGAGTCATCCGCCATCACGATATCATAGGTAAGCCCGGCAATGCTTCTCGCCTTGATGAGCGCATTTTCTTCAAAGGTCGTCCCGGTCTCTTCCGCGTCGCGCTCGATACCGGCCTCCTTCATGGAAACAATCTCAAGGTTGAGTCCCTTTAAGATCTCGCGGATCTCCCTCATCTTTCCTTCATTGCCGGTTGCAAATATAATTCTCGTCGCCATTACAAAACCTCCTCATAGGCGCGAACAATAGCCTCATAAATGGATTGTGCCACCCTCTTTTGGTAGGACGCGCTGACCAGATTATTCAGCTCTTCCTGATTACTCATAAATCCCACCTCGACAAGCACCGCAGGCACCTGCGCGTTGCGAAGGACATAGATATCACTGCCCTTGACCACGCCGCGGGCACGCGTTCCCAGGTCGGAAGACAACTGATCGAGCATCACTTCTCCGAGCGCATAAGACAGTCCCGAAGTGTCCGTGTCATTGTACAGCACCGTTGTGCCTGCACTGCTGTCCATATAGTCCAGTCCGTTGGTATTGCAGTGGATGCTGACAAACATATCCGCATTCAGATCGTTGGCAAGAGAAATACGCTTGCCCAAACCCACGTACACATCGCTGATGCGCGTGGTATATACCTTGATATCGCTTTCCGACAAAATATCGAAAAGATATTTTCCGATCTGAAAATCAATATCCGCTTCCTTATAACCGTTCTGCTCCGCACCGGGGGAGGCGAGTCCTCCGTGTCCCGGATCGATGACCACGATCTTATCGTAGAGCTCATGCGGATCCGTGGGATAGATATAGTAGAAAGATCCCTCCGTCCCCGTCTCATACTCAAAAACGGTATCATAGGTCACCTGGATCATCAGTCCGTCGCTCCTGCCGGCATAATCCACCGAAGCGATATGACCGCTGGTCCCACGCAGAGGATGCTCCGAAAGATAGGATTCCGAAAGATCCGGAAAGGTAACCAAGAGGATCCTCTCCCGATAGTCATTTACTATCTCGATCTTGGAAGTGTCATATCCGGCAGGCAGCTCCAGGCTCAAATACAGCTCGTCTCCCTCCTCGGACTCCTCCATGAGCATGGGCGCGTCCGTCAGATTCGTCGCCGCCGTAAAAACGGGGGCTTCTGCCTCGGTATCTCCGAAATCCAGGATCCCGGACGCAAAAAGAGACAGCATCAAGCATATGAATGCCGTAAAAGCGATACTGATGATTGCCGCTCTTTTTAAAACCCTCATTTCCCTCTCCTGGTATATGCCTTTAAGCAGACATTACAGCCATAAGCCAGCTCCGTATTTTGCCAGATCTGACCGTCCCGGCTGATATATCCTTCCCCATCATCAAGCGTCACGGACCGCGTCAGGTCATCCGCCTGGTACTCCACGGCAATGGGATAATCCGCATTCGGCGTGTGAATATGCACGATCACCGCGAATTTTTCTCCCGCCCGCACCGGAATACTCCGGTCAAGCTCCACCGTATGATAGCCTGCATAGGCGATCTCTCCCGAACCTACCGATATCGGATCCTTCAGATCCGAAGCTGAGGTATACTCCCGTACCACATACAATTCATAGGTACTGTCCGTATCCGTCGTATAAAATCCGACGGCCACAACCTCTTCGTCTTCTTCGGCAGTGTAAACATTGGCACCGTAAAGGCTGGATCGTTCAAAACCGATCTGCCCTACCCATCCGCAAAGATCCGACTGATAGATACCGTCATAATTGTCCGTATCTTCCACCTTGGAAAAGGCGACGCCGGCCTTGTCGATCTGCACATCATAGTAGGATACGTAGAAAATGCCTTCCTCTCCAAAATCCGAACCCCAGCTGTTTTGGCAGATGAAAGCGCCGTCTCCCGGTACCTCGACCGTAAAATTCTCTTTAGGATAATCATCATCCCATCCGATGATGATGATCTCATGATTGGGAGCTTCCTCCCCGTCATAGCAATACGCACACTTGTCCCGATCGTAATAATCGGAAGAACTGTATGCGCCCGACAGATCATTGTATATGGAGGTCTGCACCGCACCGTAAAAGAACACGGCTTTCTTGATCGCCTCCCTGTCCCCGTCCGGAAGGAAAAGCACCTCCTGTACATGGAGTTCCTCATCAAGGCCCTCCGTAGAAACACCGTCCCCATAGGGATCGTCTTCCTCAAGCACCGGTCCCGACCAGCTGACAAGATAGGCCGTCGCCATGGCATAGGTCCCGCCCTCTCCCGGTGCAACCGAGAAATTGCTGCGGATACTCATATGATCCGGCGACAATACCATGGACCTCTCCGGCAGGATGGAACTCTCCAGGGAAGACAATGCCGCGATCGCCCAGCAAACGCCCAGAGATCCCTGATCTCTGACCGTGGGGCTGCGCGCAAATCTGCGCAGATCATAATTCTCGGGGGTAATGCTCTCCCCGGTCCGCTCACTGACCAACAGGATCCGATGCTCCTCAGGATCATAGGAATAACTGTATCCCAAGACATCCGCCATGGTCTCCACCGAGATATAGTAGCCTTCCTCCGTCTCCACAAAAGCATTGTTTACGGCGTAAAGCTCTCCGTTATAGGTAGCATCCTCCTCGCCGAGCTCGGCGGTGAAGGAGTCGCTGTATTTTTGCACAAGCAGCGTCTGATCCCGGTAGATATGCGCGCTGCACTCCAGCGTGTCGGTAAGCTCCGATACCGGCATCATCAATTGCATATTTTCATCAAGGTAGATGCCGGCCGTGCTCTCGAGTGCAACCTCATCATCCACCACGAGCGCCACGCCGTTCTCTGCGATCTCCGAAGAAATCGGCGCATACCAAAGCGTCGTCTCCACTGCCTCGGCATCGGAGACTTCCACTCTTCCTGTGACATCGCCGGAAAGATAAAACTTGGTAAAGGTGACCAGGGCCACAACAACTGCCATGATCAGGAAACGTCGCGAGTATCTCAATTCTCTTCCTCTTTATGCGGTCGCTTGGGCGGCTTCGGCCCCGGAAACTGATAAAAGTAAGTCTTCATCATACCATTGTACAGCTTCCTGTTTTTGGCTGCCTTGCGCCCGATATGCTTTTCCGCATCTTCATAACCGGTGATCATATACGCCGACCATGTATCCAGCCGATCCATGGCCTCCCCGATCTGCCGGTATAACGCCGGCAACGCTTCCTTCTCCTCCAACCTTTCCCCATAGGGAGGATTCATGATGATAAATCCGTATTTCTTGGGGTGCGACAGCTGCGCCACTTCCCTTTGCTGGAAATGGATAAGGTTCTCCACCCCGGCGCGCCGGGCATTGTCCCGCGCGATCCGTACAACCTCCGGATCGATATCATATCCCTGGATATCCGTCACGATATCGGTATGTACCAGGTCATTCGCTTCCTCAAACGAATCGTTCCACACACTTTGATCGATCACATTCTTCCATGCCATCCCCGTAAATTCACGATGCATTCCGGGTGCGATCCCCGCTGCCATCATGGCCGCCTCAATGGGAAACGTCCCGCTGCCGCAAAAAGGATCCACCAGGATCCTGTCCCCATACCAGGGAGTCAGCATAAGCAGCGCCGCCGCCAAAGTCTCCGAGATCGGTGCTTTGCTCGTCATGGTACGATATCCCCGCTTGTGTAACGACACCCCGGTCGTATCCAGCGTCACCGTCACCTCGTCCTTCATCAAAAAGATCCGCACGGGATATTCCGCACCATCCTCCGCAAACCATTCCGTGTGGTACGTATCTTTCAAACGCTCCACCATGGCTTTTTTGACAATGGACTGAATATCCGAAGGACTGAAGAGCTTGCTCTTGACCGCCGCCGCCTTTGTCACCCAGAAGCGACCGTCCTCGGGAATCCACGCTTCCCAAGGAAGCGCCCTGATTCCTTCAAACAATTCATCAAAGGTCTCCGCATGAAACCGTCCGACCTCCACGAGCACACGCTCCGCGGTACGCAAAAAGATATTCGCCCTGGCGATGGCCTCCGCATCTCCCTCAAAAGATACCCGTCCATCCTCCACGCGGGTAATCTCATACCCCAGATCATAAACTTCTTTTTTTAAAACCGATTCCAGCCCGAAATGGCAAGGTGCGATCAAGGTCAACCGCCGCATAGATCCCTTCCTTTAACAACGCATGAAGTCCCGCTTTGCGAGATAGTTTGTACGGTCTCAATGATACCTTTTTTGAAATAGTCTGTCAATTCATTCCCTCGGTTTTTGCGCAAAAAATCCTTTGTGCACTATGCCAATTTTTCGGATGATTTTAGGGCAAAATATAGTAATTTTTTCGGCTTGCATTCTCGTACTTATTTTTGTACAATATGACTCGTGAAAAGGGTCCCCCCTTAATCCCTTTTCACGATTATACCCCTTATTAATTATTTATACTCCCCTTTAGAAGAGTTCTCACCCCTGAGAACTCTTCTTCTCTTTTTTCCCTCTTTTTCTCAACAGATCCGCCCGTTTTATCTTGCTTTTCCGAAGGGCAAAAGATAGAATAAAATCATCCGGTACAACGCCGGAAAGAAAG
>CAJOPA010000081.1 GCA_905236235.1 uncultured Eubacterium sp. | reverse complement strand
GGAAAGCGTAGTAAAATATTGTATTGTGAGAAATACAATAAAGGTGAGGAAATCAACCATGACAATTGAACAATTCAAATCCAAAAGAACGCTGATCTTTATTGCGGCGTTTATTGCAACTCTGTGTGCGGGCTTCGGATACTCCTGGAGTGTACTGCAGTCCGCGATCATGCAGGAGCATGCGGAATGGGCGGCATCTTCCATTGCCATCACCTATACCCTGCAGGTAGCCTGCTCCTGTCTGGCACCGATCCCTTTTGGCGGGATCATCCGGAAGCTTACCACGAAGCAGAACATCTTCGTGGGTGCGATCCTTTACGGTGCCGGCATGATCATCTGTGGTTTCGCTACCCAGCTCTGGATGTTGTATGTATTTTATGGCATCGTAGCCGGTGTGGGCGTCGGATTTATCTATCCCCAGATGATGGCTTACTCTGTTAAGGTTCTTCCGGACAAGGGCTCTCTTGCATCCGGTCTGATGGCTGCAGCCTACGGATCCGGTGCGGTGATCTGGGCTCCGGTAGCCAATGCGATCATCGGCGCAACGTCTCTTGCAACCAACTTCATCGTGCTTGGTGCGGTTTTCGGCATCGTGATCCTTTTCATGAGCTTTTTCCTGGCACAGGTTCCGGACGGCTATGTGGAGACTATGAAGGGCGCTCCCGCTCCGGCAGCACAGGACGAAGCACCGAAGAAGGTTTCAAAGGTCGAGGACAAGAACCGTGTACAGATGGTGAAGACCGGTACTTTCTGGCTGATGCTTATCGGCTTTTCCTTTGGTCTTACCTCCGGTATGCTGGTCATCTCCCAGGCAAAGGGTATCATCACCGCGACCGGCGGAGATGCGCTTGCGGCAAAGGCAGCGCTTTGTGTATCCGTGATCGCTGCATGCAACACCCTGGGACGTATCGTTTGGGGTGCTGTGGCACAGAAGACCGGCATCTATAATACATTTGCACTGATCTGTATCGTGAGTGCGGTTGCGATGGCACTGTTGTTTGTGATGACCAACGGCGTACTGATCCTGGTATTTATGGCAGTAGCCGCAGCTTGCTTCGGTGGTCTTGCGACCCTGCTTACGCCCATGACGGCAGATATGTTTGGTATGAAGCATCTGACGGAAAACTTCGGCACGATGTATGTGGCTTTTGCCATTGCAGCTTTGATCGGACCGCGTGTAGCGACGGCTTTCCCGACCTATGCGACCGGCTATCTGGTAGGCGCCGTGCTTTCCGCTATCGGCGTTGTGGTTGCTCTGGTGTTGAAGGGCATTTACAAAAAGAACCTTGCATAAGGCTTGATCTTGAACGATTTAAACCGGGTATTCCTTTGGGATGCCCGGTTTTTCAGCATTCAAAGGAGGAGAAATAGTATGTTTCGAGAGGATTTACCGAGTTATGATCTGGACGGGAAGGTAGCGGTTGTGACCGGAGCGGGGGCCGGGATCGGACTGGAGGTCGCCGGTGTTTTGGGTAGTGCCGGTGCAAAGGTCGTGATCGCGGATCTGAAAAAAGAGGCCGTGGACAGCGCCGTGGAGAAACTCACGCAGGAGGGGATTACCGCCTTAGGAGCGGTATGTGACGTGTCTGCCAGAGACAGCGTGGTGGAAATGGTAAAGACCGTGGAAGAGACTTGCGGCGGGATCGATATTTTGATCAATAATGCCGGCGTAACGGTGCCGGAGAGCCCGATCTTTGAGGTGACGGAGAAAGCGTGGGATTTTGTGCATGATGTGGACTTAAAGGGCTTGTATTTCACGTCCCAGGTCGTGGCGGAGTCCATGAAGGAACATGGCGGCGGAAGGATCGTGAACCTTTGCTCCGCAGCGGGGATCATGACGCCGAAGTATGTATCCGTTTATGGCGCGGCCAAGGCCGGTGTGCGTCATCTGACGGGGATCATGGCGAAGGAATGGGCACGCTGGGGGATCAATGTCAATGCCGTAGCTCCCGGCTACATCAAGACGGATATGATCAAGGACATGCTTGCCAATGAGAAAAATGCGGAAGTCGTATTAAAATCCATTCCCCTGCGCCGCTACGGCGAGGTGAAGGATGTGGCGCGCGTGATCCTGTTTTTGGTCACGGAAGCATCCGAGTACCTGACGGGACTGGTGATCCCGATCGACGGAGGCATGATGGCATGATCCGGCGCATCAAAGTGATTACTTTCAGCCCGACCGGGACGACGAAGCGGATCTGCGACGACATGGCGGATACGCTGGGGAAGCTTCTGTCCTTGCCCGTGGAGAGGATCTCCTATACGCTCCCGAAGGAGCGGGCATCCATCTTTGCCGGGGCCTGTGAGGAGGGCGTAGCGGAGATGGACGGACCGAAGGAGGCGGACGGACTGTCGCGCGTTTTCTTTGGACCGGAGGATCTTGTGATCTGGGGGAGCCCCGTGTATGCCGGCAGGATTCCCAACAAGACGCTTGCGGATGTCAAACGGATCGCTGCGCTTAACCGTCCGAATAAAACGCAGGCGACGTTGGTTTTGCCTGTCGTGGTCTATGGGAATCGCAGCTTTGACAATGCCTTATCTGAGCTTACGCAGATCCTGTCCGATGCCGGTTTCCTGCCGGTTGCAGCTGCGGCCGTGGTGGCAAGGCATACGTTTTCCGAGACGCTTGGCAAGGGACGCCCGGATGCGCAGGATTTTGACAGGATCCATGCGTTTTGCCGGGATGTGGCGGACCGGCTTGCACCTTTTGTGGGACAGAATGCGCCTTTGACTGTGGGAGCACTTACCGTTCCCGGAGAACCCTATCCGGAAAAGTATTATACGCCGCTTAAAGAGGACGGGAGTCCGGCGGTTTTCTTAAAGGCCGTACCCGCCGTGCGCATGGAAGCCTGTACCGGCTGTGGTAGTTGCGCCTCGGTCTGTCCCATGGGGAGTATCCGTATGGAGGATGCCATCCCCCAAATGTGCGGGATCTGCATCAAGTGCCAGGCCTGCATCCGCAGTTGCCCGCAGGGGGCGCGGTATTTTGAGGATGCGGCATTTTTGTCCCATGTGGCCATGATCGAGGAGCATTTTGCGGAACGAAAGGAACCGATGTTTTTTTGAACGAAAAACCGCACGGCAGGGGAGCCGTGCGGTAAAAGTTTCCTTTTATGGGGGAGTGATTATGAAAAAGTTTTAGGGGTGAACGCT
>CAJOPA010000080.1 GCA_905236235.1 uncultured Eubacterium sp. | reverse complement strand
TCGTGTGAATTGAACATATCCCTATCTCCCTATGCCTTAAAGCTTCTTTATTCATCCTCCATGTTGTTGAGGACCCACGCAAAGGCCTTTGCCATCCGGACCTCCGGCTCCTTATGATCAAGTCTTGCTATGTCTGAGATCCATTATACTCTCCGACGATCGTCTTATCAAAGAAAAAGACCGCTGTCATCCATTGCGCGGTCATTTCGCTGCGATACAGCCTGCCGACCGCGTTAGTCTCTGCTAACTCGTGGCCCGCAATTTTATCACAGATCTTTCATTTACGCTATTCCCTGAAAAAGGTGATGATCATCATCAGGCAAAAGAAGATCGCAAACGAGATCGTTCCTTTGTCCGAATGCTTCTCCGTCGCCATGGAAGGAATGTTTTCCTCCAATACCAGAAAAGCGATCGCTCCGCCCGCAAGCGCCATGACAAATAAAAGGATCCCCGGGAATGCCGTCACCAGGATGATCATCAAAATACCGACCAACGGCTCAATGATACCCGAGAGCACGCCCATCAGGAAGGATTTGCCCTTTTCCTCCCCGCCGGACCTTATGGGATTGGAAACAAATACCGCCTCGGGAATATTCTGGATCGCAATACCGATCGTCAGTGCAAACGCCGCTGCCAGGGAGACTTCATCCGATTCATTAAGCGCTCCCGCAAACATGATCCCGATGGCCATACCCTCCGGAACGTGATGGATCACTTCCGACAGCATGATCTTAAAGGAATCCCGCAGGCCGGTGGTCGGCCCCTCCTCCGCATGGATAAAAACATGGGTATGCGGAACGACTTTATCGAGCAGATACTGAAAACCGATCCCGATCAAAAATCCGACCGCGGCTGTGATCACTTTGCCCTGTAGGATCGACGGATACAACAGCGTCCACATGGAGCACGCCATCATGATCCCGCCGGCCATGCCCATCATAATGAGCTTCCCGTCTTCCTTGATCTCTCTGTCCGTGACAAATACAAGCGCCGCGCCGAGTATCGTCCCCAAAAACGGGATCAAAAGACCGAAGAGGACGTCTCCGTTGTCCATGAATTCCAGTACGCCAAGATGCTCCAATAAGATCTTTAGCCCTATAAAAACAAGGACAAATCCGCCGGCCGCCTCGGCGCCGGACTGAAATCTTGTCCCAAAGGCATTGCCGATCCTGACGCCGATGCAGGAAAAGACGAAGGTCGTCGCCATAATAACAAGACATCCCGCGATCGTATTGATCAGTGCGGGCGCGGAAACGATCTCTACCGGAACGGCGACAAACGTGATCCCGACCGCAAGGGCGTCGATGGAAGTCGCCACCGCAAGAATGAACATCGATTTGACATCAAATCCTGCCCGTGTCTCCTCTTCCTCGTCAGAAAAGGCCTCCCGGATCATATTGCCCCCGATGATCGCAAGCAGTATAAAGGCCAGCCACGGCGCCACCTTGTTGATGATAAACGCAAGGCGCGATCCCAAAACATATCCCAAAAACGGCATCAGTCCCTGAAAAAAACCGAACCACACGCCGCATAAAAGGATCTGCTTCCACCCGGCCTTTTTGGTTTCTATCCCCTTACAGACAGAAACCGCAAAGGCATCCATGGAAAGTCCGGCGCCCAACAGTAATAATTCTATCCAACCCATATACATCTCTCCCAAGCAACTGTAAAAGTCGTCATCTTGTTATTCCATCTCGTCCAAGATCTTCCTTGCCGCTCTTCCCCGGGATATGCCATGATCCATGGCCTGCTTCCCTATCCATCTGTGCGCCTCGTCCTCTGACATATGCTTTTCTTCGATCAAAAGGAACTTCGCCTTGTTCACGATCCGCATCTCCTCCATCTTCTCGTTTAGGGCGATCACTTTCTGTTCCTGTTCACGGATCTTTTTCTGCGTTGCCACGAGAAACCGGACGGCTTTGTCCAGTTTCCCTACCGGGCACGGTTTTCCGATCACAAGAACGCCAACGTCCGTGACAAGCTGCAAAACATTTTCCATAACATCCTGCGGGATGACAAGCAGAACCGATGCATTACATTTTTCCGTTACAAAGATTGCCAGATCCTCTCCCGTTTCATCACATAACGGTCCGTTGATCACGACAAGATCATAGTATCCTTCAAGAATACTCCTGCGGGCAAGCGCGCCGCTTTTTCTGACATCGACGGCGGCAAATCCTTTCAGCAATTTCTTTATAACAGGAACAAATTGTTCGGAGGTGGAGACGATCAGTATGGAATGGTAGCCCTCTGTTTTTGCTGCCATATATTGCCTCCTCCTTAATGCTTCCTATATGCTTCGAGGATCGACTCCGGAACGTTTGCTCTGACAAAATCGCTCTTTGCCGCTACGGATATCGCCTCTTTTTTGGACCCCGGAAGCCGGATTTCTTCCCCGGATGCTTCATCCGGAAGAGACAGTTTATGGGCAATCCCGTATAAGCCGGCACGGATCAGCAGAGCATATACCAGATACGGATTACTTGAAGCATCGGGACTTCTGAGCACTACCCGGGTTCTTCCTTTGCGGCTCTCTATGTACATCAGCTCGGACCTCCCCGTACTTGACCAGTTGACCTTATCCGGCGCCATATTATTCCCCAGTCTCGAGTAGGACACCTCCATGGGATTTAAAAATAAGGTGATCTCCCTGGTTTTCTCCATGATCCCGGCAGCCGCATAAAGAGCAACATCGTTGCCGTCCTTATCCGTAGCATAAATATTGATATGGTATCCGTTGCCCGGCTGACCTTCCAACGGCATCGGCGAAAAGTCGGATACCAGTCCATACCGGTCCGCAAGTGTACTGACCACCATCTTGAACGTAGTCATCTGGTCCGCGGCTTTCAACGGTTTTGCATAATGAAAATCGATCTCATTCTGTCCGGGACCTCTTTCGTGATGAGATCTTTCCGGCGTAAGTCCCATTCTCTCGATGGCCAGATCGATCTCTCTTCTGACATTCTCACACTTGTCAAGCGGTGCGATATCCATATAGCCGGCATTGTCATACGGGATTTTCGTCGGATTTCCTTCTTCATCCTTTTTGAAGAGATAAAACTCCGTTTCATTTCCAAACCTAAATGCAATGCCCGCATCCTCAGCTTCCTTTACGGCAGCCTTTAGGATAGCTCTTGTATCGGCTTCGTATTCTTGTCCGTCCGGTGTGTATACCCCGCAGAACATACGAAGTACTTTTCCGCTGTCCGGTCTCCAGGGAAGGATCGCCATCGTGTCCGGATCGGGCTTAAGAAAAAGCACCGCATGGGGGCTCTCCGAAAAGCCTTCGATCTCCCCGACATTCACAGGCGCTCCGTCCTCAAACGCTTTCTTCATTTCTCCCGGCATGACGGAAATATTTTTCTGCACACCAAAAGCATCTCTAAAGGCAAGACGGATAAATTTCACATCCTCTTCTTCAATATACTTCATTACATCTTCAAATGAATAGCCCATGTCTTTCCTCCGTTTATATCGTACTTATCCTTGGAGAGATATCCTCCAGCACATCCAAGAGTATCTTTACCGTATCAAGTGACGTAAACATTGTTACCCCGTTTAGAATGGCACATCTTCTGATCTCCACACCATCATTATAATGTATTCCCGACAAAATTGCCCGTGTATTAATGATGTAGCTCACATATCCTGCCCGGATCGACCTGAGGATCTCGTCACTTCCCTCGCTGATCTTTCCCCGGATCCTGGTCCGGATCCCATGCTCTTTTAAGAAAACACCGGTACCTACGGTAGCTTCAATATTAAATCCAAGCTCGTAGAACCGCCGGATCAACGGCAGCGCCTCCTCCTTGTCCTCATCCGCCAGCGTTACCATGACGGTTCCGTATTCCTTCATTTTGACCCCCGAAGCCTGCAGCGCCTTATACAAGGCGCGCTTCAGACTCCTGTCATACCCGATCGCCTCGCCGGTCGATTTCATTTCCGGAGAAAGATACGCATCCATTCCGCTTAATTTTTCAAAAGAAAACGCAGGTGCTTTTACATAGTGAAAATCCTTTTCAGGCAATACCCGATCGGCATACCCCTGACGGGCAAGATCTTCTCCGAGCATCACTTTTATGGCGATGTCCACAAGGGAAATGCCGGTGGATTTGGACAAAAACGGCACGCTCCTGGACGCTCTGGGATTTACCTCTATTATAAATACATTGTCATCCTTATCAACAATAAACTGAATATTAAATAATCCCACAATGCCGATCCCGATACCCAGTTTTCTCGTATACTCCCAAATGACGTTCTTTACATCCTCCGAAATGGAAAACGGCGGATATACGCTGATACTGTCACCGGAATGCACCCCGGTACGTTCGACAAGCTCCATGATCCCCGGCAAAAAGACGCTTTTCCCGTCACAGACCGCATCAACCTCCACTTCCCTGCCGACAATATATTTATCCACAAGAACCGGACGATCCTTATCCACTTCCACCGCGTTTTTCAGATAGGTGGTAAGGCTTTCTCTGTTTGCCACGATCTCCATAGCGCGGCCGCCGAGCACAAAGGACGGTCGTACCAGCACCGGATATCCTATTTCTTCTGCGGCCTTCACCCCGTCCTCCATATTCGTCACGGCTATTCCCTTGGGGTGCGATATGTTTAAGCTTTCGATCACTTCTTTAAATGCATCCCTGTCTTCCGCCTTAAAGATCGCCTCCGTCCCCGTTCCGATGATCTTAACGCCGCGTTTTGCAAGCGGCTCCGCCAGATTAACGGCGGTCTGCCCGCCCAGGGTCGCGATCACGCCCAACGGTTTTTCCATGTCGATGATATTGCAGATATCCTCCGTTGTCAGCGGCTCAAAATACAGCTTGTCCGCCGTGGTATAGTCCGTCGAGACCGTCTCCGGATTATTATTGATCACGATAGCCTCGTATCCCAACTCCCGGATGGTTTTGACCGCATGCACCGTAGAGTAATCAAATTCCACGCCCTGTCCGATCCTGATCGGCCCCGATCCGAGCACGATGATCTTTTTGTTTCGGGAAACGGCCGATTCATTCTCCTCTTCATACGTGGAATAAAAATACGGCACATAGCTTGAAAACTCACCGGCGCAGGTATCGATCATCTTATACACGGGATGGATATCATAGATGCCTCGCAGTCTCCATATATCATCCTCGTCACAACCCGCAAGCTCCGCGATATAGGAATCCGAAAACCCCATTTTCTTGGCGTCATACAAGAGCTCCCGCGAAAGGGGGCTCGGATCCGTCCCGGCATTTTGACTGCTTTCTTCTATTTTTTTCTCAAAATCAACGATCTTTTTTATCTTATCCAAAAAGAACATATCGATCGCGGTTCTCGCATTGATGACCTGCGGATCTACCCCGAGCCATAAAAGTTCCGAGATCGCATAGATCCTGTCGTCCGTTCCTTCCTCAATGTAGGTAAGGAGTTTGTCCACTGCCTCTTTTTTCCCCGCTTCTCCCGGTTTTTCCGACAAAGACTTCACATCGAATTTTTCAAGATGAATATGATTCTTCCCGTCCTCAAGCGAACGTATGGCCTTAAGGAGGCTTTCCTCCATCGTTCTTCCTACGCTCATGGTCTCTCCCGTTGCCTTCATCTGCGTAGAAAGGACATTGGAAGCAAGCGTAAATTTATCAAAGGGAAATCTCGGCATTTTGGTGACAACGTAGTCAAGCGCAGGCTCAAAGCAGGCCGGCGTGTTCGCCAGCCGTATCTCGTCCAGATGCATTCCCACCGCGATCTTTGCCGATACCCTGGCGATCGGATAACCGCTTGCCTTTGACGCAAGGGCGGAGGATCTGGACACCCGGGGATTGACCTCGATCACATAGTAATCAAACGACTGCGGATCGAGCGCAAACTGTACATTGCATCCACCCTTCACCTTGAGTGCCCTGATAATCTTGAGCGCGCTGCTTCTGAGCATGTGGTACTCTTTATTGGTCAGCGTCTGGCTGGGGGCGACCACAATGGAATCTCCCGTATGGATGCCGACAGGGTCCAGATTTTCCATATTGCAGACCGTGATCGCGGTATCATTTGCATCCCTTATCACTTCATACTCTATCTCTTTAAATCCTTTGATGCTTTTTTCCACCAAAACCTGATGGACCGGGGAGAGAGAAAGTGCCGTTTTCATCTTCTCTTTCATCTCCTCCGGATCCGAAGCAAATCCTCCGCCGGTCCCTCCCAGCGTAAAAGCGGGGCGCAGGATCACGGGATACCCGATCTCTTCGGCGCTCTTTAGTCCCTCTTCCACGCTTTCGGCAATACACGAGGGCACGACCGGTTCTCCGAGTTCCTCGCATAATTCCTTAAACTTCTCCCGATCCTCAGCTCTTCGGATGCTTTCCGCATCCGTGCCCAAAAGCTCGATCTCGCATTCATCAAGAACCCCTTTGTCGTAGAGCTGGAGGGAAAGATTTAATCCCGTCTGTCCCCCAAGGCCGGGGATGATGGCATCCGGACGCTCATAACGGCAGATCCGGGCAAGATATTCCAATGTCAGCGGCTCCATATAGACTTTATCCGCAATTGAATGATCCGTCATGATCGTTGCCGGGTTGGAGTTGGCAAGAATGACTTCATATCCCTCTTCCCGAAGCGCAAGACAGGCCTGCGTGCCCGCATAATCAAACTCGGCCGCCTGTCCGATCACGATGGGTCCCGAACCGATCACCAAAACCTTTTTTATATCCGTACGTTTAGGCATTTTCCTGTGCCTCCCTTATCGCATTTGTCCTTGCCTGCTTCATGAGCTCCGTAAAGTCCGCAAACAGGTATCCCGCTTCCGTGGGTCCCGGCGCGCTTTCCGGATGATACTGCACGGAAAACACCCTGTCCGACGTACACGCAATCCCTTCCACCGTTTGATCAAGAAGATTGATATGTGTAACGCAAAGTCCGGTTCCCGGAAGACTTTTATCATCTACGGCGTAACTGTGATTCTGACTTGTGATATCAATCCTGCCGCTTCGTATGTCACGGACGGGATGGTTGCCTCCCCGGTGACCGAATTTGAGTTTATACGTTTTCGCGCCATAGGATAACGCAAGAAGCTGATGTCCGAGACAGATCCCAAACATCGGAAGCTTCCCGTGCAAGCTTTTTAATGTCTCGATCACTTCCGGCACGTCCTCCGGATTTCCCGGGCCGTTGGAGATAAACACCCCGTCGGGATGGAGGGCAAGGATCTCCTCCCATGTCGTGTTATACGGAACAATCGTAACATTGCATCTGTTTGCGTTGAGCATCCTTACGATATTTGCCTTCATCCCGCAATCTATCGCCACAACGTTATAAAGAGGATTGGAGGTGCGGCTGTACCATTTTTTCTTACAGCTGCATCTGCTGACCGCATCTGCCCTAAGATCCGCACGCTCGATCTCCCTGATTCCCGCTTCCTTTGTGACGGACAGGTCCGTGATCAGACATCGCATCGTGCCTGTTTCCCGGATCTTTCTTACAAGCATCCTTGTGTCAATCCCGGATATCCCCGGAACATCCGCCTCCGCGAGGAGCTCCGGCAATGTTTTGGCCCATCTGAAATTGGAAGGATTGTCGTTTACATCCCGTACGATCAACGCAGACGGTGCGATCATCCGACTCTCAAAATCCTCATCCGTAATCCCGTAATTGCCAATGAGGGGATAGGACATCACCACTGCCTGGTCCGTATAGGACGGGTCCGAAAGGATCTCCTGATAGCCCACCATGGAGGTGTTAAACACGATCTCCGCCATCACCGATCTATCTGCGCCAAATCCGTAACCATAGTATTCACTTCCATCTTCCAGGATCAATTTTTTGTCCGGTTCCACTTATCTTTCCTCCTCTGCCATCGCCGCTTTGATAAACTCCAAAAAGATTGGGTGCGGGCGATTCGGTCTGGACTTAAATTCCGGATGAAACTGCACGCCGATATAAAACGGATGATCACCGATCTCTATCGTTTCCACCAGCGATCCGTCCGGGGATAATCCGGACAATACGAGTCCGTGCTCCTTAAACATTTCCCGATACGCATTATTAAATTCATAGCGATGTCTGTGTCGTTCGGCGATCTGTGTCACCCCATAGCACCGCTGCATCAATGTGCCGGGCTCGATCCGGCAGGGATAACTTCCCAGGCGCAACGTTCCTCCCTTTTCCGATTCCTTCGACTGCCCCGGAAGAAAATCGATCACCTTATGCTCGGACGGGTTTTCGGATTCTCCGGAGCATGCATCCGCGATCCCGCAGACATTTCTGGCATATTCGATCACTGCGATCTGCATTCCCAGACAGATCCCAAAATAGGGGACCTTATTTTCTCTGGCGTACCGCGCCGCACGTATCATTCCTTCAATTCCCCGGTCACCGAATCCTCCGGGAACAATGATGCCGGAGATACCGTTAAGACACGTTTCCGCATTTTCGCCCTCCAATTCCTTGGTGTTGATCCATTCGATCTTCACCTTCGCACCCAGCTCATATCCCGCATGGTGCAAGGCTTCCGCAACGGAAAGATAGGCATCGTGAAGCTCCGTGTATTTCCCCACCAGGCCGATCGTCACTTCCCTGTCAGCATGGTCTATCTTTTCTGCCAGCCGCTTCCATTCTCCCAGATCGATCTCCGGCGCATGGATCCCAAGCTCCCTGCATACGACCGCGGAAAAATAACTGTCCTCCAGCATGAGCGGGGCCGCATACAAGCAATCCAATGTCCGGTTTTCTATGACGCAGTCTTCCTTCACGTTGCAAAACATGGATATTTTCTCAAAAATATTCTTTTCCAGCGGCTCGTTACACCGAAGAACGATGATATCCGGATTGATCCCCATCCCCTGCAGTTCCTTGACGGAATGTTGGGTGGGCTTGGATTTGTGTTCATTGGAACCGTGAAGATACGGAACCAGCGTAACATGGATAAAAAGGCTGTTTTCCCTGCCAACCTCCAGGGAGATCTGTCGCACCGCCTCAAGGAAAGGCTGCGATTCAATATCGCCTATGGTGCCGCCGATCTCCGTGATTACAACATCGGCACCGGTTTCCCTGCCGGATGCATATACAAATTCCTTGATCTCATTGGTGATATGCGGGATTACCTGCACTGTGGATCCCAGATATTCCCCGCGACGTTCCTTGTTCAACACGTTCCAGTAGACCCTGCCGGAGGTCAGATTTGAAAATCTTGTCAGATCCTCATCAATGAACCTTTCGTAATGTCCCAGGTCAAGATCCGTCTCCGCCCCGTCTTCCGTCACATAGACTTCCCCGTGCTGATAAGGGCTCATGGTCCCCGGATCCACATTAATATACGGATCCAGTTTTTGCGCCGTCACCTTTAGTCCTCTGGCCTTTAACAGCCTTCCCAGGGAAGCCGCCGTGATTCCTTTTCCGAGACCGGAAACGACACCGCCTGTCACAAATATATATTTTGGCATTTTCTTCTCTCCCTTTTGCACGATACTGCAAAACCTTTCCTTACAGATTGGAATATCCCATCAGATATTCATCCACTTCTTTTGCTGCACTCCTGCCCTCAGCGATCGCTCTGACCACAAGGGATTGTCCGATGTGCATATCGCCCGCCGTAAATATACCGGGTTCGGAGGATGCGAACGCCCCGGGCAGTGTTTTTACGTTGGTCCTTCCGTCTGTCTCGATCTTAAAATCATCGGTCACATACTTCTCGCTCCCCAAAAATCCTGCGGCGATGAGCACCAATTGCGCCGGATACATCTTCTCCGTTCCTTCGACGGGCACCATATTCATCCTGCCGGTATGCGCATCCTTTTGGGCTTCAAGAGAAACGAGCACAACCCCTTTTAATGCACCTTTGCCGTCCTTGACAAACTCCTTCACCGTCGTCTGATAGATCCTCGGATCCTGCCCAAATTTTTGGATGGCTTCTTCCTGACCGTAGTCGGTCTTAAGCACCCTCGGCCACTCCGGCCACGGATTGGAGGCAAGCCTCTCTTGAGAAGGTTTCGGCATCATTTCAAGCTGTGTCACACTCTTGGCACCCAGGCGGATACAACTGCCGGCGCAATCGTTACCGGTATCTCCTCCTCCGATGATGATCACATCCTTATCTTTGGCAAGCGCATAGGGGATCTTTTTAAAATCACTGTCTAAGAGCGTCTTTGTAACCTCCGTAAGAAAATCCACGGCAAAACGGATGCCCGTTGCATCCCTGCCCGGTGCCTCGATATTCCTGGGCTGCGCCGCTCCGCAGGCAAGTACAACCGCGTCATACTCCTTTTTTAATTCCTCAGCTTTGACATCCTTTCCGATATCGACGCCTGTCAAAAATCGAATCCCGGCCTTCTCCATAAGCCTGATGCGCCGATCGATCACGCTCTTATCGAGTTTCATATTGGGTATCCCGTATCGCAAAAGGCCACCCACGCGGTCGCGTCGTTCATAGACAGTCACTTCATGGCCTCTTTTGTTTAGCCGCTCTGCCACAGCAAGCCCCGAAGGACCGCTTCCCACAACCGCAACGCGCTTGCCGGTACGAGCCTTCGGTACGGGTTCCCTGACCAGATCATGTTCATAAGCATATTCAATGACGGCCTTCTCATTTTCTTTCGTTGAAACAGGCACATCATTCAGTCCGCAGGTACATGCCGCCTCACAGAGCGCCGGGCACACGCGGCAGGTAAATTCCGGAAAACTGTGCGTGATGGAAAGCCTGCGATATGCTTCTTCCATCCGTCCTCTGTATACCAGATCATTGATCTCCGGTACCAGATTATGGAGAGGACATCCGCTCATCATCCCCGCGATCATATTTCCGTATTGACAAAACGGCACGCCGCAGTCCATGCATCTGGCTGCTTGCAGCTGCTGTTCCTTTAAGGGCAATCTTCCGTGAAATTCAAGAAAATCCTTGCTTCTCTCCTCTTCCGGTCTGACCGGTCCCTCTTTTCTGTCATATTCCATAAAACCGAATATCTTACCCATCTATCTCGCACCTCCCTCGGTAAAGATCCTGAAAGCTTCGATCCTAGCCGTTTCCGGATCGGCACCCGTTTCCGATTCTTTGGCTATAAGCCGCAGGATCTCCTTATAGTCAACCGGTATGATCTTCTTAAACTGCGGCAATTTCTCTGCAAAGTTCTCCAGGATTTCTTTGCCCCTTTGCGAACCGGTTGCATCCGTATGCGCAGCGATGATCCTCTTTAATTCATCCGCATCTTCCTTATGGGTCACTTCCTCCATGGAGACAAGCTGCTTGTTAAGGTTCCTATAAAGAGAATTATCCTCATCAAGTACATAGGCGATACCGCCACTCATACCTGCCGCAAAATTCTTTCCGGTCCTGCCGAGGATAACCACCGTTCCGCCTGTCATATATTCACATCCATGTTCTCCGACACCTTCCACAACGGCTGTTGCGCCGGAATTTCTGATCGCGAACCTCTCGCCGGCCACGCCTGCGATATATGCCTCTCCGGATGTCGCACCGTAAAGTGCCACATTGCCGACGATGATATTTTCAGCAGAATCATATCCCGCATTTTCCGGTGCGGAAACGATGATCTTACCACCCGACAAACCTTTGCCCAGATAATCGTTGCTGTCACCGATCAAACGAAGGGTCATTCCTTTGGGTATAAACGCACCAAAGCTCTGTCCGCCGGCCCCGGTGCAGTTGATCCGGATCGTATCCTCCGGCAATCCCTCCGGATGCCTTCTTGTGATCTCTGCGCCCAAAAGCGTACCAAAGGTACGGTCAACGCTGCCCGTCTTGCAGTCAATCTCTGCCGGTTCGCCGTCTTCTAACGCCTTTAGGATCTTCTTGTTTTTGAGAAGCACCTTTTCATCCCTGGTCTTTTCAAGATGAAAATCGTACAAATCCCTTTTTTTATGCTTGATTGCGTCTCCGCCGGGCACAAACAGGATCCGGGACAGATCGATCTTGGCCTCACGCTCCGTAAGATCCTCCCGTACCTTTAACAGATCCGATCTTCCCACCAGCTCATCAACGGAACGCACGCCCAGGGACGCCATGATCTCTCTGAGTTCCCTGGCAATAAAATGCATGAAATTCTCAACATATTCCGGCTTACCCGCAAAGCGTTTCCGAAGTTCGGGATTTTGCGTAGCCACGCCCATGGGGCAGGTGTCCGACTGACATTGACGCATCATCACGCAACCCAGGCTGATAAGAGGTGCCGTGGCAAAACCAAACTCCTCCGCTCCCAACATGGCAGCGATCGCAACATCCCTTCCGGACATCAGTTTTCCGTCTGTTTCGATCACTACGCGGTTTCTAAGGCCATTGGCAAGTAAAGTCTGGTGCGTCTCCGCCAATCCCAACTCCCAGGGAAGTCCCGCATTGTGAATGGAGGAAAGCGGTGCAGCCCCCGTCCCTCCGTCATATCCGGAGATCAGAACAACCGCCGCTCCTGCTTTGGCTACGCCCGCCGCAACCGTACCGACGCCTGCCTCCGACACCAGTTTTACGGAAATTCTCGCGTTCTTATTTGCACATTTCAGATCATAGATCAGCTGCGCCAGATCCTCAATGGAATAGATATCATGATGAGGCGGCGGAGATATAAGGCTTACGCCGGGCGTAGAGTGCCTGGTCTTTGCAATCCACGGATAAACCTTCCTGCCGGGAAGATGTCCGCCCTCACCAGGCTTTGCTCCCTGTGCCATTTTGATCTGTATCTCTCTGGCACTTACCAGATAACGGCTCGTCACGCCAAATCTTCCGCTTGCCACCTGCTTGATCGCGGAACTTCTGTCATGGTCCGTGCCCGCGGACAGGATACGTTCCTCGCTCTCTCCGCCTTCTCCGCTGTTGCTTTTGCCGTGAAGACGATTCATGGCAACGGCCAGTGCGGTATGCGCCTCTTCCGAGATCGATCCGTAGGACATGGCACCTGTCTTGAATCTTTGAACGATCATATCTTCGCTCTCCACTTCCGACAGATCCACACCCTTTTGGGGCGGATTAAATGTCAAAAGACTCCGCAGGTAACCCGTCTTTTCATTGTTGACCATCCTCGTATACTCTTTAAATTTATCATAATTACCTTCCCTGACAGAGGCCTGAAGCATATGGATGGTCTGCGGATTGTATCTGTGATGCTCGCCCTGTGATCTTTCTTTATGCCTGCCGGCCGCAGTAAGCTCCAGATCGCAATCAAGTCCCAGCGGATCAAACGCCCTGCTGTGCTGTGCATCCGCGGCTTTTCCTATATCCTCCAGCGTAATTCCTCCAACACGGCTCACGGTGCCCGTGAAATAATCATTGATCACTTCTTCGGAGATTCCGATCGCCTCAAAGATCTTACTTCCCCGATAGGACTGGATCGTCGATATTCCCATCTTTGATGCGATCTTAACGATACCGGACAATACCGCATTGTCGTAATCCTCCACCGCGGCATAGTAATCTTTGTCCAAAAGACCGTCCTTTACCAGATAACTGATGCAGGAATGCGCCAGATACGGGTTGACCGCAGATGCTCCAAAGCCAAGCAGCGTGGCGAAATGATGCACCTCTCTGGGCTCAGCGGATTCCACGATGATCGACATGGCCGTACATTTTTTTGTGTCCACCAGATGTTTGTGCACGGAAGAAACCGCAAGAAGAGAGGGGATCGCAACATGGTTCTCATCAATCCCTCTGTCGGAAAGGATCAGAATGTTTGCACCCTCTTTATATGCTTTATCCACTTCTACGTTAAGATGTTGCAGGACTCTTTTCATCGGCGTGCTCTTATAGAAAAGCGTAGAAACCTTCACCACTTTAAAGCCGTCCTTCTTCATGTTCTCGATCTTTAAGAGATCCGTATCGTTAAGGATGGGATTATTGATCTTAAGTACCCTGCAGTTGTCCGATGTCTGATCCAGGAGATTACCGTTTGTGCCAAGATAAACCGCCTTGGATGTCACGATCTCCTCCCGTTGCGCATCAATAGGCGGATTGGTAACCTGCGCAAAAAGCTGCTTAAAGTAATAAAACAGCGGCTGATATTGTTCGGAAAGAGCAGCGACAGGTGTATCCACACCCATGGAGCCGATAGCTTCCGTACCATTTAAGGCCATGGCAAGAATACTGTCATAATAATTTTCCCAGGTATAACCAAAGGCCTTTTGCAGGCGTTTTAATTCCTCTTCATCATATTCCGGCACCTTTTTGTTGGGGATCTTTAAGGAAGCAAGTGTCACGAGCCCTCTGTCGAGCCATTCCCCATACGGCTTTTCGTGCGCGTATCTTTCCTTGATCTCCTCATCAAAAATGATCCTTTTTTCTATTGTATCCACAAGAAGGATCTTGCCGGGATGAAGCCGTTCCTTTTTTAAGATATGTTCCTCGGGGAGGTCCAAAACGCCCACCTCGGAAGACAGGATCAGCCGGCCGTCGTCCATGATGTAATATCTTGAAGGACGAAGACCGTTTCTGTCGAGGATAGCGCCCATAACGTCTCCATCGGAAAAGAGGATGGATGCCGGTCCGTCCCAAGGTTCCATCATGGTAGCATAATACTGATAGAAATCCCTTTCCTCCTGGGACAGGGTCTCGTTATGTGCCCAGGGTTCGGGGATCATAATGCTTGCCGCAAGCGCAAGGGGCATCCCTGCCAGAACCAGGAATTCCAACACATTATCAAGCATCGCCGAATCGGATCCGCTCTGGGAGATAACCGGAAATACCTTGGTCATGTCTTCCCCGGAAAACAGATCCGTATGCATGGTCTCTTCTCTGGCAAGCATTTTATCCGCATTACCTTTGATGGTATTGATCTCACCGTTGTGAACGATCAACCGGTTCGGATGCGCCCTCATCCAGCTGGGCATGGTGTTGGTGGAAAATCGGGAATGCACCATGGCGATCGCGGATGCAAAATCCGGATCCTGCAAATCCTTAAAAAACAACCTAAGCTCCCCTACCAGAAACATGCCTTTATAGACAATGGTCCTGCAGGAGAGCGATGGGATGTACGTGCTGACGGAGCTTTGCTCAAATTCCCGTCTTACGATATACAATTGTCTGTCAAACTCCAGATCGGAGAATATACCCTCCGGACGTTGGATAAATACCTGGTAAATATTGGGCATGCACTCTCTGGCTTTCCTCCCGATCACTTCCGGATCGGAATCCACCTTTCTCCATGCCAGGATCTTCAATCCCGCCTTTCTTGCTATGATCTCGAACATGGATCTTTCCCGCCGCATGTCCAGGTCATTTTGCGAGAAAAAGAACATGCCGACACCATATCCTCTTTCCTGCGTCAATTCACATCCTTGTTCCTGCATCTTCTTTGCAAAAAATGCGTGCGGTATCTGCGTCAGGATCCCGACGCCGTCTCCCGTCTTTCCTTCCGCATCCTTGCCGGCTCTGTGCTCCAGCCTCTCTACAATGGAAAGTGCATCTTCTACGATCTTGTGGCTTTTCCTTCCTTGGATATCGACCACTGCGCCGATACCGCAATTATCATGCTCAAAAGAGGGATCATACAATCCTTTTTCCTTAACCTCTCTGAATGGATCCGACATAACGCTTACCTCCTGTCATTCTTTTTTCTATTTCTTTGATACGCCGGGATGGGCTCTAACTTATGCAGATTCATGCTGTGCATGCGATCGATCTTTTCTCTGACCGAGGCATCTTCACACACTCCGTTTTCTATATAACGGTCCAAAACCTCATAGGTGAATCCGATCTTTTCCTCATCGCTTTTCCCACACAGCCCGTCCGAAGGTACTTTATGTACCAGTTCTTTCGGCAAATCAAGAGCTTCTCCGATAAGAATCATTTCTCTTACCGTAAAATGCGAACAGGGGGAAAAATCCCCCGCCGCATCACCATACTTGGTGGAATATCCTATATAATCTTCCGAAGCATTGCAGGTATTCGCCACCCTTCCGCCCTTCGGAAGAGACTGTGCGATCGCATATAGGACCGACATTCTTATCCTTGGAGCGAGATTGATCCTGCTATCCTCTGTCAATGGCAGACCGGACAGAGCATCCGAAAAAGTTTTTACCGCCGCGTCATAAATGGGCGCAATATTTACGGTATAGGTTTTGATCCCAAGATGCTCTGCCAGCATCTCGGCATCCCGAATATCACTTTGCACACCGTTTGGCATCATGACACCGATGACTCTTTCCTTTCCCAACGCTCTTACGAGAAGTGCTGCCGTAATAGAAGAATCCTTCCCTCCGGAGAGTCCGATCACGGCACTTGCGTCGGTTCCATTTTCCCGGAACCAATCACGGATCCAGGAAACGATATGCTCTATTTCCGATCTTACATCCATCAGTTTTTCTATGCCTCCTTACTACTCAACATCCTGCAGCGCCGCATAGTTTTCTTCGCCCGTACGGATCTTGACCACTCTGCTTACAGGATATACAAAAATCTTTCCATCTCCGATCTTGCCGGTATATAAGGTCTTCTTTGCGGTTTCGATCACGCTGTCCACCGGGATCTTGCTGACCACCACTTCCATCTTGATCTTGGGAAGAAGCGTCATGTCCATCTCGACTCCACGGTACATCTGTCCCGTACCCTTCTGGATACCGCAGCCCGTTACCTGTGTCACGGTGATTCCCGTAACACCCAGATCGTTCAATGCCTTTTTCAACTTCTCATATCTGGAAAGCTTGGTGATGATCACGACTTTATTGATACCGGTCTCCAGGCTTGTTCCCTTAACGCCTTCCGATACGTTTTCAACAGGAACGGAAGCTTTTTTCGCTGCTTCACTTGCGTTTTCATACTCAGACTCACCAAGGCTTGTATTCTCATTGACTAACATGGATGCACTTGTCATATCCACAACGGAGAATCCCGCATAAGCAGAGGCCAGGCCGTGCTCCATTACATCGAGTCCTTCGATCTCCTCTTCTTCCGATACGCGAAGTCCGAAGATTACCTTGATAACTGAAAATACAATGGTCATTCCGATGGCCGTCCAGGCTGCGATCGTCACAAAGCCCAACAGCTGTATTCCGAGAAGTGTAAATCCGCCGCCATAGAAAAGGCCGATCATCGTATCATTTCCCGGCGCCGACGTTGTTGCAAAGAGTCCTACTGCGATGGTTCCCCAGATACCATTCATCATGTGCACTGCTACCGCACCGACGGGGTCATCAATATGAAGCTTATAATCCAGGAACCATACACCAAAGCATACCAGCAATCCGGCTACTGCGCCGATGATGATCGCACCAAAGGCATCCGTGACATCGCATCCTGCCGTGATCGCCACAAGACCTGCAAGAGATGCATTCAGGCACATGGATACATCAGGCTTACCGTATTTGATCCAGGTAAAGATCATGCAAACGACCGTTGCGATCGAAGGAGCGATCGTGGTTGTTACAAAGACAGATGCCAGCTGATCCACAGAGGTGCAGGCCGCACCGTTAAATCCATACCAGCCAAGCCACAGGATAAACACGCCAAGCGCACCTACAACAATATTATGTCCCGGAAATGCATTCACTTTTAACACATTACCGTCCTTATCTTTTTCAAATTTTCCGATCCTCGGGCCAACCATCCGGGCTCCCACGATCGCGGCAACACCGCCAACCATATGGATCGCACAGGAACCGGCAAAATCATGGAATCCAAGCTCTGCCAACCAGCCGCCGCCCCATACCCAGTGGGCTTCGACGGGGTAGATCAGTGCCGAGATCACTGCCGAGTACACGCAGTAGCTTAAAAACTTGGTTCTCTCCGCCATGGCACCGCTTACGATGGTTGCAGTCGTTGCACAGAACACCAGATTGAACACGAAATTGGACCAGTCAAAGCTTCCATACGCCGTAAAGATATCCAGGCCCGGCTTTCCTATCAGGCCAAACATATCCTCTCCCAGCAACAGGCTGAAGCCGATCAGGATAAATACCGCGCATCCGATACAAAAATCCATCAAGTTCTTCATCAGGATATTACCTGCATTCTTTGCTCTGGCAAAACCGGCCTCGACCATTGCAAATCCTGCCTGCATCCAAAATACCAGTGCCGCGCCTATCAAAAACCAGACTCCGAAGAGTTCGCCATCTATCACACTCATCAATTCTTCCGTCATAATAATCTCTCCTATCCTACAAATAAAGAGGCCACTCCACCCAAGCACCACGCCTTTGTGGAATGACCTTAATATCAATCATTTTTCTCTATTTAATATACCGAAAAGAGCAGTTTGCCATAGCTGGGGAAGGGCCAATACTCTTCACTTGTGAGCATTTCAGCCTCATCCACATGCTTCCGCAAATGTTCCATCTTGGGGAGCACATCATCCCGGATCGCTTCGGATGTACGGATAATGTCATCATAATCCTTCAGATCATCCAGTGCAACCTCCAGATCCTTAACTCTCTCAAGGATGTAATCCGTAAGCTCCGAGAGACGCTCCATTGTCGATATCTCGTAGTTGCACTTCACCTTATCGCTGACCGCCTTCATCTTGCCGATTGTCTCCGCAAGGCTGTACAGGTACTTCTCGATGGCCGGCAGATAATTCTTCCTTACCATTTCCACCATCGTATTGCCTTCAATATTCACCGTCTTGCAATAATTCTCCAGCATGATCTCGCATCTTGAATGCAGCTCGGTCTCACTGAACACCTTATGTTCCATCAACATATCCATATTCTTCTTGTCCAAAAGATAGGGCATGGCATCTGCTGTTGTTTTAAGGTTCAAAAGTCCTCTCTTCTCGGTTGCTTCCTTCACCCATTCGTCCGAATAACCGTTTCCGTTAAAGAGGATTCTCTCGTGTTTGGTGATGACTTCCTTGATCAGATTGTGAAGTTCGTCCTCAAAACTCTTTGCACCTTCGAGTCTGTCGGCATATTGCTTCAAACTCTCCGCCACGGCCGCATTCAGCATGATATTGCAGCATGCGATACTATTGGATGAACCCAGAGAACGGAATTCAAATTTATTTCCCGTAAATGCAAAAGGTGATGTCCGGTTTCTGTCCGTCGTGTCTTTGCTGAACCTCGGCAGCGAATGCACACCAAGCTTCATCACTTCCTTTTCCTTATCCTTGTAAGGCTTTCCGGTTTTAATGGACTCCAGGATCCCCGACAGCTCATCTCCCAGGAAAATGGAAATGATGGCCGGCGGTGCCTCATTTGCACCGAGTCTGTGATCGTTTCCTGCCGTAGCCACAGAGAGACGAAGAAGATCCTGATAATCATCTACCGCTTGGATCACCGCTGCAAGGAACAGTAAAAACTGTGCATTCTCATAGGGCGTATCTCCCGGCGAAAGCAGATTCGTTCCGTCATCCGTTGCCATAGACCAGTTATTATGCTTGCCGGAACCATTGACACCTGCAAAAGGTTTTTCATGCAACAGGCAAACCATACCATGACGCCTTGCCACCTTCTGCATGATCTCCATCGTCAATTGATTGCTGTCCGTAGCAATATTCGTTGTGGAAAAGATCGGTGCCAGCTCATGTTGCGCGGGAGCCACTTCATTATGCTCCGTCTTGGCCAGAATTCCCAGCTTCCAAAGCTCGTCATTCAGATCTTCCATAAATTCCGTAACCCTTGGCTTGATCACGCCGAAATAGTGGTCATCCAGTTCCTGTCCCTTCGGCGGCATCGCTCCAAACAGTGTCCTGCCCGTATATACCAGGTCCGGTCTCTTTTCAAACATCTCTTTATCGATCAGGAAGTATTCCTGCTCGGGTCCGACGCTCGTCCTTACGTACTTCACATCCTTGCCGAATAGCTTAAGGATCCTCTTTGCCTGACGATCCAGCGCCTGCATGGACCGGAGAAGAGGTGTCTTTTTATCCAGTGAATCCCCTGCATAGGAACAAAAAGCAGTGGGAATGCAAAGGGTATGATCTTTAATGAACGCATAGGACGTGGGGTCCCATGCCGTATATCCTCTTGCCTCAAATGTTGCTCTGAGTCCTCCCGACGGAAACGAAGATGCATCCGGCTCTCCCTTGATCAATTCCTTTCCGGAGAATTCCATGATCACTCCTCCGTCCGGCGACGGTGTTATAAAGCTGTCATGCTTTTCAGCCGTCACACCCGTTAACGGTTGAAACCAATGGGTAAAATGCGTCGCACCCTTTTCTACGGCCCAGTCTCTCATTTGTGCCGCAACTGCATCAGCCACCGACTCGTCCAGCTTCGCATTTTCATCCATTGTCTTCTTCAGAGAGCTGTAAACCTCTGCTGACAGACGCGATCTCATCACTCTGTCATCAAAAACCATAGTTCCAAAAAGTTCTGTTACATTTTGTTTTTCCATAGTAGCCTCCTTTACTGCCTGTAGCATTTTGAATGATACATTTTGCGAATCTGCTCTTTCACTGCCCCATTGCAGTTTCTGAAGCTTTTTGGCAAAAGAAAAGGCGCCTCGGAGAATATCTCCAAGACGCCCATGCCTTTACAATTTCAGATGATACTTCTTTAACAATCTTTTGTCAAGAGTTTTTTATTGTCATTTTCAAAAATCCCAAAATGCCTCTTCGCTGCCGCAGTTTTCTATTTCTTTATGATCGCAACCGCGCAGGGCACTCTTCCTTCCATCATCGTATAGATGACGTCCTCATATCCCAGTTCCCGAAAAAAATCCTGGTACGTCTCAAACGTAAACTGTCTCTTAAAATCCGCACCGGCCTTGCCGACGGTCTTTGCAAATCCACTGGTCTTCCCGGTGCTGTCCTTATTCATGTAAGTGGGAATAATCATGCTCCCACCACCTTTGCAGACACGATCGATCTCACGCATTGCCCTGACCGGTTCCTCCAGCAGATGGATCACATTCGCCGCAACCACCTTGTCAAAAGTTCCGTCTGCATAGGTTAATGACATCATGTTGGCCTGTTCAAAAGATATATTTCCATACTGCGCGCAATTTTTCTGTGCTCTTTTAAGCATATTGGCGGAAAAATCCGTTGCCACCAACCGTTTGCAACGAGGCGCGATCACTGCCGTCAACAACCCGGTCCCACAGGCGCACTCCAATACATCCTCTGCCCCGTCGAGCTGATCGGCAATATAATTTTTTAATTCCTTATGCGTCTTGCTGTTTATAATATTTGCAAAAATATCATAAACACCCGCTACTCTGTCCCAAAACATACAGCTGTTCCAACTCCTTTTTCTTCCTGCCACTCGGCCTCCTTAAACCCTATCAACACGGTATCCTCCGTAACCAACAGCGGCCTCTTTATCAGCATCCCGTCCGTTGCCAGGAGCTTATACATCTCCTCGTCGCTCATCTTCGGGAGCTTCTTTGACAGCTCCATCTCCCGATAGAGCTGACCGCTGGTATTAAAAAATCTCTTCAGCGCAAGTCCGCTCTTTTTGTGCAATTCCCGAAGTACTTTCTCATCCGGATGATCTGCCTTGATGTCAATCACCGTGTATTTGACCTTGTGATCATCCAGCCATTTCAGCGCCTTCTTGCATGTCGTGCATTTTGCGTAGCAATATACCTGTACCATCTTTACCTCCTGTCCTCTGTGGGATCCGCCGCTCTGTAAGACTTTTTCTACACGTTACTTCATCACGGTCCGTTGTATTTCTCTCCCGACTTCCATGATCCTGTCATCCAACACGGCGAAAAGAATCCGCATATCATACGCCGGATTGTCCCGAATAAAATCATTGCATGCACGGATAGCTTCCTTCCATGCGCCTTCTAACGGATACCCGAAAATCCCCGACGAGATCAACGGAAATCCGATGGAATGCAACCCGTTTTCTTTTGCCAGGATCAGCGACTGCATATATGCGCTGTACAAAAGCTCGGGTTCCTTATGATTGCCATCCGTCCAGCGCGGTCCCGATTCTGTCAAGTAGGGACTAAAAGATTTTTCAGGACATTTTCATTTGTCCACCAAACTGCGGTAAATCTCCAAATCCTGATCCTT
>CAJOPA010000079.1 GCA_905236235.1 uncultured Eubacterium sp. | reverse complement strand
TACCGGTTCTTATATTCGGACGAAGGGAGAGATCGCAAGCGGCGCGTATGCGATCCCCGGGAATATCAGCAGCCAGTTTGTAAGCGGCTTGCTTTATGCGTTATCGCTTTGCCCCGGCAAAAGTACCCTTCGCGTGCTTGCGCCCGTAGAGAGCGCGCCCTATATTTTCATGACGGTTTCTGTAATCCGTGCATTCGGGAAAATGGTGACGTGGGAAAAAGACGGAGAGGATCTTCTTTTTCAAATAGATGGAACAAAGTCCTTAAGCGGTGGCACATATACGATCGAGGGGGATTACTCGAATGCAGCCTTTTTGGATGCGTTCGGCATGCTTTCGGGGGAGCTTTCCGTAACAGGCCTTCCGGAGGATTCGCTGCAGGGTGATAAGATCTATAAGAAATATTTTGCGCAGATTGCCCGTGGGTATGTCGAGATGTCGCTTCGGGATTGTCCTGATCTTGGACCGGTGCTTATGGTACTTTGCGCCCTTTTTCACGGAGGGAAGCTTACGGATTGCGCAAGGCTTGAGATCAAGGAAAGCAAGCGTGGAAGCGCGATGTGCGAGGAGCTTGCCAAATGCGGTATCAAGTGCGACTATACGGGGGATGCCATCTGTATCCCGGCAGGAAATGTAAAAGCACCCAACGAAGATTTTTGCGGTCATAACGATCACCGGATCGTGATGGCATGTGCTGTTTTGGCAAGTGTGACCGGCGGAAGGATTACGGACGCGGAAGCGGTAAAAAAGAGTTATCCCCGGTTTTTTGAACAGATAAAGGAACTTGGAATCGAGGCGGAATATGAAGAAATGGATCAATGAAAACGTTGTGCTGATCGTAGGATTGGGACTTATGGGCGGAAGCTATGCGAGAGGATTAAAAAAGCTCGGCTATCGGGTCAATGCCATCGACAGCAATCCCGACTCCATTGAATATGCGCTTTCTCAAGGCTGGATCGATGCCGGAACGGATGCACCTACGAAGGAATTCATCGGGCAGGCCGATGCGGTGATCTTTGCGTTATATCCCAAGAAGCTGATGGAATGGATCGAACAATACCAGGATGCTTTTCAACCCGGGATCTACATCTCGGATGTCACGGGGATCAAGGGAAGCATTGTGTATGATATTCAAAAGAATCTGCGCAAGGACGTGGAATACATCCCCGCCCATCCCATCGCGGGAAGAGAAAAAAGCGGGGTACAATATGCCGATCCTTCGGTTTTTCATGATGCCAATTATATCATTACGCCGACGGAGCAAAATACAAAAGAAGCCGTTCGGTGGTGCGAGCAATTGGCAAGGTTATTGGGGTTTCGCACGGTGACGGTGATGTCGCCTGAGGAACACGACGAAATGATCGGGTATGTTTCGCAGCTGACACATTGCATTGCCGTAAGCCTTATGACCTGTAAGGACATTGAACATCTTTGTGATTATACCGGAGATTCCTTCAGGGATCTGACGAGGATTGCCAATATCAATGACGAGATGTGGAGCGAGCTCTTTTTGATGAATAAGGAAGCGCTCCTTTGCCAAATGGAAGGTTTCATCAGGGAGATCACCGATCTAAAAGAGATGATCGCAAATGAAGAAAAGGAGGAGATCCGTAAAAAAATGCGGCTTTCCACCAAACGAAGGGAAGCATTTGACAGATAGAGTGGAGGAAGAAATATGAACATGCAATTTGGAAAACGCCTGGCGATCCCTGCGGAAGTCAAGGAAATGTATCCCATGACCGGAAAGATGATGGATATTTTTGAAAAACGTCGGATTGAGATCGAAGATGTTTTTACGGGGAAGAGTAACCGCCTGATCTTAGTGATCGGACCGTGTTCCGCGGACAATGAGGAAAGCGTGATCGACTACATCACAAGACTGCGGGATGTACAGGATGATGTGAAGGAAAAGATTTTGATCATCCCGCGGATCTATACCAATAAACCGCGTACGACGGGCGATGGATACAAGGGTCTTTTGCATCAGCCGGATCCTATGGAAAAACCGGATATGTACAAAGGCATCATCGCCACCAGACGTCTGCATATGCGGGCGATCAACGAAACCGGATTTTCCTGCGCGGATGAGATGCTGTATCCGGAGAATTATCAGTATTTGGACGACCTTCTCGCCTATGTGGCCATCGGCGCACGGTCCGTGGAGGATCAGCAGCATAGGCTTACGGCAAGCGGTATGGATGTGCCCGTCGGCATGAAGAATCCAACCAGCGGAGATTACGCGGTGATGATGAATGCCATTCTTGCGGCGCAGCATCCCCACACCTTTATCTACAGAGGCTGGGAGGTGCATTCGGAGGGAGATCCTTTTGCCCATGCGATCCTGCGTGGATTGACCAACAAGCACGGGCAGAATATGCCCAATTATCACTATGAGGATCTGATCCGGCTTTGGGAATTCTATCAGGAAAGAGAACTGCGCAATCCGGCGGTGATCGTGGATACCAATCATTCCAATTCCAATAAGAATCCGTTTGAGCAGCCCAGGATCATCATGGATGTGTTAAATTCCGCCAAACATGACGAGCGCGTGAAAAGTCTGCTCAAAGGATTTATGGTGGAGAGCTATATTGAGGACGGCAATCAGCCCGTGGGAGGCGGCGTCTATGGCAAATCGATCACGGATCCCTGCCTCGGATGGGACAAATCAAAGGATCTCATCTATCGGATCGCGGATGCCCTGTAATGATTTTTTGGACAATCCCCGGGTGAATCTTGAAAAGCGCGGGAATATGCATGGAGGAAAGAGAATGAAGATCTTGGTATTAAACGGACCGAATCTGAATATGCTTGGGATCCGGGAACCTTCCATTTACGGGAT
>CAJOPA010000078.1 GCA_905236235.1 uncultured Eubacterium sp. | reverse complement strand
TATTGACGGGGACAGGGTACTGGCCTACGTGGAGCCCGTGGGTACGGATGCGGACGGACAGCCTGTCTATGAAAAAGATGACTACTATGACACGGTGATGGCGTTTTTGAATGCTTCGCAGTCGATGGTGGACCTGATGCGGTATTACTATGTCTTTGTGCCCTATGAGGACGATCTGGTCTATGTCTGGGATGCCAACACGGCGGAGGACTATGCGGAACTTGGCTATCGCGAGGAATATATGGACGGCGGAAAGGAAGCCGTGGAGAGGATCTATCGGGCGGATCCCGAGGAGGAGATCACGGTTTTTGAGGATGAGACCTATGGGCATATTGCCTGCGCGTACTATCCGATCTTGGACAGTGAGGGCAATCCCGTGGCCGTGGTGGGCGTGGATCTTTCCATGGAGGGGATCGAGCAGACGCTGTTTCGCTTTATACTGACGATGGTTGCTGCGATTATCCTGGTAACGCTGGTGGCTGTGGCAATCTATTACTTTATCATACGGCGGTCTCTGGTGCGCCCCATTGTGGAGCTGAATAAGGCAACCAAGACCCTGGTGGAAAATCTTGATCGGCATGAGGATTTTCATCTTGCGATCCGGACGGGGGATGAGCTCGAGGAACTGGCGGGTTCGTTTGAAAAAATGAACCGGGATCTGAATGCTTATCTCGAGCAGTTAAAGAGTGTGACGGCGGAGAAGGAGAGGATCGGCGCGGAGCTTTCCGTGGCGACCCGGATCCAGGCGGATATGCTGCCGCGGATCTTTCCGGCCTTTCCGGAGCGCAGAGAATTTGATCTGTTTGCCACGATGGATCCGGCCAAGGAGGTTGGTGGCGATTTCTATGATTTCTTCTTTGTGGACGAGGACCATCTGGCGCTTGTTATGGCGGACGTGTCCGGCAAGGGTGTGCCGGCGGCGCTTTTCATGGTGATCGCCAAGACGCTCATCAAAAACAGGGCGCAGCTTAAGGAGAGCCCGGCGCAGATTTTAAATGAGGTAAACGACAGGCTCTGCGAGGGCAATGAGGCGGGACTTTTTGTCACGGTATGGCTTGCCATCGTGGAGATTTCCACGGGAAAAGGCATCGCTGCGAATGCGGGGCATGAGCATCCTGCTATCCGAAGAGCCGGCGGCGTTTACGAACTGGAGATTTACAAGCACAGTCCGGCCGTGGCCGTGATGGAAGGGATGCGCTTTAAGGAGCACACTTTTGAGCTTCACCCGGGAGACCAATTCTTTGTTTATACGGACGGCGTGACGGAGGCCACGAACGGAGAAAATGAGCTTTTTGGCAACGACCGTTTGCTTGCGGCTCTAAACCGACATCCGGAGGCGGGGCCGGAGGAGCTGCTTCCCGCGGTTCGCGGTGAGATCGACGGATTCGTGCGGGAAGCGCCGCAGTTTGACGATATTACGATGCTTGGATTTGCCTACCATGGGCCCGGCGTGCAATAAGGACGGGACAGGATTTATGAAGATTCAATTATCCGACCATTTTACAACGGGACGACTGCTTAGATATGCGCTCCCTTCTGTTTTGATGATGATCTTCACCTCCGTATATGGTGTGGTGGACGGTTTTTTTGTTTCCAATTTTACGGGTAAGACTTCCTTTGCGGCGGTGAATTTTATCATGCCGTTTTTGATCGTTCTGGGTGCCATGGGATTTATGATCGGCACCGGCGGCAGCGCCCTGGTGGGCAAGCTTTTGGGTGAAGAAAAAAAAGAGAGGGCCAACAGCGTTTTTTCCATGCTGATCTACGTATCGGTCGTCTGCGGGATCGTGATTGCCATCGTTGGTATGATCACATTGCGTCCGGTAGCAGTGCTTTTGGGCGCGGATGAGACGATGGTGCCGGACTGCGTGCTTTACGGGAGACTGGTGCTGATCGGTTTGCCGGCCTTGATGTTGCAATACGAATTTCACAGTTTCTTTGTGACGGCGGAAAGACCGCAGCTGGGTTTGTATGTGACGTTGATCGCCGGCGTGATGAATATGATCCTGGATGCCGTGCTCGTGGGTCTGCTTTCCCTGGGGATTCCCGGTGCGGCGGTGGCAACGGTGATCAGTCAGATGTTTGGCGGCTTTCTGCCGCTTGCCTATTTTGCAAGGAAAAACACAAGCTTGCTAAAGCTCGGCAAGCCCGTATGGGATGGGAGTGCGCTGCTGAAGGCTTTGGGCAACGGTTCCTCGGAGTTTGTATCCTGCGTCTCCATGTCCGTGGTCAGCATGCTGTACAATGCGCAGCTTATGAAATACGCGGGCGAAGACGGCGTGGCGGCCTACGGGGTGCTCATGTATGTCAGCATGATCTTTATGGCGGTCTTTATCGGATACGGCGTGGGAACGGCGCCGATCTTCAGTTTTCATTTCGGGGCGCAGCATCCGGACGAGCTTCGCAGCGTTTTGCGAAAGAGCCTTGGGATCATAGCGGTCTGTTCTGCGGGGATGATCGTGGGAGGCGAGCTTTTGGCAAGACCCTTGTCCCTGATGTATGTGGGCTATGACGAGGGATTGATGCAGATGACGCTGCATGCCTTTCGGATCTTTTCGTTTTGCTTTATTTTCTGTGGGATCCCGATCTTTGGTTCGTCCTATTTTACGGCGTTAAATGACGGAGCGACATCGGCGGCGATCTCCTTTTTGCGCACGGTGGTCTTTCAGGCGGCAGCGGTGCTACTGCTTCCGCTTGTGTTTGGGCTTGACGGGATATGGTACTCACTGATCGTGGCGGAGCTTGCCGCGGGGCTGATCACCGTATTTTTCTGGATAAAAAAGAGGATATGATCTTGAATACGGAACAAACGGAAAACGAACAAAAAGCCGCGGGCGGACTGATCGGAAAAGTCAAAGATACCGAGACTGGAAAGAAGCTGCTGGAGGACAGCCTTTTTCGCGCGGTCGTGACCGGGATCCTGGGGATGGGCTGGGATCTGATCTATGCGGTTTTTAATGCGGTTCTCGCCGTGCAGGGCAGGTCTTTTTGGTTTGCCACCATGGCGGCGTACTATTTTTTGCTGGGCTGCATGCGCGCATCTGTTCTGCCCGTCGGGACGCGCCGCGACAAGAGGTCCGAGCGAACGGTGACGCGACATACCGGCGAGGCGATGTTGTTTGTCGGTGTGGTTTTGTCGGGGATGGTTTGCCTGACGGTCGCAGAGGAACATCATCAAAACTTCGGGGTGATCGTGGTGATCGCCATGGCGACCTATACTTTTCTGCGGACAGGGACGACGGTGCATGGTGCCGTGAAGGCACTCAGGGATCATTCCGTGAAGCTTTTTCTTTTGCGAAACATTTCCCTGATCAGCGTTATTGGCTCCGTGCTGGCGCTGCAACGAACCATGCTGGGGACCTTCGGTGTGCCGGGTGCAAGGTCTTATTATATTATGGAAGGAGTCTCCGGTTTGGGGGCATTTGTGATCGTTGTGGGGATCGGGATTTCCGTTCTCGTGAAAGCGCATAAAATGGCTTGACACGGCCTTGGCGCTGTACTATAATACCATAGTCTGACGTAGTGTGCAGGTTGTTCTCCAAAGCCCCGGAGACAACTTCTCATAGAATCAAGAAACCACAAATCATGGTCCGGACATTACCATGAGGATGGCTTTGAGACAATGGATCATCATAAGGAGGATACCGATGAAGACATTTATGGCTAGTCCTGCCACGATTGAAAGAAAATGGTACGTGGTAGATGCTGCGGGATATACATTAGGACGCCTTTCTTCTGAAGTTGCCAAGGTTTTAAGAGGCAAGAACAAGGCGATTTACACTCCGCATATGGATACCGGCGACTATGTGATCGTAGTCAATGCCGAGAAGATCAAGGTAACAGGTAAGAAGCTTGATCAGAAGATTTATTATCATCATTCCGATTATGTAGGCGGCATGAAAGAGACCACCTTACGGGAAATGTTGGCAAAGCATCCGGAGCGCGTGATCGAGCATGCAGTAAAGGGCATGCTTCCGAAGGGACCGCTTGGCAGCGAGATGTACAAGAAGCTGTTTGTATATGCGGGACCGGAGCATAAGCATCAGGCACAGCAGCCGGAAGAGCTGACATTCTAGAAAGGAGGCAGAGATCATGGCAAACAGTAAGTTTTACGGCACGGGTAGAAGAAAGACTTCCGTTGCAAGAGTATACCTTGTTCCCGGTACGGGCAAGATCACGATCAACAAGCGTGATATTGACGAATATCTCGGACTTGAGACCTTGAAGGTTATCGTTCGTCAGCCGCTTGTGGCTACTGATACGGTAGAGAAGTTTGACGTTCTTGTAAACGTTCACGGCGGTGGATATACCGGACAGGCAGGCGCGATCCGCCACGGTATTTCCAGAGCTCTCCTTCAGGTGGATGATGATTATCGTCCGATCCTTAAAAAGGCCGGATATCTCACGAGAGATCCGAGAATGAAAGAGCGTAAGAAGTACGGCTTAAAGGCAGCTCGTCGTGCACCTCAGTTCAGCAAGAGATAATCAGAGAGCCGAGAAAGCCCGAAAACACAGTATTTTCACCCCGAAAGGACATCCCTTTCGGGGTATTTTTTTCAAAAAACCGCTGATAAAGTCTGACCAAGTTTGTTATGGTTTGATGAATAAAAAGCCTGTTTATTTGGGGGAAATTGGAGGCTTGACAAATGATATTTATCAGACTTTGTCAAACTTTATCAGAGATGACAGACAAGGTTAACTGATGTGGTGTTACATCAAAATCCAGCGTATAAGTCACGTGACCGTTATTTCTGGCTTTTTCGCCAAGCTTAGGTTCGAGGATGTATTTCACATATTTTCCGCCTACCTTCTTCTTGGCTATCCGGGGCTTCGCGGTCCTGGTAACGATCCACTGCCAGAGTCTTTTAAACTGGGTATATGAAAGCGGTTCCCCGTCCGGGTTTGCAATCACGTAATCAGATTTCGACACCTTTTTTGCTTCTTTTAAGCATTCAACAAGATTCTCCGGTATAGCAATATCACGGCAGGCTGCCTTTGTCTTAAGTTCTGTCATGATCACAGGTCTGTTGCTTTCCGTATGCCAGGCACGTCTGACCATGATGTACGGAGCATCCGTATCAAGTACAACGCAGTCCCATTGAAGAGCAAGTATTTCTTCCCTACGTAGCGGAGAGCTGCATCCTATCCAGCATAAGCCCATATAGAAGCTTAGCCTCTGTCGAGATGTCTCTTACTCTCTCCGCCTCAACTGCTCCTGCGAAACATAGGAAATATTGTCGTTGAGCGCTTCGATACTCATATCCGTGATGTCCTGACCGCCGAGGGTTATACTTCCTCCGTTCAGGTCGTAATAGTGGACAAGCAATTTTGCAAGGGTAGATTTACCGCTGCCTGATTCACCGACCAGAGCCGTAAGCGTACCCTCGTCGAGTTCAAGGGATACACCGTGCAGGACTTCCTGCTCTTTATAGGCAAAACGAACATCGTTGAAATTAACGATATGAGAATTATCGATAAATTGATTATCATTAGTGCTTAACGGCTCATTGTCCATAGCCTTTTCTATCTCGTCTATCTTGTATCCGAGCTGCGGTATCTTTCCTGCAAAAGCAAGGGCTTTTAAGAGCGGCATACCAACCGACAGTGAAAGGCAGAACACAAGCACCAGATCTGCAAGGGTCGATGTGCCGTTTATCACAAAAATAGTTCCCACCGGAAGCATCACCAGTGCCACGCAGGGAATAAGTGCATTATACAGCGACATCCACGGCCAGCAGACCTTGTACCACGCAAGGGTAAAATCACGGTAATCTTTAACATCCTTTTCGTAGCGTTTATAGCTCTCGCCGTCACGTCCGAAGACCTTGACGACTTCCATTCCGTTGACATACTCGATGATCGTAGCGTTCATCTTTGCAGAAGCGGCATAGTAGGCATTCATACGCTCCATGCCTGCCTTGAACATCATTCCCATAGCAAACAGTCCCAAAGGCAGAGAGCAGAGCGATAATAACGCTAATTTCCAGTCGGCAAAGAACATACAGATAATCGCAATAAGAGCCATTGAAAGATTTGATATACCCTCGGGGATAGCGTGTGCAAGGAGCATCTCCACTTGGTCTATATCATCGGTGAACAGCTTTTTGATCTTACCGTTGCCCATATCCTGAATCGTGCCAAGGGGCTGACGCTCCAGCTTTTTCTGTAACGAAATTCGTATATTTTTCAGCGTGTTGTAGGCAGAGATATGGGAGAATTTTAATCCCCATACATACAAGATAGCGTAGGCTAACTCACACACAAAAATAACAGTGATATGCACCGCTATGTAACTGAAAGACAGCTTTTCACCGTCTATCAGCGGTTTGATGATACGGTACACCATGAAAAACGGCAGTGTGGAGGCGATAAGTCCTGCGAACATCGCCGCCAGTGCCGCATAGGTGTACTTGATGTACTCGCCCATGTAGGGCTTTACTTTGTTAAACATTCCCACTTTCCTTTCCGAGCATAATGCCCTCTTTCCAGTTGAAGAATCGACAGATAACACGACAATGTTCCTCTATCTGCTCCCAAGTCATATCATGAATGATAGGTTCACAAATGCAAGTCCAGAATGACGAGATAAGCACATGAAATTCCTCTCTTGTGACTTCTGCGCGTGCAAGACCTCTCTTACGTGCCTCATCATAGAACTGCTCGTAAGCATAGCTTGCCAGCGTCACAAATTCATGATTGAAATTCTCATAGCGTGTACCGGCCGCCTTGTCGGTCAGAAGTTTGAATTTACACCGCTGCTCATAAAGCATCTGAAACAAAGGTATCATATTTTCATAGGTCATTATCCATGAATCGTATATCTCCTCGTCTGTAAGTGACGAAAAATCTATCTCCGACCGCTTTTTCATAAAGCCGATAAGAGAATCTGCAATATCCTCCACCAAAGCACAGAACAGGTCTTCCTTGCCCTTGTATCGCTTGTAGACCGCCCCTGTTGTAATGTCGGCATTTTCACAGATGGTTTTCAGTTCCGCCTTGATAAAGCCCTTGTCAAGGAACTCTGCCTCTGCACTTGCAAGCAAGCGGGGGTCTATGCTTCTGTCAGGTACTGACATACTTTACCTCCTTACTGAAAATTTTATTACCGATAACTTAATTATTTTAGCGTGATAAGATCGTTTTGTCAAGAGCAGGCGGTGCTTAATAAAGAAAACGAGAAGGAGGCGTAGGATCATGACAGAGTTTGCAAAAATTGGTTCTACGCAGATAGGACTTCTCGTACTGGGAACTGTTTTGATGATTGTTGTTCCGCTTGCGTCTGTACGATATAATGTTGTACAGGCGCTTTTTGTATGGGATATTTTTTGAATGGGGTGATGATAGGTGACGCATGAAGAACAGCGGATTTGGCTGATAAAGAAGCTGCTTTCCGAGAGAATAGAATATAAAAATTACGGCATTCCTGAAGATGAGCAAGAGCAGAAGAATATGCTCAGGTCGCTGATGAATGTGAGAATGCCGCATTCCATCAGCGATGAATTCTTACAGATACAGGATGAATACCTACAGGTGGAGAATGCGAAAGATGGATTTGTGGATATTGAGGATCTGAAGCCGGTAGCGTCAGATGAGAGATTGTATCTCTGGCAGGGGGATATTACCAGGCTTAGGGTGGATGCTATCGTCAATGCAGCCAACAGTCAGATGCTGGGGTGTTTTCAACCGCTTCATTCCTGCATTGATAACATCATACACTCGAAGGCCGGGATCCAATTACGTTTGGAATGCAATCGGATGATGGAAGAGCAGGGGCATGAGGAACCGACAGGTCGGGCGAAGATCACACCGGCATATAATCTTCCCTGCAAATATGTGGAGCATACTGTTGGCCCAATAGCCTCAATGGGACTTACAAAAGAATTGGAAGAGCAACTGGCATCGTGCTACAGATCCTGTTTGGAGCTGGCAGAGGAAAATGATGTGAAGAGCATTGCTTTTTGCTGTATCTCGACCGGGGTGTTTATGTTCCCTAATCAGAGGGCGGCTGAGATAGCGGTTGAGACGGTCAAAGGATGGCTGGATGAAACCGGCAGCGGAATGAAGGTGCTGTTTAACGTTTTCAAGGATTTGGATCTGGATATCTACCGCGACATTTTGCTCCTTTACGAGTGAGCCGGAAGTGGTGAAGTTCTGGGATGATGGGGGCTGCCGAGCCCCTGTCTTTCTTTTTAAAAGGGTGTTTTTGTTTGTTGTTTTAACAACATACGTGGACAGATACCTTGCGGATGCCTGCGCCGTGCACGGGATCGAACCCGGCCCGGTGGTAAAGGCGATCAATGAGACGATCGCGGCAAACAGAAAGTGAGAACGCCACGGCCTTCTTGACATGTGCGGATAAAATGGATATGCTAAAACGCGGAAAAAGAAAGGAGAGCCGTTATGGAGAAAGTACACAGCATTGATGCAGAGGACGATCAGTTCGCTTACAGATACGATACGCAGCTTTTGATCGACAGAAGAGACGAGGATCTGGATGAGGATGCGATCGCAGATTATATCACGGATCACTTTGAAGGCAACTCTCTGATCGCGGCAGGCGATGAGGATCTGATCAAGATCCATTTCCACACCAATGAGCCGTGGAAGATCTTGGAGTATTGCAATAGCATCGGCGAGATCTACGATATCGTGGTGGAAGATATGATCCGTCAGTCTGACGGCAAGCAAGGCTAAAGCAGGTTTTAAAAGAAAAAGAACCCCGCCGATCCTTAAGGATTGACGGGGTTTTTCATGTCATGAAAGATCATGCCACAGGCAGGATGGTATCATGCGCGGGATCAGATGCGGCTGGCCACGCCAAAGGCCTGGCGCATTGCCTGCTGTACGGTGGCTGCCTTCTTGCAGTCGCCGAGCATGTAGAATTCCTGCGCGATACCGGCAAAGGCGAGTGCTTCATCCTTTAACGGACGCATGCCGGCGGATACGATGATGCTGTCGCACTTGACGGATTTTTCGTTGCCTGCGGCATCCTTGTAGCAAACCTCGCCGGGTTTGATCTCGGAAACCGTGGCATTTAAGATCGCGTCGCAACCCTTGTGGGCTTCCCAAGCCGCATCAAACATTTCATGATAATGGATCATGGTGGCATCGGCCGCAAGGCTTCCGCGCATCTCGATCACAGTGGCCGTATGTCCCTTTTCTTCCAGGTGCATAGCGGCTTCGCAACCTACCTCACCACCGCCGATGACAACGACGTGCTTGCCGAGGGAATCGGGATCCATAAATGCCTTGGTGGCGGAACCGATGTCTACGGTGTCGATGCCCTTGATGGGCGGAACGGCCGGAACGGCACCGAGTGCCGCGATGATAACATCATAGTTTTCTTTGGCGAGCATCTCCGGGGTTGCCTTGCAGTTTAATTTCACGTTGATCTTGCGCTTGTCCATCTGATGGATCAGGTAGTTTTTAAAATCGCGCAGAGGCCACTTGAAGGACACATAGTCGGAGTGCTTGATCGCACCGCCCAAGGCGTCGCTTGCCTCGTAGATTGTGACATCATGTCCTCTGTCGTCGAGATAGATCGCACAGCGCATGGAAGCCGGACCGCCACCGATGATGGCTACGGACTTTTTGCGGGTAACGGGCGTTACCAGGCGATCGATCTTGTGCTCCAAGCCGATCAAAGGATTGACGGAACATACGGATACATAGGGATCCTTCGGTCCGCGGCCGTGACATTTGTTGCAGCGCAGGCAGGGAACGATATCGTCCTCACGGCCTTCCGTCACGCAGTCGATGTAATCCGGGTTGGAGATCCAGGCACGTGCCATGTAAATCAGATCCACCTTGCCCTCGGCAATGGCCTTGTCGCAGGTCTCGGGATAGTGATAACCGCCGACGCTGCCGATGATCAGGTCCGGAACATTCTTTTTGATGTAAGCGGCCTTCTCGAGGAAAGGCGTCTCCTGCAGCTCAAAGCCGGTGGGATGTGCGTCATCCACATTTCTGGCACGAAGCTGTACGATGTCGATGTACTTCTTGGCCTCGTTTAAGAAGGCAACGCTGTCGTCGATGCTGTAGCCGCCTTCTTCATCCTCCAAGGACCAGATGATCTCGATGAGGAAGTTTTTGCCGACTTTTTCACGAACGGCTTTTAATACCTCCAGCGGGAAGCGCATGCGGTTTTCAAGGCTTCCGCCGTACTCGTCGGTGCGATCGTTGGTTAAGGGGCTAAAGAACTTGGACGGAAGATTAGCGCGGTAGCACATGTGGATGCTGACCATGTCATAGTCCAAAAACTGTAAAAGACCCACCTGCTCCGCATAGGAGGCAGCGATCTTGGCAAGCGTCTCTTTGTCATAATCCGCGGGAGCGTTGTGCGCAGGGATCTTTTCGATCTCGAACGTGCGCATCGGCGGTGGAGCCATCCCGCCGGGCTTTGTTGCGGGTGCGGGCTCTTCCTTCCACTTCATGAGCGGATAGCAGGATGGCGGGCCCACGAAGATACCCATACAGGCGATGGAATCATAGTAATGGATGGAATCCGCCAACTGCATCAGGTAGTTTTGACAGTTGGAGTCATAAAGATTATAATCCGGGAAATGGGAAAAATCCGCCTCCATGGGAAGCTGTTTGCCTGCGGAGAAGTTGTTGATTCCCATGCAGGTGGTAACGGCAGCGCCCCGTGCCTTGCGCTCGTAGTGCGCGATAACGGAGTCTGCGGGGTAGGTCTCCGGCCCCTGCAAAAAGTGCGGCAGGGAGTTGGCGGCAACCATGCGGTTTTTGAAAACAAAATTGCCGACCTTGAGCGGAGAAAGTAAATGTTTGTACTTCGGACTCATAAAAACCTCCTCAATCTATACAATTATTTTTGCTCAAAAAAGTTAAAAAACATCAAAAATATTATACAAAGCGTATGGCGAAAAGTAAATAATGAGATAAGTTAAGGACCTTAACATTTCTTATCAAAATCGTAAAAATAAAGGGAATTAAAATACATCAAGGAGGTACGGAATGGTACGCGGAAAATATCTGGAAGGGAAAGAGCATCTGGCGCAGATCGCGGCGCTTCGAAAGGAGGTCTTCGGGGAGGAGCCGGGCCATGCTTTACTCGCAGAGCTCGATGAGATCGACACGTACGCCGTGCAGGCTGTGGCCTATGATGAAAAGGACGAGGTGGTCGGGACCGGGCGGATCACGTTTGACGGAGACCGTTTTGAGATCAGCCACATCGTGGTTAAAAAGGAATCCCGCGGACAGGGCTATGGCGATTTTGTCATGAAGATGCTGATCAATAAAGCGGCGCTTGCCAATGCGTCCGCGATCTACGCCAGCGTCCTGCCCGAGGCAAAGGGCTTTTATGAAAAATGCGGATTTGTGTCGGAAGGCACGACCTCAGAGCCGTGCGGCGTGGCGTGCGAAGACATGGTTTTGACGGGCGCAAAGATGCACAGCTGCTGCGGATGCGCACAATAGGTGCGATCGATCGCAGGGCCGGTCTTATTTGAGGGTCAAAAGGTCATCCAGGGAATGCGTGGTAACATCGACAGCGATCTCTTCGAAGGTTTTTTCGGACGTCTCTTCGGAGGGATCCGGAGCGGCCTCGGCAGAGGCACGGACGCAGACAGTCAGCAGATGGCGGTCTGTTTTTGTATGGAAAAAGCGGTTCTCCCGCAACAGCTCGGGAAGGGACAGTTCCTCCGGCGTGATGCTGCGAAAACCGGAGCCGAGCATTTTGACATAGGACTCCTTGGCGGTCCAGAGACTAAGCGCACGATCCGGGGCAGCGGCAAAGGCGGTTTCGTCGGGATGCAGGATCCTCTCGATCACGCTGTCCTTTAAAGGGCGATGCCATTCCGCATCGATGCCTACGGGTGCGTTGCAGACAGCGACGGCGATCAGACCCTTGGTGTGGCTTAAGGAATAGAAAGGAACGGGGCTGTCGGCCAGATCGGCAAGAGAGGCGGGAAACGCCGGTGCGCCGTGGGGCGTACGGACGAGCAAAAGCGGGCGGTACTTGATGGCTCTCGGAAAATACGGTCGAAGGACGCGCTCCAAAAGCAGACCGCTTACGATGGAGGAAGCCCTTGCCGCGGCGCTTTTCATGGCAACGGTACGCAGGGTGCGTTCGGCGGCGATGCGGGGAAGGTAGGGTTCTTCATCAAAAAGCAGAAAGCCTTCCGGCATGGAAACCACGTGCACATGGAGAGAGATCGTCTCCTCCGGGTACGGCGAGGCGTCGGTTTTATCGAGCGTATCTCTTGACGGTGATGCGGCGGAAGGATCGCGAAACAGATCTTCCGGTGTAAGGATCGGATACAGTTGCATGGCTTTTCCCCTTTTTACCTTTGTGAAAAGTATAACGTAAAATATGGAAAAAATCAGCACGGAACACAAAAAATCCACAGGAAAACCCATTGCAAAAACCGCAGGCAAGTGGGATAATAGGAAATGATATTGTGACATTATTGTTAGGAGGATATTTTACTTATGAACAAGCAATTTCCCAATGTTCTGGCACCGATCCGTGTAAACGGCAAGCTGTACAAGAACCGCTTGATCGTTGCGCCGATCACACCGCATTCGGCCAGCAACGGTGAGCTTTACCCGAATGAGGAGCAGATGTCCTATTTCGAGCAGAGAGCCAAGACCGGTGCTGCGATCGTATATTGCGGTGGCGTGAAGGCTGTTGACGTTTTTGATGACGGCGAGCACTGCACATGGGATACTGTGGCATTCAACCACAAGAATGCACTTTCCCAGCTTGCAGACCGTATCCATGCACACGGCGCTATGGCCGGCATGGAAGTCATGGGACTTTTCCCCATGTCTCTTCGCCCGGGCCCGATCAGCTGCTCTGACGGCAACTGGATCATGCAGTCTCCGCCGATCGGTATTGAGATGACCCAGGACGAGATGAAGTTTTACAAGGAGAAGACCGCCGAGATGTGCGCGAACCTCCTGATCTGCGGATTTGACAATCTTCTGTTCCACTTTGGACACAACATTCCGGTGGCACAGTTCCTTTCTCCGCTGACCAACCACAGAACCGATGAGTACGGCGGCTCTACGGAGAACCGTTGCCGTTTTCTCGTAGAGATCTTAGATGCCTGTCGTGAGGCTACGAAGGGCCGCATGACCATGGAGGTTCGTATGTCCGCGACCGAGTTTGAGGCGGGCGGCATCACCCTCGAGGAAGGCTTGAATATCGCTGAGATCCTGCAGGATCATTGTGATGTGATCCAGGCATCCTGCGGTATGGTTACCAAGAAATATATGACGTGGACCCATCCCTGCCAGCATATGGGTTATCATCCCAATGTTCGTTTTGCGGAAGCATTCAAGAATTCCGGCAGACTCCATGTACCGGTGACCACGGTCGGCGGTTTTGAGTCTTTGCAGGCTGCTGAGGATGCCATCGCTGCGGGCAAGTGTGATTTCGTTGCATTGACGAGACAGCTGATCGCCGATCCGGATACCATCTGGAAGGGCATCGAGGGACGTCAGGACGATGTTGTTCCCTGTATCAAGTGCATGCGCTGTCATGATTCGGACTGCTATGAGCATCTGTTCCGTTGCTCCGTGAATCCGCATGTCGGCCATGAGGCTTTCGGTCGCAAGATGTTTGAAGCACCCAAGAAGGAAAAGATGGTTGCGATCATCGGCGGCGGTCCGGCAGGTATGAAGGCAGCCCTTGTATGTAAGGAGCGCGGACATCATCCCACGATCTTTGAGAAGAGCGATTCCTTAGGCGGAGCTCTGAAGTTCTCCTCCTATGTTGATTTCAAATATGCACTTTGCTCCTACAAGGATTACCTGATCCATCAGGTAGAGAAGGAGCATATCGATGTGAAGCTCAATACCGAGGCGACTCCGGAGATGTTAAACGGCAAGTTTGATGCCGTGATCATTGCGGTAGGTGCAGAGCCGCTGATGCTTCCGGTTCCGGGATATGATCTGGATCACGGACGTGTGGCAACCGATGTTTACGGCCATGAGAATGAGCTCGGCGATACGGTTGTGATCATCGGTGGTGGCCAGGTTGGTTGCGAGACGGCATTACATCTGGCAGACCTTGGCAAGAAGGTTTCTATCATCGAGATGCAGTCCAGCCTTTGCCCGGATGCTTCCACGACCTGCGGTGATGAGATCCGTATCCTTCTCGATGAGAACGAGAACTTCACCGCGATCTGCAATGCAAAGTGTAAGGAAGTAGGCAACGGTACCGTGACCTACACCGATGCGGAAGGCAAGGATGTGACCGTGACTGCGGATAACATCGTATTTGCGGCAGGTATGAGAGCGAAGACCGCGCTTGCGGATTCCTTCGTTACCGGCTGTGATGTTCCGGAGTGGAGAGAGATCGGCGACTGCGTACGTGCTCGTACCGTAGAGCAGGCCACCTATGAGGCTTACTACGCAGCTATGGATCTGTAAAAGATTCCAAGGGACAAGAAATATTGTAAACAGGAGCGTCGGCAGAGCGATCTGCCGGCGCTTTTTTTGTGTGCGGAAGACAAAAGAGGGCGAAAAAAGCGAAAAACAGCGTAAATACGGCTGCCATTAAAATTGACAGAGAAGTTTGCATAATTTAGACAATTCCATTGACTTGTTAAACTTTTAGCGATATAATATTTCTGGTGCTACGCAATATAGTTTAATTTGCGTATAGTTTCGGAATCAAAACAAAAACAACAGGAGTGTACAGAAAGAGAGGGACGGAAAATGGGAAAACCTCAAAAGGTGGAATTGCTGAACAGTGAGGTAAAGTACAGCGTCAAGGCAAAGATCGTTGCCATGGTTGTGGTCTTATGTCTGGTTTTGGGCGTTGCCGTTGGAGCATGTGCAACTCTGCGTGCGAAGAATGCTTTTAAGGAGTCTTCGGCAGAATCCATGGAGATCATCGCACACCAGGTAAATGCAACACTGGACAGTGAACTGAGCAAGTATTGGTCGATCCTGCAGGAGATGCAGGCAAACTCCCTTGTTTATGAAGGGGCCGGCAAGAGCGGCAGCGACTTGGTAGCGATCAAGCAGTGGCTGGTAGAGCAGGCAGATGCCTTTGGCGTAAAGGATTTTTCCGTGGCTTACGCTGTCGACGGCCTGACGTTGACGAGTGATTTTGAGACACTGGCGGATATTTCCGAACGTGCGTGGTACCAGGCGGCATTAAACGGAGAGTGCTCGGTTACCCAGCCGTATGAGGATGCCACCAATGGTTCCATCATCATGCTTTTTGCAGCTCCGATCTATGAAAACGGCGATGTCAACGCATCCCCGATCGGATGTATGTTTATGCTGACGGAGGCAAACTTCCTTTCCGAGATCACGAATGCGATTCAGATCGGAGAGACCGGCGTGGTACATATTACCGGTTCGGACGGCGCAGCCGTAGCGCATGAGAACGAAGACTTTGTAAAAGAGAAATTTAACACCATCGAATTGGGACAGCAGGATGCCGCCTATAAATCCTTATCGGATGCCATGTCCGGTGCTTTGGCAGACGGCTCCGGTTACAGAGAGTTTACCGTAGAGGGCGATTCTTTTGGTATGGGCTATTGCGTAAACGAGACCACCGGATGGTTGGTAACCGTAGAGCAGAACCTGACGGAGATCAATGCGACGAGTAATGCGCTGATCAGGATCGTCGTGATCATTACCGCTGTGATCCTGGTAATCGCGGTTGTGATCTCCTACCTGATTATTAACAGTATCACAAAACCGATTTCGCTGATCACGAATGAGCTTGGACGCATCGCAACCGGCGACTTTACGCAGGATGTCGATGAGAAGTTCATGAAGAAGCAGGATGAGACAGGCGTACTGGCTCGTGGTCTTAATAACATGCAGGAATCTCTGCGGAATGTTGTGGCCAGAGTGCTCGGAGAGGCAGAGTCCGTTGCGGAATATGTGGATAATCAGAATACGCAGATCCGTGGGCTCCGCAGCGAGATCGAGAGCGTTTCCGCTACAACCCAGGAGCTGTCCGCATCCTCGCAGCAGACGGCAGCTTATACCTCTACCTTAAACGCACAGGCCGACAGTGCGCGCGGTGCAATCATCGAGATCACCAATGGTGCTTCGGAAGGTGCACAGAAGGCTCTAGAGATCAGCGAACGTGCAAGAGTATTGGAGCAGGATACGGTAGAATCCAAGACCAATGCGGAGTCAGTATACAAAGAGTCCATTACCACTCTTTCGCAGGCACTCGAAGATGCGAAGAAGGTCAACGAGATCAACGAGCTTTCGGATGCGATCTTAGAGATCTCTTCCCAGACCAATCTTTTGGCACTCAATGCTTCCATCGAGGCGGCGAGAGCCGGCGAGGCAGGCAAGGGATTTGCGGTTGTTGCAACGGAGATCGGCAAGCTTGCGGATGATACCCAGAATTCCGTGGCAAGGATCAAGGATGTGGCAAGCGATGTCATCGGTTGCGTGGAAAACCTGAGTGCATGCTCCGAAAACATTCTGAAATTTATCGAAGAAACGGTACAGCCGGATTATGATAAATTCGTGGAGACCGCACGGCAGTACAATGCGGATGCGGATGATATTTCCGATATCGTTAACGGTTTAAACACGACGGCAGGAAACGTGAACTCGATCATCGGCGAGATGCTGCAGTCCTTAAGCGAAGTATCGACGGCAACGGAAGAGGCTGCAACGGGCAACTCCCATATCGCGGAGAGCACGTCGCATATCACCGGCGAGTCCGAGACGATCTCCCAAATGGCAGAGGAGACCCTGCAGAGTGCCATGAGCCTGTCCGAGGCGGTATCGATCTTCAAGCTGGATAAGAACGCGGTTGCCAAGGATGCGGCGGCGATGACGCAGGAATATCTTTCCGAGCCCGTGGAAGCTCCGGAAAGCCCCGCATACGAAGAGCCGCAGAGCTTTGAGGAAGCGGATACGTGGGAGAGCAACACGTCGTATGACGGCGGCGCAGAGGAATCCTCTCCTTGGGACGGCGGCGATTTCGGAACGAAGTTCTAAGTCGGACAAGACCCAATAAGAGTAAGTAACAAATAAGAGTAAGTAACGAGGATCCGGGCGGGAAACCGTCCGGATCTTTTTGTGGGCTTGCACATAAAAACTTCTTGACATTGCCGGCGTGAAAGCGTATATTTAAAAACGCAAATCACTTGCAAATGCAAACGACTTGCGTTTTTAGGAGGCAATATCATGTGGGATTTGATCAAAGATGCATTTTTGGATGCGGGCAAGGACAGCCTGTCCTTGGTGCTGTTTTTATTTATAACGTATGTGGTGATGGAGATCTTTGAACGCTATGCGGGCAGGAAGAGCTACATGGCGATCTCGAAGGCAGGGAGATTCGGGCCTGTGTTCGGATCTCTTTTGGGCGTGGTGCCGCAGTGCGGATTTTCCACGGTAGCATCCAATCTTTTTGCGGGCCGGATGATCACCATCGGTACGCTGTTTGCGGTCTATCTCTCCACATCCGACGAGATGCTGCCGATCCTTCTTTCCTCGGATATCGAAGGGGGAGAGATCGTGCATATCCTGCTTACCAAGGTCATCATCGCGCTGATCTGGGGCATTCTTTTGGATATTGTTTTTGAGAAAAAGAAGCCGCATCTGGGCGTGCCCGATGAGGAGGAACTGGCCGAGAAGCATGGCTGCGCATGCTGCAGACCCAATGTCTTGATCACGGCGTTATTTCATACCCTGAAGGTGATCTTCTTTATCTTCCTGTTCTCCTTTGTGATGAATCTTTTGATCCTGATGATTGGAGAGGATACGCTGGCAACCTTTTTTGCCAACACGACGGTGGCGGGGATTTTTGCAAGTGCGCTTTTGGGACTGGTGCCGAACTGCGCATCTTCCGTGGTGATCACGGAGCTCTACCTGGACGGGATGTTTTCCGTGGGAGCGCTGATGAGCGGACTGCTGGTCAATGCCGGCGTCGGACTGTTGGTCCTTTTTAACGAAAACAAATCCCTGCGGGAGAATCTGACGATCCTGGCCATCCTTTACGGGATCGGCGTGATCTCCGGTTGTGGGATCATGCTGTTGGGACTTACGTTTTAGGGGGATATCTTATGGAAAAGAGCGGCAAAAGAGAGTATTCCACGGCGGCGCGCAGCCTGATGCTGTCGTATCTGCAGAATCATAAAAACCGCGGCGTGCCGGTGGCCGATCTTGCGGAGTATTTAAAAAAAGAAGGTCATGAGACGAATCTCACGACCATCTATCGTTACCTTGACAAACTGGATGCACAGGGGTCGGTGATGAAGTAT